>JBJEOB010000138.1:0-36963 GCA_051880495.1 Lachnospiraceae bacterium
TCATCTGAGCTTTTTTTCTTTGCCCAGTTTTTTCATAGGTCATTTGACACTATCTAGTTATTATATATTTTCATAAAAATTATTATACTATTTAAACAATCTATAATGACTTTTTGTGCCATCTTTCACTCTGATAATGAATATATTTTTATATTTTACAGGTTCATCACCGGTTATCTCATTATAATCAATCTCTACTGTCAAAAATGCACCATCTGTCCCCACATATGTTATTTGATTATCAGATATAGAATTTTCCTCTCCCAATATTATTGAATCTATATGATACTCTTTTGATTCATCAAGTTCTTCGTAGCTATTCACTTCTCTAACATTATTTTCTTTTACGTCAAATATATATTTATGTTCATTATTATAAAATATAATTATTTCTCCATCTTCAAATACCTTGACAAATGTGGGATTATCACCTTGTATTATATCCATATTTATATTTCTAAAATCAGCATATCCAATCATTTTTTCCTTATTAAAGCTGTATACATATATTCCACGAAAATCATATAAAATAACTTTGTTTTCATCTGCATATATTATTTCATGGAGTGATACACCCAATTGATATTCTTCATTTCCTAATTCATAAGCTTGTATAGAAAGAATATCACTATAATTTGAATATAATGATATTTTTTGAAGAATGAACATTATTCCGAAAAAAAAAGCAATTAAGCACGCCACCTTCAAAGTCCAAGCATATCTTTTTGCTTCTTTTCTTTTGACAAAAAATATATCAGCTTCCTCTATATAAATTTCACTAATATTATTTAATGCTATAGCATATTTTATTTCATTCATAAAACACCCTCCCGCACTAATATTTTCTTTAAAGAATCCCTTTCTCTTTTAAGTATAATCTTTACATTACTTTCAGAAAGATTCGTTCTTTCAGATATATCCTTTATAGAGTCAAAATACCAATACCTGCGTACAAAAATAACTCTTTTTTTCAAAGATAAGTCTTTCAAAAAATTATTCAAAATCTCTTCAATATGATTATTTTCTATTTTTTCCTCTATATTATTTGAAGAAAACATATTTTCCAGTTCATCAAAATTTTCGGCTATACATAATATCTTCCTTTTATCTCTATACAAATCCCGTAATTTATTTAATGCATCATTTCTTGCTATTTTCCCAATAAAAGCCTTGAAAGAATTTGGTTGTGCCGGTGGAATAGAATTCCATGTTTTCAGATATGTATCATTCACACATTCCTCATTGTCTAATGGATTATGAAGAATATTATTTGCAATACATAAAAGATAGGAATTATATTTTTTCTTTGTTTCAACAATAGCCAATTCCTGTCTATTATTGTATAACATGATGATTTTACTATCATCCATCAAATAATCACTCCTTTATAAATTAATCTAACTATAATGACACCAATACTCTATTATTAGTTACATATGTTAAAAAAAATACCGACCTCCAATCGTCAGAATAAAAAATCTAACTTTTGGAGACCGGTACAATCTCAAAATATTTTATTACTTCTTTTACATCCTGCAATTAACAACATATTTATTAATTCTTCATATCTACTACATAATCATCAATATCATACCAGTCCTGGTCAGAAATGCCAAATAAACCATCCTCATCATAACTGATAATTACAATCTTTGATACCGGATCCTTATATCCAATCTTTGAAACATATTTCCTAAGAATTTCCAAAACGCCATTACCATATGCTTCTTCATATGAAGTCCACTGTTCTTCTGTAAAGCTGTCAGTATCCATATCGCTTAACATTGCTATGAATTCATTGTAGTATTTATCAATTTCATCATTGGTAATATCATTAAAATCAATAGGTGTAATATCAATCTTTACCTGATACTCACCTTCAACCTCATTAGCATTGTTTACAGTATATTTTGTCTTAGACATAACTTCCTTAGCAAGGGAAACATACTGGTTATAAAGCTCGTCTGATATTTCCTCATCATTTACACCATTATAGTACATAAGCTGATATGCATAATAATCAACGGTGTCATCATAAACCTGCTGTGCATCACCTGCTGTTGCATCATTAACAACTTTAATATAATTACTAAAATCGCCATGATAACTGCAATCCATAACTGCCTGAATGTAATTGGTGTACAATGCGCCGTCAATTGAAGACGAACCGCCACATCCGGTTAAAACACATACGGCTAACCCAACAATAAGTAATCTTAATTTTTTTAACATAATCCTCTCTTCTCCATTGTTTATTAATATTTTTCTTACAATAATTTATAATAGCATATTTTGTCATTTTTGCAAAGTAAATTTTATTTATGGTATGGCTCGTTTGACAAAATACGGTACGCTCTGTATATCTGTTCGAGCAGAATTACTCTCATCAGCTGGTGCGGAAAAGTCATTTTAGAAAAGCTTAGAAGGAAATCTCCTCTTTTTATAACAGCATCATCCAGTCCCAATGACCCTCCGATTATAAATGTGATATCACCGTTGCCGCTTATGGCCAGATTATCTATTTTCTGAGATAATTCAACCGAATCGAGCATTTTACCCTGAATTGCAAGAATAATGACATACGTGTTTTCCCTCAACTGAGACAATATCCTCTCGCCCTCTTTTGCGAGAATCTTTTTATTTTCAGCTTCACCGGCATGATCAGGGGTTTTCTCATCAGCTACCTCTATAATTTCGAGCTTACAATACCGTGACAGACGCTTGGTATATTCTGCAATTGCATCCTTATAGAATTTTTCTTTAATTTTTCCAACTGTTATTAATGTGATTTTCATAGATTTAATTTTAACATAATCCTTTTCATTTTTCTATATTTACTATATAATTATAATAATTAAATAAATAACTAAGGAGACCACGATTAATATGTCATTTTGTCCTAAATGTAAATCAGAATATATTAACGGCAGGTTAGAATGTGCTGACTGCGGCACACAGCTTGTCGAAACACTTGATGAAATTATTGAAGAAAACTCTCAAGAAGACGAAATAATCGAACAGGATGAAACCTTCGAACACGACAGCTTTGATGAAGTTTACGAAAACGATGAAACCGATGAAGAAAACATTACACACCCAAAATATACAAGTAGCTTTGTTTCACACAAAGAAAGAGCCAAAGACCATCTTTCTACCGGATACACATTTTTATTTGTCAGTATTATTGGAATCATCATTATAACACTTAATCTTACCGGCGTAATAAGCATTTTCCATACATATGGAGCTTCCAAAATACTTTTCTACTCAGTAATGTATGTAATGTTTATTATATTTTTACTGGTATCACTTAACGCTTTTAAAAATGCCAAAAAGATTAATGATGATGCACAGGGTGAAGAAGAATTTATTGCACGTATTAAAAACTACATTAAAGATAATATAATAAAGGAAATGCTGGAGGCATGTGTATCCAACGACTCTGACGGAAGTGAAGATATTTATTTTACAAGAATTGCAATGATGAAATCAATTCTTACCACTCAGTTTCCGGATGCTTCTGAAGAAATGATTGACCTGTTGATTGATGAAACCTACGATTCTTTATTTTAATCAAAAAAGAGTAATTTTAGATAAAATAAAAACTTCATATCTAAAATTACTCTTTCTTATTTTATAAATCCGATTATTTCCCTTAAGTTATTTAATATAACCGTAGTCTTTTTTCTCATTTCGTCTGTGGGATTGTCCATATGAGGCACCATAATAACCTTACAGCCTGCACTGTATGCCGAACGGACTCCGTTATATGAATCTTCAACGGCGAAGCATTCCTCGCAGTTAAGCAAAAGGCCTTTTGCTGCTTTGATGTATATTTCCGGATCAGGTTTACATTTAACAACCTTATCCCCGGTCATTAAATAATCAAAATAATTTCGTATTTTCCCTTTGTTAAGGAAATCTTCTGCACGGTTAAAATTACTTGTAGTTGCTAGTGCAATCCTGTAATTGTTTTGTTTCAGATAATCCAACAGTTCAATTACTCCATCCATCAATTCAACACCATTTTCATTTGTAAACTGACTCATCAGACGAATTCTTTCCTTCTTAATGAAGTCATAATCAAACGAATCTCCAAGCCTTGATTTTAGGATTTTCCGCGCCATACCTGAATCCGTACTTCGAACAGAGGCAACATCCTCTGCGGTCATATTATAACCATATAAAGATGCTGCCTCTATCCAAAAACGTTCATATAATTTTTCGGTGTCAAACAAAACACCGTCCATATCGAATATAAATCCTTTATTCATTCTATTACCGTTTTAATTATTTGTTGCTTAAGAACTCATGAATTCCCTTAGCTGCGGCCTTTCCTGCACCCATTGCAAGAATAACCGTTGCGGCACCTGTAACCGCATCGCCACCGGCATAAACGCCTTCTTTTGAGGTTTTTCCTGTCTCTTCCTCTGCAACAATACACTTCCATCTGTTAACTTCAAGACCCTCTGTTGTTGATGAAATAAGCGGATTCGGTGAAGTACCAAGTGACATGATAACAGTATCAAGTTCCATGTCAAATTCAGAACCTTCTACCTCAACAGGTCTTCTTCTGCCTGATGCATCAGGTTCTCCAAGTGCCATTTTAACACATGTCATGCCCTTTACCCAGCCGTTTTCATCGACAAGGATTTCTTTAGGATTGGTAAGAAGATCAAATATAATGCCTTCTTCTTTTGCATGATGTACTTCTTCTACTCTTGCAGGAAGTTCCTCTTCACTTCTTCTGTAAACAATATGTACCTCGGCACCAAGTCTTAATGCTGTTCTTGCCGCATCCATGGCAACATTACCACCACCGACAACGGCAACCTTCTTACCGGGTCTGATTGGTGTATCATATTCTTCCTTAAATGCTTTCATAAGGTTATTTCTTGTAAGATATTCGTTGGCAGAGAATACACCGTTAGCATTTTCACCAGGAATACCCATGAATTTAGGGAGACCGGCACCTGAACCGATAAATACAGCATCAAAACCTTCGTCACTAAGAAGCTGGTCAATTGTGATAGACTTACCGATTACTACGTTTGTCTCAATCTTAACACCAAGACTGATTACATTTTCAATCTCATGCTTAACAACCGTATCCTTTGGAAGACGGAATTCCGGAATACCGTACACAAGAACACCACCTGCTTCATGAAGTGCTTCAAAAATTGTCACATCATATCCAAGCTTTGCAAGGTCTCCTGCACAAGTAAGTCCTGAAGGACCGGAACCGATTACGGCAACCTTCTTGCCATTTTTTGTTTCACAGCCAACCGGCTTAATATTATTTTCTCTTGCCCAGTCAGCGACAAAACGTTCAAGCTTACCTATTGATATAGGCTCACCCTTAAATCCGCGGATACATTTACCCTCGCACTGTGATTCCTGAGGACATACACGTCCACAAACTGCAGGAAGTGCTGACGATTCACTGATTGTGTTATATGCAGCTTTAACGTCGCCGCTCTTTACTTCACTAATAAATTTCGGAATATTAATAGATACAGGACATCCCTTCATACACTGTGCATTCTTACAGTTAATACATCTTGAAGCCTCTTCTACTGCTTCTTCCATATTATATCCAAGACATACTTCATCAAAATTCTTATTTCTAATATCAGGTTCCTGTTCCCTGACAGGCACTTTCTTTAAAACGTCCATTAAATATAAACCTCCTAAACTGTATGAACACTACATTAGTTGCAATTACCACATCCACCGTGATGTGTATCGCCCTCTTTTAATCTGAGCATTGCTCTTCCTTCTTCAGTCTTATACATCTGCTGTCTCTTCATTGCCTCGTCAAAATTAACCTTGTGACCGTCAAATTCCGGACCGTCTACACATGCAAATTTGATTTCATCACCAACAGATACTCTGCATGCACCACACATACCGGTTCCATCAACCATAATTGGATTTAATGAAACAATTGTAGGAATATTTAATTCCTTTGTAAGAAGGCAGACAAACTTCATCATAATCATTGGTCCGATTGCTACGCACACATCATATTTATTACCCTGATTATTTACAAGATCCTTGATAACTTCCGTTACCATTCCTTTTCTTTCATACGAACCGTCATCTGTAGTAATATACAGATTGCCGGCAACCTTTTTCATTTCCTCTTCCAGAATAAGAAGTTCCTTAGTCTTGGCTCCTACTATTACGTCAACACTGACTCCGTGCTCATGAAGCCATTTTACCTGAGGATATACCGGGGCTGTACCAACACCACCTGCAACAAACAGCATTTTCTTGTTCTTAAGTGTTTCTATATCTTCATGAACAAATTCTGATGGCTGTCCAAGCGGTCCTGTAAAATCACGGAAATAATCGCCTGCTTTAAGGGTTGACATTCTTTCTGTCGATGCGCCTACAATCTGGAATACAATTGTAATTATACCTTTTTCCCTGTTATAATCACATATCGTAAGAGGAATTCTCTCTCCTGCCTCGTCAATCTTGGCAATAATGAACTGACCCGGCTGACAATACTTGGAAATTCTTGGAGCTTCCACATCCATTAAATAGATTTTTTCTGCCAACTTCTCGGCTTTTAAGATTTTATACATATTTAACCTCCAGTTACTTATATTCTTCCGGTGTAAATACACCATTATCCTCAGTTACCTTGTATGTGGCGCCGGTCTGTACATTTACGCCCCAATAATAGTTTTGACGGATAAATTCATCATTTTGTTTAATATCGTAATAAATCAGATACATTTCAGCATTATTTACTTTTCTTTTTGCATAATAGACAAACTTAATTTCCTCACCATTGGCATTCTGCGTTGCGTCCGATGAAATATCCTTCTTCTTGATAAGAACATACTTCAACGCTTCCAGAGCACCCTCATATGTATACTTATCAGACAATTTAAGATTATAGTTACGCTTAACCACAGCACTTGAAATATTATCTGACGAGATACATACAACGGAGAAGATATTATTTCCACCCGGCATATCTATCGGCTCCGTGTACTTTTCAGACTCTAATGACGGTATGGTTCCATCAAATGTATAATATGCCGTTGTACCATCAGGTATGTTAAATACCTCAATCTTCTGGTTTTCGGTATAATTACCGCTTGCCGGATTAACTTCCGGTGCATCCGGAACAACAAATTCTATTTCATACTGATATTCCACAACAGAGCTTGAAATACCTGCATCATTGATAACAACTGCCTTTAATGTTGTAATTCCCTGACCGATAACAACCGGACCCGTATATAATGTATCATAAACAGTTGGATCATTACCATTTAAAGTATAATAAATATTATCACCGGTTGCTGAAATCATTTCAACAGCTATTGAGCCGTTATATTTTCCACTGTCATGTGAAACGGACGGTGCATCAAGCATATATGCAGCAAGTGCACTTTCAACTTCAGTTCCCTTATATTTTTCAATCATCTCATCAAGCTTATCCAATGCACCGCATTTGTAGTAATATGCTGCAACAACCGTAACAGCTTCAACATAATACGGGTCATAATTTAACAGCTCTACAAGTTCACTTATGGCTTTGTCTTCCTGACCTATTGTCTTGTAACATTTATAAAGGAAAACACGCTCCTTAACCTTATCGCTTTCTTCATAAGTCAATGCTTTTTCAAAATATTCAATTGCCTTGTTATAATCGGCATCCCTGTAACTTTGCACACCGCAGTTATAGTTGTATACAAATGTATTTTTCTTTGAGTAATCCAGAATAAACATCGTTCCAACAACTACAACAATTGCAATTAACAAAACAGCTATAAAAATGCCCAAAAACTTTATGCTTTTGCCTGCTTTTTCCTCAATTTTATCCTCAAGAGTCTGTGCCCTGTTTTCTTTTTTCTTTGGCGGTATTAGTGATAAATCCTCTAAATCACTATAATCATATGCATCCTCTGCTTCTTTTACATTTTCTACATCAAATTCAAAATCTTTATTCTTCATAATAGCCTTCCATCATAATATTCTACATGAACTTTATCATACCACATTTACTATCATATTTCAATAAATGTATCTACCTAATATTCTAATTTTTCGACACATCTTTACAGTTACTTTACAATTTGTTCACATTTTGTTCACTATTTGTTATTATAATATTTACTTAAGATAGTTAGATTAACAATCTTTCTATCTCCCCCTCATATTTTAACATTAGGGAAACCCTCAAGATTTTCTTGAGGGTTTTCTAATTTATACAGTATCGTGCGTTGCCATGCGCACCATCTAAAAGAAACGGGCATTTCCCATTGGGAAACACCCGTTATTTTTTAATATTTTGTAGCTTCTGTAATTGTTACTGTACAGGTTACAGTCTTTCCGTCAACTGTTGCAGTTATAGTTGTTGTTCCTGCTTTTCTTCCTATTACCTCTCCTGTAGATGAAACGGTAGCAATTCTAGGATTATTTGTTCTCCATGAAACCTTACTTGGTGCTCCATCAACATATAACTGGAACGGATCATACTGCTGCAGTGTAACTGACGAACGGCTGATAGCTATTGAATGTACCGTACATGATGCCTCTAAGCCCGTAGTAGCTGTCACAGCAATTACCTGAGCCTGTCCCGGACCAACTGTCGAAATCTTACCATTTGCATCAACAACTACTACAGATGTATCCGTAGAATACCATCTGAGAGCCTCAGTGCAATTCGTTGGAGTCATTCTGACTGTTAACTGTCTCGTTTTTCCGGCAAGCATTGTAATCTCTGTTGAATTTAGCTTAATTGATGTTGCTTTAACTGTATCACTTTCAACAGTAACCTTACATGATGTTTCAACACCACTTTCCTTACCGTAGACAACGATATTGGCTACGCCCTCAGCAATACCAACAATATTACCCTTCTGGTCAACAGTAACAATACCTGTGTCTGTTGAATACCATCCAAGTTCTTCGGTAAGCTTTTCAGGAATTGATTTAACAGTAAGCTGTCTGTGTTCGCCTATCTTAATTTTGATATCAGACGAATTTAATGTAAGCTTTGTTGCCAGAGCCTTATTGGTAACGTATACAGTACAATAAGCACTGATATTATTTCCGTCGGTTGAATATGCATAGATACGACATTTTCCACCCGATACGGCTGTTATTTCACCATCCTGGTCAACCGTAGCAACCGAACTGTCTGATGATTCCCACTTTAACGCCTTAACTGAAGCTGTCGAAGGTACAATTGTAGCAGTTACAAGCTGTTTGTCTCCGGCAAGCATTCTTAATTCTGAAGGATTAATTACAATTGATGTTACAGGTTCAATAACCTGAACAACACACGATGCCGTTGCACCGCCGCCATCTTCCGCAACTGCCGTAATTACCGCCGTTCCATAGGCAACACCTGTTACCCTGCCTGACTGGTCAACCTTTGCAATTGCTTCGTTTGACGATTTCCATATTATATTCTTATTCGAAGCCGTATCCTTGGTTGTTGTTGCAATGATATCGACATACGAACCAACATTAATATATGTAAATGATTTATCCAGCGTAATTGTTGCAAGATATTCTTTTACCGTAATATGACATACAGCCGTCAACTGTCTCTCGACCGTGGTAACAATAATATCACATGTACCACCCATTACGGCTGTCACAACACCATTGTCATCAACCGTTGCAATATCCGTATTAGTCGATTTGTAAGTTACTGCCTTATTAGGTGCATCAACAGGAAGTACTTCCGGTACAATCGTAAACTGTGCACCGACAAACAGTGTCTGTGAATCACCTGTCAACAGTCGTATAGACGTTACAGGCTCCTCAATTGTTACAATACAGTAATCAGAATCCCCCGTATCCCTGCTGGTCGCCGTTATAGTTACAACACCCGGCATCAGCGCAGTTACCATACCATCACTTGCTACAGTGGCAAGTGATTCATCGCCTGATGACCAGTCAACAATTTTTACATCTGCATTTTCAGGTAAAATCGTAGCGTACAACCAGAATACCGTTCCCTTTGGAACCGTTATCTGGTGTGTATTTAACTCTATGCTTGACACAGGCTGTTTTACATAAACATTTATATAGTCCTCGACACCACTGTCTAACGAACGGCAGAATATCGCTGCATGACCTGCTTTTAATGCCTTAAGTGTACCATTGGTGTCAATTGTTACAACATTTTCATCAGTAGAACTCCATACAACGGTACGGTTTGACGCAGTCAGAGGTAAAACTTCAGCCGATAACGTTGTCTCATCTCCAACCTTCAAAATCAAATCATCCGATGTTATTTTGATTTCAGTGACAGGAACTGAAACTACAAAATTACAGTATGCCGTAAATCCACCATCTTCTGTCTTTGCCACTACAGCCGCACTACCCGGTGCAACAAATGTAACTTTACCATTCTGGTCAACCGTAAGAATTGATTCATCCGTTGATGACCAGATAACATTTCTGTTTACACCGTCAGCAATACCCGTGCTTACAGGATATACTGTTGCAAGCAGAACATATTCAGGAATCTGAATCATGTTAACCGTTACATTACTTTCATTAAGTTCAATTCCGGTAACCGCCTCCCTGACATTAATTGTGCAGGAAGCATACTTGGTACCATCAGCTACTGAAACTACTGTTACTGTAGCAATACCGCCTTTTTTCGCCTTTACCGTAACTTCATATTCCGTTGCGGAATCAGTATCGATTTCAACCACCGAACTGTCTGAAGAAACCCATACAACATTTTTATTATAAGCTGTGTTTGGCTCTACCTGTACCCTTAAATTAGCAGTCTCATTTACATTAAGATTCAATGTCTGAGGTTCAATAGTAATCTTAGAAACCGGTGTTTTTACGGAAATTGTCGCTGTTGCGGTCTTAACCATACCGTTAAGTTCCATTCTGGCAACTACCGTATATGTGCCTTCCAGGACACCCGTCACCTTTAAAATGTTAGGATTGTCCTCATCAACTACAGCCTTAAGTCCGCCATTGGCATTTTCCGGTGCCAAACCATCAACAGTGAATGTCACAGTTGCACCATCAGCAGAACCAATTGCTTCAAGATTATATGATTCGCCTACAGCGATTGCAACTGATGTTGTACTCAAGCTGAATGTATCAACAACATTGACTACAGCTTCTATTGTTTCAGTAAATGCACCATTTACAACCTTCGCTGTAATTGTAGTTGTACCGCTTGATCTTGCTGTAATATTACCATCATTAGAAACTGCAGCAACTGAAGGCTTTGACGATGTAAATGTTACAGTTGATGTGTCTGTAGCATTTGTTTTTAACTGATAAAAATCACCGACATTGAGATTCTGTGTCAGTGTAGGAACACCTGCTCCATTCTGCATCCAGACAAATGGTATCGTTACGTCAATCGAATCGGCTGAATTAACCTCATTTGTCGGGTCGCCCGGCATAAATACCATAAAATTACCGGTAGAATCCTTAATACCTGCAGTAATTGTGGCATATCCCGCACCTACAGGCATAAGTACACTCTTCTCCATATATGCAACAGACGCATCTGTTGTAGTATATGACACACCTGAATTATCAGATGTATCAATATTAGAGCCTATTGTCTGAGGGCCATAATTTGTTGCAGGTAATACATATGTATCATCCGTAAATCTTACGGCACCTCTTATTGTCACACGTCTGTACAGACCCGGAATAGGTGTTTGTGATGCAGCATCATAACCTGATTCAGGTCTTATATAAACATCACTTACACCACCCTTTTCAACCTTTATATATCCGGATTCAAATGAATTCTTTCCCCATGAAACTACATCATTGTTCTTAGATACATAAATAGGGTCTTCCGTGTATGTATTAGCATTAAAACGAATCTGAACGCCTGTATTATACACTCTGTCATCAGAGTAACCATCCGCAGGGTCAAATTCCGTCACAAAATTACATGTAAATGAGGACTGAAAAGAAACACTAATGCTTTCAAATTCAGAGCGGTTCTCCGGAACAAATACTTCATCAGTCACCTTTCCGTCAGCATCAACTTTGTAATAAAACGTAGCCGTAACCTGTGTACGTCCTGCCTTAATTGCCTTGGCCATAACCATCTGGCCTATCGCAGAACTGCCATAAGTTCCCGTCATACCTGCATCTGTAAGTCCGATAATCTGTGAATTACCTGTTGTCCACTCAAGATTAGTCATCACAAGTGCATCTGCGTTCGTTCCTGCATATTCAGGAATTGCTACGGTAGCCTGAAGTGAAAATGTTTCCTCCGAATCAAAGTTGTACGAATCCGGTGTCATAAGATTAATTACAGGGTCATTACTTGCAAGAACATATGCAAGTAAAGCACCTGATGAACCAAGCACTACAACTGCACCCAATATATATTTCCAAAATTTTTTAACTATATTCATACAGAACTTTCCTCCTGCAGCAAATATCCCAAAAGGGCATAATACACCTTAATCTTATTTTATATCGGCATCTTTTGTATTACACTTTATAGCAAAAAGTATAAAAATAATAAAAGATATTAAAGAAATTACTTCCGCCACTCTCCAATACCACATTCCTGCATAACGGATTGAAACCGTTCCTTCATATTTTGCCGGAATCATGACTTTCAAAACAGCATTTTCATCTTTTCCAAGTTCCAGATGATTTCCCGAGTCATCGGTTGCTTCATATCCCCGGTAAGCCAATAACGGAACTTTGACTTCTCCCTGAATATTTTTTTCTTCACGAATGTGGAAACTGATATTTGTATATTCCTTTTCATAATCCGACATGGTCAGATTATTTGTCGCGTGTGGTTCATAATCATTTAGCAGTATCGAATCCGTCTCTGAAGGAAGATATTCATTCAAAGAACCGGACCCTTTATTGGCAAAACAGGTGGCATCATATACATACATGCCCTCACTGGTATTCAGACGGTCATAAAGCATATAACCTGCAGTAATAATATTGGTTAAAACTAATACCGAAATGACCGTTCTGTACTGCATCGATTCAAGGCAGTCCCTTCCAATGGCCAGAACGCATCCCAAAAGAAGCGTTAAAATAATGGTTCCAACTGACAGCATACGCCACGGAAACTGAAGATTATAAACAAGACTGCCAAAATTTCTGCAAAAGCTGTCCCATGGGAACAAATTGGTTGACATTGCAAGTGCAAGTATTCCTCCAATACTCATGAGTGCTGCCGTTTTATAGAAACGATTATTTTTAATTTTTTGATAAAATCCAAGGAAAAGGTAAATAAACAGCAAAATCCCCAACAGCAGTGTAATACCAACAGTGGTTCCCATTTCTTCCTGCATTCCAAGAACCTTGTATTCCTCTACCGCATGACCATATGCCATCCCGCTTCCATTGACAAACAAATTAAACAGCTGTGCAGGATAAATTCCATTCCCCTGTATCAGGCTGGTCTGAACTGAACCGTAGTCCGTAATCAGGACGCCTCCCTGCATCATGTAATCCAGGAAAGGAACAAGATAAAAAGCATTTATAAGTACAGTCACCGCGAAAAATTTTACCAGTTCCACCAGAGTTTCTTTCCGAAAAACCCTTTTTATCAAAATAAGACATATGATAATCGACACTGCCGCTGCAATTTCACAGCTTAATATGTGTGTCTGAATCAGTCCCGTGTATCCTGCCGCCAGCAAAATCCAGATTTTTTTATATTCTTTGGAATGAATGTCTGTCGTAAAAAGCTGATAAAGCCCGCTTGCAATTAACGGCCAGAAAATCATGGCGCAGTATTCACCTACAGCGCATCTCACATAAATATTCGTCAGACGGTATGGTGCCAGAACATATGCCATGCAGCAAATCATGGCAATATTCTTATCCTTAGTGATTTTAAGCATTGCCCGATAGGCAATCACGGCAGTTGCCACATTGACACACAAGACAAAAATCTTGTATGCAGTCTGAAGCGGAAATCCACACAATCTGAGAACCGCAGGAAAATATAACAGTGCTTCTCCATAAAATATCGAGCTTGCATATCCATATCCCCTGAACTGAAATGGATGAATTCTTACCGGAAACTGTCCGGCAAGCAGACCATCTTTGATTCCCTCTATTCTCAGAAGATGAAATACAATATCATCACCCTCTGTAAGAAAGCTGGTAAAAAGCGGATACGATGCAAATAAAATGATACATCCGAGAATCATTTTCTCATGAAGGGATTCCCGGCTTATTTTACCATTGACTGCTAACCATGCTACATATGCAATAACATTGATAAGCATCAGGAAGAAAATGCACTTAATTAATGCATAAATCCTGCCACCAAGTGTTTCATGAACGTTAATGCTTTTAATCAGAAAATTTTCAGTTCCGTCATATATAACCGAAACGGCGAATCCACGGACTTCTTTATTCACCCAGATTGTAAACTTCTGGCTGTTAAGCAGTGGATTCAGTACAAAATTATCTTTTAAAACACTATTATAATTCTGGTTGTTACCTGAAATTACAATCCGGTTGTTCAGACAATCCGTCTGATATGCAATCGTAATATCATACACACCACTCTTTATATCAAATGACGGACCATATACAAAATACCCTTCTGTCCCAAGTGTACTGTCAGTATATACACCTTTTCCGTCAACAATTTTTCCATTCACATATACCATATCTGAGTATGGAATTTCATACTCTTTTAAGGGAAGAAAACACTGAACCACGAAAAATAATACAATCAGTAATTCAACCAGACATGCTACACGAACATATTTGTTTCCAAACAATTCTTTCATAAATTCCCCTTAAATCATTGTTTCAATAAAAAGAAAGAGGCTACTGCTTTCTTATTATAAACATAGCGCAATAGCCTCTATAATCGCGTACCAAACGCTAATATTTAAGATAAATTATCTCTGAACACGTCCTGAAGCATCTCCGCCTGCAAGTGTTTCAACTTCTTTTCTTGAAACGAGGTTGAAGTCACCAGGAATTGTATGCTTAAGAGCTGAAGCTGCAACACCAAATTCAAGAGCATCCTTGAAGTTCTTTCCATCGAGGAAACCACAGATTGTGCCGCCTGCAAATGAATCTCCGCCACCAACACGATCAACGATTGGATGAATTGAATATTCCTTTGAATGATAGAATTCCTTTGTGTCTCTTGAGTAGATACAAGCTGACCAGCCGTTATCTGAAGCAGAATGAGAAACTCTTAATGAGCTGATGCAGTACTCAAAGTTGTAATCTGCAACCATCTGCTCAAAGATTGACTTGTAACCTGCAAGTTCAAGGTCACCGCTTGTTACATCTGTGTTACCAGGCTTGTAACCAAGTACAAGTTCAGCATCTTCTTCATTACCGATACATACGTCAACATACTTCATAAGGTTCTTCATAACCTTCTGAGCCTTCTCTGAAGACCATAATTTCTTACGGAAGTTAAGGTCAACTGAAACCTTTACGCCATGCTTCTTAGCAGCCTTAAGTGCTTCTTCTGTTAATACTGCAGCTGAGTCTGAAACAGCAGGTGTAATACCTGTGAAATGGAACCAGTCAGCGCCCTCAAAAATCTTATCAAAATCAAAATCTGCAGCTGTTGCTGTAGAAATTGAAGAATGAGCTCTGTCATAAACTACCTTGGATGGTCTCATTGAACATCCTGATTCAAGATAGTAGATACCAAGTCTTTCACCACACTTAGCAACGTTCTTTGTAGAAACGCCATACTTATTAAGAGCTGCTGTAGCACACTCACCAATTTCATTGTTAGGAACTGCTGTAACGAATTCAGCATCATGTCCATAGTTAGCAAGTGAAACTGCAACGTTTGCCTCGCCACCGCCGTAGCAAACATCGAATTCATCAGCCTGAATAAATTTCTCGTGGTTAGGTGTTGATAATCTTAACATGATTTCACCCATAGTAACAACTTTTGCCATTTTTAAAAATCCTCCATTATAAATGTCATTATGATATAATTTTACTTCTGTACAAGATGAATAGCGAATCCGCCAAATTCACCCTTGAAATAAATAGCCTTTGTTTTGCCTTCCTTAACTACTCTTGATTCTTCTTCAAACTCATATCCTCTCTGTTCAAGATGATAAATTGCTCTCTCGATATAGTTAGTAGCAATTGCAATGTGACCATGTGTTCCACGGCCCTGCTTCTTCATAAGTTCAAATCCGATACCTGAAAATACTGAGCTGTTTCCAACCTTCTTTTCAAAGCTGAACATCTTGTTGAATGTATCAGCAAGTTCTTCAGCTTCCTCACCGCTTGATAAGTTAACACCAACATGACGTACTTCAAAACCAAGCATAGTATCAACAGCTTCTCTTGTAAGCTTCTCAATCGTTGCGAAATCACCTGCTGAAACAAGGTCCTTTTTAACCATCCATGAACCGCCGCAGCATACAATCTTGCCAAAATCAAGATATGACTTTAAATTACCTGCATTTATACCACCTGTTGGCATAAACTTCATATTGGTATATGGAGCTGCCATAGATTTAATCATATTAAGACCGCCGGCTGCTTCTGCAGGGAAGAACTTAACTACGTCAAGACCTAACTCAATTGCAACTTCAACGTCTGAAGGATTGCTTGTACCAGGAACGATTGGATAGCCATTGTCGATACAATGCTTTACAACCTTTGGATTAAGACCAGGGCTTACAATAAACTTTGCGCCGGCCTTTACAGCGCGGTCTGCCTGCTCTGTTGTAAGTACAGTACCTGCGCCAACAATCATTTCAGGGAACTTCTCAGCCATAATACGGATAGACTCCTCAGCAGCTGCAGTTCTGAATGTAACCTCAGCACATGGAAGACCACCTGCAATTAATGCCTTTGCAAGGGGTTCAGCATCCTTAGCATCATCAAGTGCAATTACCGGAACAATACCGATTTTACCAAGTTCTTCAATAACTTTATCCATTTTACAAAATATCTCCTTTAATATAAAATTTTGCTAGTAACATTATAAAATCTACCATATCTTTTGTCAATTGAATATTTAACCCCAAACACCCTTATCAGATAAACATCTGACCATATTATTTTTTTACAAACATTCATATTTATATAGAATTCCTGTCGAATTTATGATATAATAAATTTACTATATTTTATGGAGGTAATTTAAACTATGGATTTAAAATTAAAGCCAGAAGGAACTTACAAGTATGATGCCGTATCTTTAGGAGAGGTTATGCTTCGTCTCGATCCGGGTGAGGGTCGTATTCGTACAGCAAGATCATTCCGTGCATGGGAAGGCGGCGGAGAATATAATGTAATCCGTGGACTTCACAAAGCTTTCGGTATGAAGACAGCCGTTATTACTGCTTTTGCTGATAACGAAGTTGGTCTTCTTATGAAAGACTTCATCGAGCAGGGTGGCGTTGATACTGACCTTATCTACATGAAGAAAACTGATGGTATCGGTCGTATCTGTAGAAATGGTATCAACTTCACAGAAAGAGGATTCGGTATCCGTGGTGCCGTTGGATGTTCTGACCGTGCCAATACTGCAATTTCTCAGGCTACTCCTGAAGATTTCGATTTCGAATATATCTTCGGAACACTTGGTGTAAGATGGTTACATACAGGCGGTATCTACGCAGCTCTTTCTGAGCAGTCTTGTGAGACAGTTCTTGCTGCAATCAAGACAGCTAAGAAGTATGGAACAATTGTTTCTTACGACCTTAACTATCGTCCTTCAATGTGGTCTGCTATCGGTGGACAGGCAAAGGCTCAGGAAGTTAATAAGGAAATTGCACAGTATGTTGATGTTATGATTGGTAATGAGGAAGACTTTACTGCATGTCTTGGCTTCGAAATCGAAGGCAACGATGCTAACTTAAAGACATTGAACCTCGATGGTTACAAGAAGATGATCAACACTGCTGCAGCTACATATCCTAACTTCAAGGCTGTTGCTACTACTCTTCGTCAGGTTAAGACTGCTACCGTTAATGACTGGTCTGCAATCTGCTGGGCAGAAGGTGAAATCTACAAGGCTAAACAGTATGATGCACTTGAAATCATGGACCGTGTTGGTGGCGGCGATTCATTCGCTTCAGGTCTTATCTATGGTCTTATGACAACAGGCGATGCTGAGACAGCTGTTAACTATGGTGCAGCTCACGGTGCTCTTGCAATGACAACTCCTGGTGATACTACAATGGCTTCTAAGAAAGAAGTTGAAGCTATCATGGGTGGCGCAGGTGCTCGTGTTCAGAGATAAGTTTTTATCCAAAATTTTATCTTCTTAAAATTTTTCCTGCCGGAGAGATATTTCCGGCAGGATTTTTTTTACACAAGATAGAAAAAACTCTGACTGTGATTTTCTCAAAGTCAGAGTTTTATATTATTTTATTAAGTTACAGTGTAACACCCTGTTTAAAGATTGCAAAATCATGGAATCCACTAATTTCAGCCTTAACCTTTTTACCTGATGCAACAGATAATACATAGTCAAACATTTTCTTAGTCATGTCTTCCATTGTCTGGCCTTCTACAAGTTCACCTGCATTAAAGTCAATCCATGTTGTCTTCTTATCGTGAAGCTGTGAATTTGTTGAAATCTTTACAGTTGGAACAGGTGATGCAAACGGTGTTCCACGACCTGTTGTAAACAGTACAATATGAGCTCCTGATGAAGCAAGTGCAGTTGCAGCAACAAGATCATTTCCAGGTGCACTGAGAAGATTAAGTCCCTTATTAGTTACCTTCTCACCATATTTAAGAACGCCTCTTACCATTGCAGAACCTGATTTCTGTGTACAGCCAAGTGATTTATCTTCGAGTGTTGAGATACCACCCTTCTTATTACCAGGTGACGGATTCTCATAAATTACAGCATCATGACTCTTGAAGTAATTCTTGAAATCATTGATTAAGCTGACAGTCTTATTAAATAATTCCTCATCCGCACATCTGTCCATAAGCAGTGTTTCAGCACCAAACATTTCAGGAACTTCAGTAAGAATTGTTGTTCCACCCTTAGAAATAAGCATATCAGAGAATGAACCAACAAGTGGATTAGCTGTTATACCCGAAAGTCCGTCTGAACCGCCACACTTTAATCCGATGATAAGTTCGCTTGCGTTAACAGGCTCTCTTGTAAAGCCATTTGCAAATGACATAAGGTCCTTTAACTTATCAAGTGAAGCAGCAATCTCATCTTCATAATCCTGGCTGATGATAAATCCTACTCTCTTCTCATCATATTCACCGATATAATCCATCATTACAGGAATGTTGCTGTTTTCACAGCCAAGTCCAAGTACAAGTACAGCACCTGCATTCGGATGATTGATAAGGTCAGCAAGAATTGTTCTTGTATTTTCCTGATCATTATCCATCTGTGAACAGCCGTATGGATGTGTAAATGCAACAACATCTTCTACATTAGGATAATCCTTTAACATTTCCTTTGCCTTGGCTTCGATTGATTTCGCAACTGAATTAACACATCCTACTGTAGGGATAATCCATACTTCATTACGAACACCGTACTTACCGTTTCCACGTACATAACCGTCAAAAAATGCTTCTTCTGTAGGCTTTACGTCAACACCTGTCGGATTGTACTCATATTCAAGCAAATCACCAAGAGCTGTCTTTATGTTATGTGTATGTATCCACGCACCTGTTTCAATGTCTTCCTGTGCGTTACCAATACGGAAACCATACTTAATAACCGGCTCGCCCTTCTTAATCGGCTTAATTGCAAACTTATGACCCTGTGGAATATCCTCCACGGTTACAACAGTTGTACCTGCTACATCAAGGCTTGTACCCTTTGATATTGGTTTTAATGCAACAGCAACATTATCACTGGAATTAATCTTAATAATTTCCTGCATATATATATCTCCTAATTATTTTGTTAAATCATCAACTACAGCTCTCATGCCTCTTGTTCTGATATCTGCGATATAACCTGCAACAGCATCTACAAGACCATCAATCTTAGTTAAATCTTCTCCGCCGAAGAACTTGGTATTTCCTAAATAAGCCTTAGTAAATTCTTCCGGACTCTTTACAGAATTTGCCTTGAAGAACTCAAGAACTGCCTTATCATCCTGAATAATGTATTCTTCACCGTTTCTGTTACCCTTAAGTACATAACCGCCGTTTAATTCGCCATCCTTGTCTGTTGAATAGAAACTCATTAATGCTGCGATTGAGAATGTTAAATACTTAGGAAGCTTGTTGAACTTCTTTACATATCCTAAGAATGACGGTAAACATCTTGCTTCCCACTTAGAAACAGAGTTAAGTGAAATACTAAGTAATCTGTGGTCTACGAAAGGATTAAGGAATCTGTCAATAACAGCCTTTGCAAATTCTTCGCAGTCTTCCTTTGTAAGTGAAAGTGTTGGAATTACTTCATCATATAATGTTTCTTCCATGTACTTTCTGATTACAGGATCCTTCATTGAGTTTTCAACATTGTCATTGCCTGCAAGGAATGAAGCAAGTACAAATGATGTATGTGAACCATTTAAGATTCTTACCTTTCTTTCCTTATATGGATGATGATCCTTTGTAAATACTACATTAAGTCCAGCTTCCTTGAATGGAAGTTCCTTCTCAAGCTGCTCTAATGGAAGGTTTGAATCTGATTCAACTACCCAGAGGCCAAATATTTCAGCTCTGTCAATTAACTGATCTTCATATCCCCACTCTTCACAAAGCTTAGCAGCATCATCTCTTGGATAACCAGGAACGATACGGTCAACAAGTGTAGGACAGAATGAACATGCATCATTAACCCAGTTTTTGAATTCTTCAGGTAATTTCCAAAGATCGATAAACTGCATAATGCACTTCTTAAGTTCAATACCGTTATCTGCAATTAATTCGCAAGGAAGAAGAATAAGACCCTTGTCCTTAGCACCATTGAACTTCTGATATCTCTTGTAGAGAATCTGAGTAAGCTTACCAGGGTATGTCTTAGGTGGTCTGGCTTCAGGATCATTATCATTTGCATCAAATACAATACCTGCTTCAGTTGTATTCGATACGATGAAACGAAGTGTATCACATGTTGCATACTCTACATACTTCTCATAATCGTCGATTGCTGCAACGGCATCAACTACAGAAGTAATCTGACGTGTAAGTTCCTTTGGTTCACCATTTACAAATCCTCTTAACTGAAGTGTATACTGGCACTCCTGCTCATGGAAGCGATCCAGGTTACCGAATTCAATAGGCTTAACAATAACAACACCGCCATTGAAATCTGTCTTTTCGTTTGTTACATCAAAAATGTAGTCAACGAAAGCACGAAGGAAGTTACCTTCACCAAACTGAAGAACCTTTACAGGTCTGTCTACAGCCTTTGTAATTGATTTGTTTAATCTCTGCATTTTTTTGTCTCCTTATTTTATATTAGGGTAAGCCCTTTTGTTATCTGGTACTAATGTCGGCGTATTTTAAACGCCAAAATGTAAGTGCTTACATAATTCTTTATCAAAAATGTAAATGTAAGCGCTTACATATAATATATTATAGTGAAAAACACAAGAAGTCAATCACAAAATTAAATATTTTTGTAAAAAGTCTACTTGTATAATTCATTTTACCATTGTATAATATTTTTATCAATATGTAAGTGCTTACATATGCGATTTTTACGATTACTCAATATTTGTAAAAGGGAGGTTTCGCATGAACATTTATGATGTTTCAAAAAAAGCTGGCGTTTCTATTGCTACTGTTTCCCGTGTTCTTAACGGTAATAACAACGTAAGTGAAAAAACCAAGCAGCGTGTACTTGATGTCATGAATGAACTTGGCTACACTCCTAATGTTTTTGCAAGAGGTCTTGGTCTTAATACCATGAAGACAATCGGTATAATGTGTACTGATTCTTCCGATGTTTACCTTGCCAATGCTGTCTATTATCTTGAGCAGGAGCTTCGTGCCAACGGCTACGACTCCATTCTGTGTTGTACAGGTACCAGTCATGACATAAAAAAGAAATATTGTGAACTTCTTATTTCTAAACGTGTTGACGCAATTATTCTTGTCGGTTCCAAATTTCTTGATTCAGCAGAGGAAAACAATCAGTATATTATAGAAGCAGCCAAAACAATTCCCGTTATGCTTGTCAATTGTTTTCTTGACGGTAATAACATATACTCTACCCTGTGTGATGATGAGACTGCTGTATATTCAGTAACGGACAGCCTGATTAAATCAGGCTGCAAAGATATAGTTTATCTTTATACAAGTACTTCCCAGAGTGGCTGCAACAAGCTGGCCGGTTACAGGAAAGCACTTGAACTGAATCATCTTGCACCAAGGAAAGATTTCATGCAATTATGTAATAAGGATATTCTTCGTGCAAAAGAATACCTGAACACGCTTTATGAAAAAAATATCCGTTTTGATGCAGTCGTAACTTCTGATGATTCACTTGCAGTCGGTGCATTAAAATTTGCATATGAACATAATATAAGTGTTCCTAATGAACTTAGTATAGTAGGTTACAACAATTCTATTCTTGCAAGCTGTACTGAGCCTGAACTCACATCAATTGACAGTAAGGTTGAAGCGTTATGCGCTACTACCGTCAACACTCTTATGGGCGTATTTAACGGCAGCGACGTTCCGTCAAAAACGAGTATCACTGCTGATTTAAAACTGCGTGGAACAACTAAATTTTAAATACCGCTTTGATTTTTATATATCAAAATCTTCAGGTCTTATATAATTACACGGTTTATGCGCCTTTAAACTTTCTTCCTGCTGATTGTACCAGTCAATATAACTTAATTTATCTTTATGTCCTTTCCACACATACCATGATGACGAACCAGCCTCATAATTTTCAAGTGGTGCAACAAAAACTGTTATATCAAGACGCTTTCTCTCGTTCCCCTTGGGTACAAAACTAACCCCTAGTGACTGTCGCCATTTCTTTTCATACGCTTTTTGCCATGGCAAATCCGGATTGACCTTTTGAGGAATTACGAAATCCTTATCCTCCCAGTACAACATATACCTGCCACTTTGTGTATGAACCTTTTCCGGCGTAATTGGTACATTTTTCTGATTTCCTTTTGTATCATGGTACAAAAACTGCACGTTCTCATATGTAATCTCGTCATTTTCGATAAAATCTCCCACAAATATAATTGCTATTCCGCGGGATTTTCCGCCATTATTCACAACCCAGACAATCTGTTCTTCTCCCATACGGCACGGTATCAGGCTGTGAGACATATTTTCAAGGAAAGGAAGTTCCTTTACTTCTTTTTCCGGCACAGAAAAGTACAGCCGAACAACGCCTTCCTTTTCCTCCTCTTCCACATCGCATAAAGGACCAACACTCTGCCCAGGCGCCAATTCAAACAAATTCTCACACAGGTATAGAGCATCTTCTGCAAATAAATGATCCTCTTTTATAACCTTTTTAAACTCTTCAATATCACGAACCTTCTTCTTCCACGAGCCAAAAGCTGTACGCCGTGGCATCTTCATCCCCGGAATACCACCCACATTAACCCATGCATCCGTACCATCGCTTTCATTGACAAGGTTCATAAATAAATAGTCACTATCAAAACATGCAACTGAAAGAATATCTGTCCCAAATGCATGTGACAACGGTTTTGCCAATGCTTTCGTATCATTGTCATTGCACAATTCAAAGCAATCCGAACTGATTGTAACCCAATTGCTTCCATTCGGATTATATATATCTACTGAAACCAAATCCTCATCATCATGCATTGCAGCGTAATATCCCTTACTTTCCATAATTACTGTAATCTCATTAATAAGCTTATCTAAATTAAATTCATTATTTTTTCTAATATGTATATTTGAAAAAGATAATCCCATTGTCCTCACCTCTTATCTAAATAGATGTACATCTTTTTTATTTTCAACCACTAAACCTTATAACATCATATCATATATCACAATCGAAAAACAATTTTTTCTCTCTTTTATTTAACAAAAGTTGATTGATTAAATATCCCTGATATTGTATAATAAGTTAATGAAAGTACTTACATTTTTATAAAAATGTATTTTAAATAAGGAGGAATTACACACATGAAACCATTCATGGACAAAGATTTTTTACTCTCTACCCCAACTGCTCAGAAGCTCTTCCACGAGTATGCTGAGAAGATGCCGGTACTTGACTACCACTGCCACATCAATCCAAAGGAAATCGCTGAAAACCGTAAATTTGAAAACATTACACAGGTATGGCTTGGCGGTGACCATTATAAGTGGCGTCAGATGAGAACAAATGGTGTTGATGAATACTATATCACCGGTGGCGCATCTGACAGAGAAAAATTCCAGAAATGGGCAGAGACACTTACAAAGGCAATCGGCAACCCACTCTATCACTGGAGCCATCTTGAACTTCAGAGATACTTTGGCTACAACGGCGTATTAAATGCTGATACAGCCGAAGAAGTATGGAATCTTTGCAACGCTAAATTACAGGAAGATTCCATGACAGTAAGAAACCTTATCAAACAGTCAAATGTTACTTTAATCTGTACAACCGATGACCCAATTGACTCACTTGAATATCACAAGGCTATTGCTGAGGATCCGACATTTGACGTACAGGTTCTTCCGGCATGGAGACCTGACAAGGCTATGAATATAGAAAAGCCTGAATATCTTGACTATGTAAATAAACTTGCTGAGGTAAGCGGAGTTAAAGTTAACTCTTTTGCTGACCTTAAGGAAGCATTAAAGGTTCGTATGGCATTCTTCGCTTCTATGGGATGCTGCGTTTCAGACCATGCTCTTGAGTATGTAATGTACAAGCCATCTACCGAAGAAGAAATTGAAAGCATCTTTGCAAAGCGTGTTAAGGGTGAAGCTCTTTCTGCAGAGGAAATCGCTAAATTCAAGACAGCATTTATGGTATTCGTAGGCAAAGAATACAACAAGATGGGCTGGGCAATGCAGTTACACTACGGCACAATCCGTGACAACAATGTTCTTCGTTACAACCAGCTTGGTCCTGATACAGGTTTTGACTGCATCAACACATACGACTGTTCACAGGAAATGGCTCAGTTCCTTAACGCATTAAATGCAACAGACGAGCTTCCAAAGACAATCATTTACTCTCTTAATCCTTCAGTTAACGCTGCTATCGGAACAGTTATCGGCTGCTTCCAGGATTCTAAGGCTATTGGCAAGATTCAGCAGGGTTCAGCATGGTGGTTCAACGATCACAAGGTTGGCATGATTAACCAGATGACATCTCTTGCTAACTTAAGCTTACTTGGTAACTTCATCGGTATGCTTACAGACTCAAGAAGCTTCTTATCATACACAAGACATGAATACTTCAGAAGAATCATGTGTGAACTTATCGGCGGATGGGTTGAAAATGGTGAATATCCAAATGATGAGAAGGCATTAAAGGAAATCGTAGAAGGCATTTCTTACAACAACGCTGTAAGATACTTCGGATTTGATTTATAAAATTATTCCTTTATTTATAATTATATGCTAACATTAAAGCCGCTTTTGATGACGTGTCAAAAGCGGCTTTGTTTATTCATAATGATTATTCAAAATAATAATACTTTGACGTATCGTCAAACCACGAAATTCCTTCCTGAACTATCTCAAGACGAATTCCATACCCCATGTCTATATACTCCTTCATATCAGGCAGATTAACTATAACGTCAACACTTCCATTCTTTTTTAATAAACCTTCTTCTTGAATACATAAATGTAAATAATCCTTGTCTATTAGATTTTTATCTTTATCAACAATACTAATACCAATATTTACCGGATATTTACCGGATGACAAATTCTGAAGGGGACTTCCATTATTTATAACGGATACAACACCATATACAGAATTATCTTTTTTATAAACAAGTTCTCCTGACAATTCTAATTTGAAATTCTTTCCTAACAAACTGTTATCTGTATCAAGGGGAAGATTAAAGTAAATATACTGTGCAGATTCAGCGAACCACGATATACCTTCCTGAACAATCTCAATTCTAATTCCATAACCTGCATCTATATAATTCTTCAAATCAGGTAAATCCAAATTTATTTCTGTATTCTTATTACTTAGCAATATTCCACTTTCCATTATTGGAATATGTAAATAATCTTTTTCAATAAGAATTTTATCTTTATCTACTATGCTGATTCCAATGTTTACAGGATATTTTCCTGATGACATGTCAATTAATGAATCGCCCATATTATAAACTGTAATCTTTCCGGTTACAAGATCAGTATCTGTGTATTTTAAATCCGCATCCAGTTCAATCTTAAAATTTTTTCCGAGAAGGCTGTCTTCTGTATTTAATGGTTTTTTGATCACTTCCAATTTCTTAGGGATTGTAATATAACCCTCGTTTTCATCAAGTTTGTTTAATATCTTTATAAATTCTTCATCGCTACCTGACATTGATACATAATTTAATTTTAAATATTCAATTTCTTCTGATGTTGCTAATATTTTTCTTACTTTTTCATCATTATTGGTATACACTATTGGCAATTCATATTCGTATCCGCCATCTACATGCTGTGTTCTGCTGAAAAATGTGGAATGTAACGGATTATATATTGATGTAAAATTGTCAATAACCCAGCCAGCAATAGGTGTCCAGTCACAATTTGATGTCCTATTGGCGCCTGAAGGACCATATGAAAATACTATAATCGTCGAAATAATTGAGCTTATAATAATTAAATATTTTACAGCCTTCTTATATACTTTACCCAATATCAGTTCTTTAGAAAATACCACAACTGCAAAAACCAATACAACTGCATTCCATGCATTGTATCGTGCAATACCTGTCATTCCGCAGTTTATATGTATCATGACTGAATACATCATCATACTAAAGTAAAATGCAGCAGAAAATTTTATAAAATTCCAGTTTCTTTTATAAAGCGCAATTACGATAAATATTAGATCAAGTAGTAAAAGTATCGGATAATATGGCAGTATACCATAATTAAAATCAAATAAATACGCAAGAAATCTGGAAAATGTTGATTCTGAACCTGTAGTAAAACCGCTGTACGAGGCAGTCAGATTAATATGTCCTGTATTATACAGATTATAAGCCATAGGAATCAGACCAATTATATAGCACGAACCATATAAAACTATATCCTTGAAATTCTTTATATAAACTTTGAGAATATTTTCTCCTTTATGCCTGGTTTTACCAATTTTAATCAGATAATCAGCAATCATAATAATTCCTACAGACATAATTGTAGGATTCAACATTCCGGCAATAGAAACGAACACAGCCGCACGTTTATACCAGTTATTATACCAGCATACCATTGCAAACCCAAGCATGGCATAAATAAAAACTTCAGCAGATGGCCATACAAGATAAAATACAATTGGATTAGCACTTAATAATACAATAAGTGCAAGTTTAACAGATTCTTCTGCTTTAAGATGTTGCCATATGAAAATTAATAGAAGCATCAAAAAAGCTAAATTAGTAAATACAAAAGCATAGCTTACAGGTAATTCCATAAACATTAGCAACAGCATCATTGGAATGCATGCGATTGAATATGTAGGAAAATACCATGAAAGCTCCTCGCCACTTTTTGTGCTATATCCCGAAAGACTATATTTGTCAATTTTATCCGCCCATTCTGGTATAATTTTTTTGAATGACTCAATATCATTTTCACTAATTGCAAAATTATGTTCAGTAAGAATAGAGATAGCAGGAAGACTGTAATCATCCCACTCCCCCCACATATATGAACCGCTTATTCCGCAATAAATGCCCATAATAATAAAAAATGTAATGATATATATTTTTGTAATCTTATAAATATTAACTGACTTTTTCATCTTTTTTTCCTTTTCAATAAACTTTATTCCATGGTAATATTTTATTTTTTATGACTATATATGCATTTTCTGACTCTGACGCCATCGGCTCATCTGAATATGAATCCGAATAAAAATTATTAATAATCATGTCTGGAAACATTTCTTTAAACCGGAGGACCTTTTCCATGCCATAACAGTTTTTTCCTGTAAATTTACCTGTTTTACCATCAACATTTGATGCAATAAGATTATTTATTCCCAGTCTTGTGCAAATATCAGATAATAAAAAATAAGGTGAGGCCGAAATTATTACGTCATCTTTTTTCTGCTGTTTTTTGTACCAGTCTCTTATTTTTATTCCATATTTATTCCAGAAATCATTAACTGATTTTTCTACATCAGGAATCATTTTAAGAAATATAAAAAATTGTTCTTTAAACTCCGTCTTATTAATCATCCCTAATTTATATTTTATAAAACCGGTTATTTGGATATTCAGGCAAAATATAATGGAAGGATGTTTTCGAAGACAGAACAAATAAAAATCCAAAGTGCTGTCGCCATCATATATTGTCTTATCAAAATCATAAACGTTCATATAATTACCGCCTATACAACATATATAATCAAAATTATTAGTAATATATAAAATAATGCCAGTATAAGCAGGTACTTATCATGTAAAAGTACTTCAACAGGGTCCCCATCGGAGTCACCCTCAATATTGAGGCTGTATTTCATCATTATCATTATAAGAACCGGTATGGTAAAAACCATAAGAGATTCGCCTGAATCAACCGTCCATAATGAATAAAACATTATTACTAATGCAACACAGACATACATATTTTTATCAAGAAAAGCTTCGGAATAATACTTAAGAACATTTCTTGTATCGCTCTGCCGTTGCAGTTCATTTCTTCTTTTTCCTAACCCCATATATAACGAACCGCTTATAACAACAAGGTAGAGCCAGTTTGAAACAACCACATCTGTCAGAATTCCACCGTAAATAATTCGCAGTACAAATCCGCTTGCAAGAATAAATACATCTAAAATCGGAGTATTCTTTAAACCAAAGCTATATAAAACATTCAATATAAAATAGGTAAATAAAATTGGCATACTCCATGGATTAAGAAATATTACTGAAATTCCTGTTGCAGCTAAAACACAAAGTATCATAAGAATTATTGCATTTTTTACACTTACTCTACCGCTTGCAATCGGTCTGTTCCTCTTTCGTGGGTGATTTCTGTCTTTATCTAAATCCTTTATATCATTTAAGATATACACAGATGACGAAATTAGACTAAAACAAACCACACCAATTAACGCCATGAAGAATTTTTCCCTATTAAAAATATCCCTGTTAAAAAACAATGGAACAAAAATAATTGCATTTTTAATATAGTGTCTGGGTCTGAGTAACTTAATATAATCCTTTATCATTTTGTATACTTCCTTCTGTATTCTAAAAATAATAAATCACTTCATATTCATAAAAACGAATAATCGGGAAATACTATTTTTACATCTACTTTTCGAAATTTTTAGAGTTATTTACTCTATATTTTAGAGTTTATAACTCTAAATGTCAATATAAATCAGATATATTTTTTATACTGTAATCTGAGGTAAAATAATATGAGATATAATGAAAGAATACGTGAAATACGTGAAGACAACTTTTACACACAGCAGACCATAGCCAATTATCTGAATATCGGTCAACGTACCTATTCAGATTATGAAAGTGGCAAAACAAGAATACCAATTGACAATTTAATAAATCTCGCAAAGTTCTATGATGTTTCCATGGATTACATTTCCGGAACAAGCAATATAAAAAACAAATTTCCACAAAAATAAAGAGTAACCTTCTTGAATTACAACTAAAAGGTTACTCTTTTTATTTGATAGAAAATGAATTCAATTTTTCTGGATTATTCAAGCCTGCCTTTCTGCCACAAATTTTGCAGTATCAGGCACCAATCCGCATTCAGGAAGAACATTCTTGTACCGGTAAATGCTAAGCAGTATACCGAGCAGAAAATAATCAAGCAGTACCTGCGTGACACTGCCGGTTCCCCAGAAAGGGCAATCGAAAACGTTTGAAAATAATAAACCAATATTGGTTAAAAAATATAAAATAATGCGTATTAGAAAAACCGTACAGCAGGATATACCCATAATACGACCAAGCTTATTCTTTTGTCTAAGGACTCCAACAAACAACAGCCCAATAACCAATAATGTAAGCCCCGCTAATAAATATGTAATCAGCCTTCCATACCTTACGGACGTAAACAGCAAAACATAATCCCGCGAATGTATTTTAAAAAAATCAAGAATATTTTCCTGTTTGCTGTCACCGATAAATAAACTATTTTGCATCATTGTACGGACCCTAAAAATAAGATAACCGCTGTCATACTTATATTTTTCCGGGGACAACCATGCCAGAATCATATTTTTTCTAAAACCGCCATAAAGGTAACTTATACCCAGAACAGAAGTAATTATCGTTACCACAACACCTGAAATAATCATAATCCATTTTTTGACGGATACCTTAAACCATCCCCTGCATATGACAATTAGTAAGATAAGCATTTCTATCATAAAAAACGTAATTGCAAAAATTGTAGAATTTATATATATATAAGTAACTATACACGGAATCAGCATCCAGATAAAACATTTTAATATATCTTTATCTTTTCCGTATCTGTAAGTATATAATATGCCTCCAAATACAGGAATGATTGCCAGTAACAAAAATCTTGGATTTACAAAATTACCAAATATATTTAAATAATAAATATGACCATAATAGTCTATGTTGTCAGGATTAAGACCAAGTAATAGTAATATTGCAATAATACCAATCATAATCATCCTGCTGTACTTACCTATTATGCTGTAATCAAGGTAATTAATTACAATCATAAACGTAATTCCAATAAGAGTTCTTATAATTTCAACCTTAATGTTTTCTGAACCATCAAGATACCTTACAGGTTCCGAAAAACCATCTCTAAAGAATAAAATCTTCATCACAAGCGCAAGAAGTGACACTAATATAATAACAGACAACATCCCCCATGCCATCTTAGGTCTGTGTATACGATTAAGTTCTACACCTGCCACAACCGGATCTCCCATGTCCCTCACCGCAAACTCAACGGCATCCTCTTCACTCATACCAGCTTCCATGCATTCATCAACCTGACATTCAATATGCTGCCGTATTTCCCTCTCAATGTCATATCTGGCTTTTTTGTTGCTTATCTGCTCCAAAAGTGTTGTAACATATTCATCAACCTTCATCAGCATACCCCCATTGTGAGAACATTACACACTGCTGACTGATATTCCTTCCACTCTGACTCCTTTTGGGCAAGCTCTCCCCTTCCTGATTTGGTTATAAAATAATACTTGCGAATCTTACCGCCCACCTCACACTCTTTGGAAGTCACGAAACCCTTCTCCTCCAGACCGTGTAACAGCGGATATAATGTACCTGCCTTTAATTCGAACACATTATTTGATTTACTTCTTAAAGTCTCAATCATTTCATAACCGTACATTTCCCGTTCAGACAACAGCTTTAAAATGAGCAATGTCATACTCCCTGAAATTAAACTTTTATCAACCGCCATATTATTTCCTCCTTACTGATTATATGTAGATATTCTTTATATATAGATTATCTATATATAATTATATATAGGTTTCCTATATATGTCAACAAAAAAATAAGCGGTTACGATACTGCTGTAGTTATGAAACTGAACAACATCGCAACCGCCTATAACATACAATTACGCTACATAACAAAACATTACTACAAAATGGCATGCGCTTCCAAGTAAAACAAACACATGGAAAATCTCATGTGAACCAAAATATTTATGCCTTGCATTAAAAATCTTAAGCTTCAACGCATACACTACTCCGCCGACTGTATAGAATATACCACCTGCGACAAGCCAGATAAATGCTGCTGTCGGTAAATTTGCCCACAGATTTGAAAATGCTGCAACACACGCCCATCCCATTCCGATATAAAGAATTGATGAAAACCATTTTGGACATGTCACCCACAAAAGCTTGATTGCAATACCTGCTAAAGCGATACTCCATACAACGATAAGGAGCGGAATACCAACTGCTTTATCAAGTACAAGAAGGCACACCGGCGTATATGAGCCGGCAATCAATACAGAAATCATCGCATGGTCGATTTTCTTAAGTATAAGATTTACCCTCTCTGAAATATCAAACGTATGATATGCCGTGCTTGCCGCATAAAGAAGTATCATACTTAACATAAATATGGTACACGATACACCGCTAACCTTGCCTGACGTAGTAAATGCCTTAAAAATTAAAGGCATGGCAGCACCTGCAGCTGCAATCATTCCAATAAAATGCGTTATTGCGCTTCCCGGATCCTTAATTCTAATTTCCATAATATTGTCCTCCATTATATAAAAAATTCTATGTAGTTCATTTGTATTCTTAATGTAGTTTTTAATACTACTTGTTGTTATATATATGTTATACAATATATATGGAAATTATTCAAGTACTTTTATTCAAGATAGAGAAATTGCAGTACAATTTCCTATTATATAAAAATTAATTGTGCAATATAAACTGCAACTGCTGAGCCGATTGCAACTGTTAAAAGGCTCTTTTTAAAATATGCAATAACAATCGCTGTCACGCATCCTATCACACCTGTAATTACATTTCCGGTGCATGTAAATATGGCAGGAAATGTCATTGCAGAAAGAACAGCATATGGAACATAGTAAAGAAATGATTTAACAAATACATTATTGATTTTCTTTCTAAAAACAACCATAGGAAGAAATCGGATAACATATGTCACAGCTGCCATAACAAGTATACCTGTTATTAAATACAAATTCATTTTGATTCCTCCCCATTATCATCCTTAACCGGAAAAAGCAGTGCTGATATCACACTCACTGCCACTGTAATAATTATTATGGAAAAACCGGATGATATTTCCTTTAAAACAGGTGCATATGTAAATAATATGCTTAAGGCAATTGCCATGATAACTGTTGCCAATACATTATAGTGTTTTTTTGATTCGGGAACAATTATCGCAATAAACATACCATACATTGCGATTCCGAGTGCTGTTGACAATCTTTCCGGCATGAAATTGGTTGCTATTCCACCGGCAAAAGTTCCAAGTGTCCAGCCAAGAACAGGTGTAATAATAAGGCCCAGCATATAAATTGCCCTGACAGGGCCTTCATGTCCCATAGCAACAGCAAATATTTCATCCGTAATTCCATATGAAATTCCCATTCTTTTAGGAATATTCATATTTTCCTCGACCTTTTGCGACATAGAAAACGACATAAGAAAATATCTCGAATTAATAATCAGCGTCGTTAATGCTATCTCAAATAACGTTCCTCCTGCAAGCAGAAGATTCGATGCCGCAAACTGCCCTGCACTTGTCAGATTAGTTATCGACATAAGTACCGCCGCCCATATCGGCATACCGGCAAGCACAACAGACATACCAAATGCAACGGATACACTAAAATATCCAAGGCAGATTGGTATACCATCTTTAATACCATTTAAAAATTCTTTTTTCATTTCCCATAACCTCTTTATATGAACATAAAAAAGAATCTCGCTTGCGAGATTCTCCGCCTGCGGCGGGTCGCGTTGCGACAATCTTCCAATCCGCCGCAGTGCGTTCCTCGCGGAGCATTTTTTTATATAATAGGAAATTTCGTTGAAATTTCCTATTATATAAAAAACGCAATAGTTTTGAACCTATTGCGTTTATCATTTCCTTAAACAGATAATCGGTTACTCATCCCAGTTATGATATACTTCCTGAACATCATCTTCCTCGTCAAGGAGGTCTAGAATTCTGTTCATTTTCTTTATATCATCTTCGTTTGTGAGTTCAACCCATGTCTGCGGAATCATTGTTACATCAGCTGACGCCATTGGAACCTTAGCTTCCTCTAAAGCCTTAACAACCGCATCAAAGTCATCAGGAGCTGATGTGATTTCAAAGCTGTCCTCTTCTTCCACAACATCTTCTGCACCTGCATCAATAACAATCATCATAAGGTCATCAGCAGACATATCACATTCTTCCTTGTCAATGATAACCTGACCCTTCTTGTCAAACATGAATGATACGCAGCCCGGTGTACCGACATTTCCGCCGCCCTTTGTAAATGCGCTTCGGATATTTGCAGCAGCTCTGTTACGGTTATCTGTTAATGCTTCAACGATAATTGCCGTACCATTTGGTCCGTATCCTTCATATGTTACCGACTCAAAATTAGCGGCATTAGCGTCACCGGCAGCCTTTTTAATAGCACGCTCAATTGTATCATTAGGCATATTATTAGCTTTTGCCTTGGCAACAACAGTTGCAAGCTTATAGTTGTTATTTACGTCCGGTCCGCCTTCTTTAACTGCAACCAGAAGTTCCTTACCAAGTCTTGTAAAAATTTTACCCTTGGCAGCGTCATTTTTTTCTTTTTTATGCTTAATATTTGCAAATTTTGAATGTCCTGACATAAAAAATTCTCCTTTATTACGTTAATTAAAGATTAGCTTTAATTTTCTCAATCATTTCGCTGTATTCTGCGTCAGAAAGATACTTCTTATCAGGATTCATAAGGAATACTCCACCCCACTCAAATTCATCCTTGTACTTTGGACAAAGATGGAAATGAAGATGATGTCCTGTATCACCATATGCACCGTAGTTAACCTTATCAGGATGGAAAGCAGCCATGATAGCTCTTGCTACTCTTGCAACATCTTCAAAATATGCTGCTCTTTCTTCTGCTGTTAATTCATTCATATCACCAACATGCTTCTTATGAGCAACAATACATCTTCCCGGATGGCTCTGCTCCTTAAAAAGATAAACCTTGGATGTTTCAAGCTCACAAATCTTAATGCCAAATTTGGCAACTAATTCACCTTCAACGCAATATGCGCAATTGTTATCTGTCATAACTGTAACCTCCACATGTAAATATTATAACTTTAACTACTTGCAATCCTTAATTGAGAAGCTGATTCTTCCCATCTTATCCTTACCGAGGCATACGCACTTAACCTTGTCGCCAAGTGTAAGCACATCTTCAACACGGTTGATTCTCTCATTAGAAATCTTTGAGATGTGAACCATACCTTCCTTGCCCGGTGCGAACTCGATAAATGCACCAAATTCCTTAATGCTTATTACCTTACCTTCAAATACCTGGCCTTCTTCAAAATCAGTAACAATTGTTTTAATATACTGAACAGCCTTGTCCATCATTGCAGCATCAACACCGCATACTGATACCTGACCGTCATCTGTAATATCAATCTTAACGCCTGTCTCATCGATGATTGCGTTGATTGTCTTACCTCTCTGACCAACAACATCACCAATCTTAGAAGGATCAATCTGTAATGAAACAATCTTAGGTGCATATGGGCCAACTTCCGGTCTTGGTTCAGAAATGGCAGGCTTCATACATGTATCCATAATGAACATTCTTGCTTCACGGCATCTTGCAATTGCGCCTTCAACGATTGGACGTGTAAGGCCATGAATCTTAATATCCATCTGAATAGCTGTAATACCTTCTGTTGTACCTGTAACCTTAAAGTCCATATCACCGAAGAAATCTTCAAGTCCCTGGATATCTGTTAATAAGATATAATCATCATCTGTCTCGCCTGTTACAAGACCACATGAAATACCGGCTACCATTCTCTTAATTGGAACACCTGCAGCCATAAGTGACATACATGATGCGCATGTAGAACCCATCGATGTAGAACCGTTTGATTCAAATGTTTCTGAAACAGAACGGATTGCATATGGGAATTCTTCCTCTGATGGAAGAACAGGAATAAGTGCTCTCTCAGCCAATGCACCGTGACCGATTTCACGACGTCCCGGACCTCTTGAAACCTTTGTCTCACCTACAGAGTATGCAGGGAAGTTATAATGATGCATATATCTCTTTGATGTTTCATTCTCATCAAGACCGTCAAGCTTCTGTGCTTCAGACAGCGGAGCAAGTGTTGTAACGTTACAAATCTGTGTCTGTCCTCTTGTAAACATTGCTGAACCGTGAACTCTAGGAATAATATCAACCTCAGCAGCAAGTGGACGAATCTGTGTAATCTCACGTCCGTCAGGTCTCTTATGATCCTTTAAAATCATCTTACGGACTGTCTTCTTCTCATACTGGTAAACAGCCTCATCAATAAGAGCAAGCCATTCTTCATTTTCAGCAAAGCTTTCTCTTAACTTGTCCTTTAATGAGCTGATTCGTTCTTCACGAAGCTGCTTTTCCTCAGCAAACATAACAACTTCCATTTCAGCAGGAGGAACTATTTCCTTAATAGCCGTAAATAACTCTTCAGGAATAGCACAGCTTGTATATTCATGCTTTGGCTTACCTACTTCTGCAACAATTTTATCAATAAATTCGATAATCTGCTGGTTAACTTCATGTGCCTTATAAATTGCTTCAATCATCTTAGCTTCAGGAATTTCGTTAGCACCTGCTTCAATCATGATAACCTTTTCCTTTGTAGAAGCTACAGTAAGCTTAAGATCTGAATTCTTTAACTGTGTTGCGTTAGGGTTGATGATAAATTCACCATCAATCATACCAACCTGTGTTGTAGCACATGGACCGTCAAACGGAATGTCAGAAATAGCAACACAAATTGCCGAACCAAGCATTGCAGTAAGTTCAGGTGAACACTCAGGATCTACTGACATAACCATGTTATTGATGGTAACATCATTTCTGTAATCCTTAGGGAATAAAGGTCTCATAGGACGGTCAATAACACGTGATGTAAGGATTGCATTTTCAGATGCCTTGCCTTCTCTCTTATTGAAACCACCAGGTATCTTACCAACTGCATATAATTTTTCTTCGTATTCAACACTTAATGGGAAGAAATCAATTCCATCCCTTGGCTTTTCTGATGCAGTAGCTGTTGATAAAACCACTGTATCACCATAATGCATAAATGCAGCGCCGTTTGCCTGGGCTGCCACTCTGCCGATATCAACTCTTAAAGTT
>JBJEOB010000139.1:0-1701 GCA_051880495.1 Lachnospiraceae bacterium
CAATGTCATTTAGATAACGATGGCTATTGCTGATTCAGCAATGATAACTTTGAAGGATGTGAGAAAAAGAATACAATCATTGATTTATAAAAGATGAGCATGACAAAATTAAACACGACAAAAAGACAGATTTTCATCTGCCTCAAAATAGGGTATACTGTATTTAGTCGCTTCTTTATGAAAAACGGTATGTGAAGCTGACTGGAATCTGGAATCTATGCTGGCGGGCATAATTCCGATTAGGCCTGATAGGCAGTATATTCTGTGCTATCAGGCTTTCTATATTGGGTGGCTTTTCCCCAGTATGCTGCCTGATATAGTAATGGCAGGCATTGAACGCAACGGTGAAATTGACCTGATATTCATATTTCCGATTGCATTTCTTTATTGCAACGTGTTGTGTTATGATGGAACAAAAATTATACAAAATCAACCTGGCCCATATTTCCTGTGTGATATATTCACGCTTCTTCGAATGGAAATTTCCAGTTCCAATGACATGTTTTAATTTACAAAAGGATGTTTCGATGCCCCATCTGCGATGGTAAAGCTGTTTTATATCTTCACTGGAAAATTCATTTCTTGGAAGATTTGTAACAATATTTTCATAAGAATCCTCTGTTATTTTGAATCTCAAAACACGAAGATTTACGATATATTCATCATAAATATCTTCCGGAGACAGATAATCAAACCGTACAGCTTTACAGATATACCTATAAGAGTCTTCTAATTCAGGGTGTTTACGTTTTTTCTTATTTTTGGAACGGGAAAGTATCCTGGTGATGTCGTTATCCAAAAGATCCGGCAGAACCTCGCAGCCTGTAAGACGCTTCATGTTTTGGTCCTTGATCCGTATCAAGAAATAAGCATTGTTTTCAATAGCATGTGCGAAAACATTGTATGCATAAAATCCCCTGTCTGCCAGAAAGATAGGCGTTAGTGGTGAAGTGTTTCGGATGGTATAAGCATCTATAAGTTCAGAAAGGGCTTTGAATTCATTCTTTTTACGAATAGGCTGTATAATGGCATCCACGTATCTTTCACTTTCAAGATCATAAAGCGCAACTGTATGAACTTGATTAAACCCTTTCGTGGATTTCCCATCAGGACCATAATAAGCATCTATATCGGCAGGATTTCTGGTAAAAGTAAAAGTGCATCCATCAGCTGCCATCAATTGGTACTTCCCTTTATATGGTTTTGGTGCATAATGGTTATTGAATCTGTGGAATAGTGTTTTAAATGTATCAATTTTCATTTTATTCCGTTGTTGGCAGTAGGCAGAATTGGAAAGTGTTTTTGAATCATAATCAAAGTATTTGTATAGTTCATGTCGAAGTGTACCACCTTCCATAACAATGGGAAACATTAGCATATCTTTAAAACTGATTTTTCGAAGTCGTGTGAAATCTTTATCAGGATTATTACAGAATAACTCTGGTGTGTTTGACATAGCATCTATTTCAGATATCAAAGTATTTTTGACAGATACAGAAAAGTTCATAGCGTCCTCCTTGGAATTAAGAATCAATTTATACTTAATTTCAAGGGCCGCTCTCGCCACTTCTTTAGACAATCAGCAGCGAGAGCGGCCGCACATTTGAACTACTGTGTCAATAGTTATTTTGAAAATATTAAAAAAAATGAGTTAGACCCTATTGTAAGAATCTAACTCAGATTATTATCTAAATGACATTG
>JBJEOB010000140.1:0-1694 GCA_051880495.1 Lachnospiraceae bacterium
TCTGTTTTGGATTGGTGTGAAAAAGCGAAAAGCACTCGAAGAAAAGAATTTCTTCACATAAGATATAAAAGTTTAAAAAACAACATGGCAAAATATCGTTCCGAGCTTGGTATCGATAATCAAACAAATATTGATACTCGATATCTCGATGGGTTAGAACCAGATTTCAAATAGTCCTGAATTAAATAGCATGAACGTATTATCCCAAACAATTATTAGATATAGTCGTTTGTTTGTACAAGGTATAAATGAAAATGATGTTCGGATATTTTTGGAGTCTTCTCCTCAATATCCTAACTTGTTGTCTGTTGTACAAACATTAGAATATGCAAACTTGCATGTTCAGGTTGGCCAATGTGATTGGGATTATTTAAGGAATTTAGACTCACCCTTTTTACTTCATATAGTTTTGAAATCCCAAGAGACACTAATTATATCTAAATGGGATACTAAATCAAATTGCTTAAATGTGTTAAATCCAAAAAGCAATAAATGGGAAATCAAAAACAAAGAATATTTTGAAGGTATATGGGACGGTGTGGTTATATATACCAATGCTCGTACAGCAAGAAACGGATGGACAAGTACAAAAATGTCGTTACTCTTATTGATAGTTGCTTTTACCATTGTCACACAAGTACTTACGAGACAACAGGACATTCCATTTATCTATATTTTACCCATTATCATTGGCTTTATTGTAAGTCTATGTGCATATTGGCGCAAGAACATATCAGAAATAGGCATCATTGAAAAGATTTGTCATAGATCATCCATAACTGATTGTGATGCGGTAGAGAAATCTTCTTATGCCAGTTGGAACGGATTGACTATGAATAATATGGCTTTGTCATTTTTCGTTTCTCAATCAATTTGCATCATAATCTCTGTTGTGTTAGAGGCAAATGACATTTTAAATACAATATATCTAATGTCCGTAATCGTTTTTATACCAATAGCAATCTATTCGGTATATGGCCAGATTAAAGTTGGAAAAATTTGCCCATTATGCTTGATGATTCTGATATGTATTCTTTTAGAAGCATTTATATTTATGTGTTTACCGATACATTTCGTAAACGTGAGGGTAATTATTGTGTTTGGAATGATAAGTATTTGTATATTGTATCTATTGCATTTTTGCGAACATACTCGTCGGAATCAACAGGAACAATTAAACACAACAATTCAACTGCTAAAATTAAAACGAAAAACAGAGATAATATTATTGGAAAGTTCACAAATTGAACCTATTATCACACCAATGTGGTTTGGCAAAGAGAACTCTTCATTAAATATTACTACAATTATATCGCCAAGTTGCAAACATTGTCGTAAAGTTGTTTTTGAACTCCTCTTACTGATAGAGAAAGGAGTTAAATTTCGATGGAATGTTGTGCTTGGAAAAATGATGAGCCATGATTCAGAAAAAATAAAGATTTGGGTTCAAAAATACATCTCTGATAAAAATAAATTTTCACATGATTTGTATTTATGGAGTAATGAGCAGATTCAGAGTTTGCAATGTGTACAAAAAGCTGTTGTTAACGATGAGCAAATTTCTAAAATATGTAATAATTTCGATACGCAAATTGAACGTCTGAATATTTCTGTATTTCCTCAGATTATGTTGAATAATAGGTTACTTTCTTCAATATATACTATAAGAGATCTCGAATTCATAATAGCTGATA
>JBJEOB010000141.1:0-7237 GCA_051880495.1 Lachnospiraceae bacterium
TTCTGGCACTTACTGCTGCCGATATTGACCTTGTTGCAAAACAGATTGATATCAACAAAACCTATCAGCGTCTTCACGGAGAGGATATCATTACCACTCCAAAGACAAGAAAAAGCAAGCGGAAAGTTCCGATTCCGGATTTCCTGTGTCAGGAACTGCAGGAGTATATGGATTCCCGCTATATGCTTGCTCCAAACGAGAGGCTCTTTCCCATTACAAAATCTTTTCTCTCCCATGAGATGGAAAGAGGCTGTAAGAAAACCGGTGTAAAACGGATACGAATCCATGATATCCGCCACAGTCACGCCAGTTTACTTATCAATCAAGGGTGTGACGCACTTATCCTCGCTGACAGACTTGGACATGAAAAAGTATCCACAACACTGAATACTTACTCCCATCTGTTTCCACACAAACAGCAGGAGCTTGTCAGCAATCTGGAACAGCTTGCAGCTACAGTTGGTGTCACGCCAACACCAGAGCCGCCAATGTGTAATCCACTGCTTGAAACCATGGGAATCTCATATGATGGTAACATGGCAAGTGATTCTGTTACTCCGGATACGGCATATGACAATGCCGGACTTCCATATGGTCCTATGCCTAAAGAAACAGCATCAGGAAAAGTAATCCCGATGCCTCAAAGAAAAGCTATCTAAAAACAAAACGATGTGAAATAGAGTAGTTGCGGTTAGTAGCAAAATAGTAGCAGAGCAAAAGAAAAAGTCCGGGAATGCCCTGTTTATAAGGCTTCCCAGACTTGTGGCTACTATTCAAACTCAATCGTTCCTGGTGGTTTACTCGTCAAATCGTAGAATACGCGATTGACTCCACGCACCTCATTTATAATTCGGCTCATGACGGTCTGCAATACTTCAAAAGGAATCTGCGCTGCTTCGGCGGTCATGAAATCGACAGTTCTTACTGCTCTAAGAGCAACTGCGTAATCATAGGTTCGCTCGTCGCCCATTACGCCAACGGAACGCATGTTGGTGAGTGCTGCGAAGTACTGGTTAGGCATCCAGTCCGGTGCCACGCCGTGCTCAGCTTTGTAGCCGGCTGCTGCCTTATCAACCTCCTCGCGGTAGATTGCGTCGGCATCCTGAACGATTTTGACTTTCTCGGCTGTGATTTCGCCGATGATACGAATTCCAAGACCCGGGCCCGGGAATGGCTGACGGAAAACAAGATGTTCCGGAATGCCAAGTTCAAGACCTGCCTTACGAACCTCATCCTTGAAAAGATTGCGGAGCGGTTCGATGATGTCCTTGAAATCTACGTAGTCAGGAAGACCGCCTACGTTGTGGTGCGACTTGATTACGGCTGATTCGCCGCCAAGGCCGGATTCGACAACGTCAGGATAAATTGTTCCCTGAGCAAGAAAATCGACTGCACCGATTTTCTTGGCTTCTTCCTCAAATACACGAATGAATTCTTCGCCAATGATTTTTCGTTTCTGCTCAGGCTCAGTTACGCCGGCAAGTTTGCCATAGTATCTTTCCTGGGCGTTTACACGTATAAAGTTAAGGTCAAAATTGCCATTTGGACCAAATACGGCTTCAACTTCGTCACCCTCGTCTTTTCTGAGAAGACCGTGGTCGACAAATACACAGGTAAGCTGCTTTCCGATTGCTCTTGAAAGAAGACCTGCTGCCACAGACGAATCAACGCCGCCTGACAGGGCAAGCAACACCTTGCCGTCTCCTACCTTTTCGCGGATTGCATTTATTGAATCCTCAATAAATGTGTCCATTCTCCAGTCTCCGGAGCAGCCACAGATGGTTCTTACAAAGTTATATAACATCTTAGAGCCTTCCGGTGTATGAAGCACTTCCGGATGGAACTGGATTCCATAAAGGTTCTTTTCTTTATTTTCCATTGCACCGACAGGACAGTTATCCGTGTGGGCAATGCTCCTAAATCCAGGAGCAAGCTTTGAAATATAGTCGAAATGACTCATCCAGCATGTAGTATTTTCTGATACACCTGCAAATAACGGTGAAGTGGTATCAACCTGTATGTCAGTTTTACCATATTCACGGTTTGCGGCACGCTCTACATTACCGCCAAGTACATAGCTCATAAGCTGTGCGCCGTAGCATAATCCGAGTACAGGAATACCCATTTCGAATAAATCCTTAGAGCATGTTGCTGCACCTTCTTCGTAACAGCTGCTCGGTCCTCCGGTTAAGATAATACCCTTCGGATTCATAGCCTTAATCTTCTCTATATCTGTCTTATAGGAGTAGATTTCACAGTAAACATTGCATTCTCTGACACGACGCGCAACTAACTGGTTGTACTGTCCGCCAAAGTCAATGACTAGTATCATCTCTCTATCCACGATTGTTTCCTCCATATGTTTATTATCTTAACATTATACTAGATTTTAATATAATTTACAAATTACATTTCGTCATTTGCAGAAATATTTTTTTCAGGTGCGGCAGGTGAAACCGGATTAACATTGCTGCCTACATCAGCTAATTTGCCACCAACAAATCCGGCAAGTACTGATGTAAGGTCTACACCGGTAGATTCCTTGAGACCATCTGTCACCTGTGTAACTGTGCCCATGATATCTTTCATGAGCTTTGCAGAGTTGCCATCGCCGTACATTGTGATTTTTTCAACCTTAGAAAGTGGCTCTGCGGCATTGCGGACAACCTCCGGAAGTGCATTGAAATACATTTCAAGAACGGCAGCCTGACCCATCTTAGCCATAGCTTCGGCCTTCTTTTCAATACCCTCGGCCTCTGCCATTGCCTTTGCTCTGATTGCTTCAGCTTCTGCCATACCTTTTATACGGATACCTTCAGCCTCCTGCTCTCTTGCATAACGCTCTGCCTCGGCCTGAGCCTTAAGAGCCTCAGCCTCCTGCTGTGTCTCGTACTTCTTTGCTTCAGCTTCCTGCTGTGTCTCATACTTTTTAGCTTCTGCATCTCTCTGTCTCTGATAGAGTTCTGCATCTGCCTGCTGCTGACGTGCAAATTTCTCTGCTTCTGCCTTTTTCTTAACCTGGGCATCGAGAGATTTTTCCATAACATCTGCTTCTTTTTGCTTTAAGAGAATTTCCTTCTCCTGCTTGGCAATATTAGCATCTGCTGTCTTTATTTCGATAGACTTACGCTGTTCCTCTTCCTGAATCTTATATGCCGCATCTGCTTCAGCACGCTTAACGTCTGACTCTTTTGTAAGTTCTGCCTTCTTAATTGCAAGGTCATTGTTCATCTTTGCAATTTCAGTCTCGGCATTAATCTGAGCCTGATTTGCTTCCATTTTAGCTTCGGCCTGAGCCTTTGCGATTTCCTTTTCACTGATTGCACGTGAAATAGCTGCATTTTTCTGAATCTTTACAATGTTATCAACACCAAGGTTTTCGATAACACCATTTGAATCCACGAAATTCTGTACGTTAAAGCTGACAATATCAAGACCCATTGCTGCAAGGTCAGGTTCTGCGTTCTCCTTAACGAGTGAAGCAAACTTCTGACGGTCTGATACCATTTCTTCAAGGTTCATCTTACCAACGATTTCACGCATGTTACCTTCGAGAACCTCTCTGGCAACCTGTGCTATGTACTCAACCTTCTTATTAAGAAAGTTCTGTGCGGCAAGATTAAGTTTTTCCTGCTCGGCACTGATTTTAACGTTAACAGCCGCATCAACACGAATGTTAATATAATCTGCCGTAGGAACTGCACTTGATGTCTTAACATCAATCGGAATTAACTGTAACTTAAGTTCATCCTTCTTTTCAAAAAAAGGAATCTTGACACCCGCCTTACCAATAAGAACCTTCGGCTTCTTGCGAAGACCTGAAATAATGTAAGCTGTGTCCGGTGATGCCTTAACATATCCACTTAACATGAATATTAATAAAGCAATTAAAATGATACCCCCAATAATGTACTGCATTTTACTTCCTCCCTTGTATTTTATTATATTAGGCGATTTGTTATATCATTCTGATTCTTCCAAGAACGCAATCAAGACCTGCTACTGCTGCATTAAAGTCTTTCTCTGTCATAACATCTGTTACAACTGCGAACTCATCTGTTACGCCATCAAGTTCTATTACGGAAACATTGCCTAATGCATCTGAAACCTTGGACAGCGTTTCGCTTTTAGCTCCCTTTACACGAACATAAAATGCATATGACGCATTATTAACATCGGCAAGTTCCAGCTTTTCTCTGCCCCAGAACGTCATGATATTGGTTCCTCTGTGCTTTGCGCAGTCAACGATATCAGTTACTACGGCACTTGCTGTCGGAAGTTTTCCTGCACCTGCTCCGATAAATGTTACATCACCTACCATATTACCTACAATATGAATACCGTTGATAACGCCATTTACCGAGTAAAGAGGATGTTCAGGCGAAATCATAAATGGTGCGACAATCGCATAAATTGAACCGTCATCCATTCTCTTGCTCATACCAAGGAGCTTTACTGAACGTCCGAGCTTCTCGGCATATTTGAAATCTACATCAGTAATTTTTGTTATACCTTCCGTGTAAATATCTTCAAAATCTATCTGTGAGCCATATGCCAGTGATGAAAGAATGGCAATCTTACGGCAGGCATCATATCCTTCTATGTCTGCTTCAGGATTTCTCTCTGCGTAGCCTTTTGCCTGCGCATCAGCCAATACATCATCAAATGCAAGGCCTTCCTTGTCCATCTTTGTAAGCATATAGTTGGTGGTTCCATTTAAAATACCGGAAATTTCCCTGATTTCGTCCGCCGTAAGAGACTGGTTCAGCGGTCTGATAATCGGAATGCCGCCGCCGACACTTGCCTCAAAGAGGAAATTAAGCTTGTTGTCCTTTGCAATTTCAAGAAGCTCTGCTCCATGTTTTGCAACTAATGCCTTGTTAGACGTAACAACGCTCTTGCCGGCAAGAAGTGCCTTCTTTACAAATGTATAAGCAGGCTCAACGCCGCCCATAACTTCAACTACAACATTTACTTCAGGGTCATCCAGAATAATATTCACATCATGAACAATTTTTTCCTGAATCGGGTCTCCCGGAAAATCCTTTAAGTCAAGAACATACTTCACATTTACCTGTGTTCCTGCCTTCTTGTTAATAGATTCCTGATTTGTTGCGATTACTTCAACAACACCCGAACCTACTGTACCATAACCTAAAATTCCTACATTTACCATTTCGTTTTTCCTTTCTTTACTCCCGCGACAGAATCTTCAAGTAATGTATGCCGCTAAGATGCTCTATCTCCTCAATCATACTGGACGAATCGCCAGTGTCGTTTAAGATATCTACGCTTAATGTAAGTGACGCTATTCCATTAATCGGAATCGTCTGATGAATTGTAAGGACATTTGCCTTATAATCGGCAATCTTGGCAAGAACCTGACTCAAAAGTCCCGGCTCATCATCTATCTGAATGACAAATGTTATTGTCTTTCCCCTCGTATTATCACGAAACGGAAAGATGTCATCCTTATACTTATAAAATGAGCTTCTTGAAAGTTCTACCTTGTCCGTGGCCTCCTGTACGGTCATTGCCCTCTGCGATTCAAGCAGACGCTTGGCCTCAACCACCTTAAGAAGTACCTCCGGTAATGCCTTTTTCTTTACAACATAGTAATTATCTTTTTCCTGCATATTATTATACCTGCTAAGACAATTTATTGGGATTATATAATTAAGATGTGTTTTTCTTAGAAATACAAATGTTTTTCCCTCAAAGAATAGTACCACATATATGGTCTTTTTTCAAGTCTTGATTGTAAACTCGACAAGAATGAAAACAAAAAGACGTTTGCAAAACTTTCAGCTTATATAATAAACAGATTTGCAAACGTCTTTTCTTTATTTTGCCTGTATCTCTCTTCCGAATACACTTGCAAGATATCTTAAATCCTGTTTTTCCTGTGCCCCAAGCTGTCCCTTTGTCATACGCCATTTCCAGTTATCGCCTGTCGTAGATGGCAGGTTCATTCGCGCACTGTTGTCCAGTTTCAGAATATCCTGTGTCTGGAAAATGACAACGTTGGCAATGCTTCCGTATGCAAGACGGAATACCTGGTCAACCATTCTTTTCCTGTCTCTCGTATCCAGATAATCGAATGCGTATCCAAGCTCCCAGTCTGCATGGTCAGTAAAATATCCCATGAGTGTTTCATTATCATGAGTTCCGCCGTACACGACACAGTTTTGCGTCTTATAATTGTGTGGCAGATGAGTATTTTTACGGTCACCGCTAAATGCAAATTCCAGGACTTTCATTCCCGGATAATCATTTTCATCAAGAAGCTTGGCTGCTTCAGGAATCTCAACACCAAGGTCCTCAGCTATGATTTTCTTGTTGCCGATTGCGCGGTTTATAACTTCCGTAAGCTTCTTTCCCGGTCCTTTTTTGTACACACCGTTTCTGGCGTCCGGATCTGCCGCAGGAATTGTATAATATTTCACCATTCCAAGGAAATGGTCAATACGGATTATATCGTACATCTGAGCGACTGCCTGCATACGTCTCTTCCACCAGCGGAAACCTGTAGCCTCCATCTTGTTCCAGTCATAAAGCGGATTGCCCCATTTCTGGCCGAGCTCTGCAAATGCATCCGGCGGAACACCTGCCACCTTGGCCGGCGTAAGGTTCTTATCCAGAACGAATTCTGTGCTGTTTACCCACACATCTGCACTGTCATATGCAACATAAATAGGGATGTCTCCTATAACCTCGATTCCCTTTTCATTGGCATAATTTTTTAATTTATTCCACTGCTCAAAGAACTTGAACTGTAAGAATTTATAGAAATCAATATCCTCTGCAAATAATTTGGTATATTTCGTAATTGCTTCAGGTTTTCTGAAGCGTAAATCCTTATCCCACAAAGACCAGTCCGCGTTGTTATAATATAACTTTGCCGACATGAACAATGCGTAATCATCAAGCCAGTCGGTGTTTTTCTGAAGGAAGTCCATGTATTCTGCTTTTTTCTTATGATTACTGTTCTTAAACGCCTCTCTTAAAACTGTATATCTTGCATTAAAAATCTTGTCATACGCAATATTGGCAGGGTCATCTCCCCAGTCAAAGCTTTCCACATACTCTTTTGTAAGAAGTCCTTCTTCAATCAGGGTATCTAAATCAATAAAATACGGATTTCCTGCAAATGTAGAAAACGACTGATACGGGCTGTCTCCAAAGCTTGTCGGTCCAAGCGGAAGTACCTGCCAGTACTTATGGTTACAGTCTCTTA
>JBJEOB010000142.1:0-7183 GCA_051880495.1 Lachnospiraceae bacterium
TATAAACATACACCTGTCCTTTTTCTATTCTGATAAAAGATTCCTTGATACTGCATTTTCCCATGCGAATAGCCTTAACTTCGGTTCCGCAAAGCTCAATGCCCGCTTCATAGGTATCTTCAATAAAATAATCAAATCTTGCCTTCTTGTTGTTGGCAATCATTTTATAATTATCTTTGCCCATTTTCCTATTCCTCTACAAATTCAAAATCAATGGTTCGCATCAGTTTATCGGTATGAACCACTAAAACCTTAACCTTTTCGCCAAGCTTATATTTCTTTCGTGTACGTTCTCCGACCATTTCATAATGTTCTTCATCATACATAAAATAATCACCCGGAATATCTGTCACCCTTACCATACCCTCAACCGTATTCATAAGCTCAACATAAATTCCAAACTGATTCATGCCTGAAATAACACCGTCATAAATGTTTCCTATGCGGTCCTCCATGTATTCAACCTTCTTGAGCTTTTCGGTGTCACGTTCAGCCTCATCAGCACGTCTTTCAGTTGTACTTGAATGTTTTGCAATCTCAGGCAGTATCTGCTCATAATGACGAATTCTTTTATCCTTAAGTCCGCCGTGAAGACTTTCCTTGATTATACGATGAATCTGTAAATCCGGATATCTTCTGATTGGTGACGTAAAATGACAGTAATACTTTGCAGCAAGACCGAAATGACCTGTACATTCTGTTGTATACTGTGCTCTCTTCATTGACCTTAACGTAAGTCTGCTAATCATTGCCTCCTCCGGCGTGTCCGCAATCTTATCAAGAAGTTTCTGAAGTTCCTTCGGATGAATATCATCATTGGACATTCTGATTGAATAGCCAAAATTATTTATTAATGTCCCAAGCTTTAAAATCTTCTCGGAATCCGGATTATCATGCGTACGGTAAACAAATGGGAGTTCCTGCCAGAAGAAATCTTCCGCTACCGTTTCATTGGCAGCAAGCATAAAATCCTCTATAATCCTTGTTGCCACATTTCTCTCATATGGTTTGACATCAATTGCATGTCCACGCTCATCTAACGTAATCTTGCTTTCCGGAAAATCAAAATCAATTGACCCTCTTTTTCTGCGCTTCTCACGAAGGAGTAAAGCAAGTTCTTCCATCAGTCTGAACATGTCAACAAAATCCGCATATTCATTAATTGCATCTATGTCCTTATCAACAAGGATTTTCTTTACGGCGGTATATGTCATTCTTCTGTCTACATTTATAAGAGTTTCTGCTATCTTATGGTCGATAACATTTCCCTTCTCGTCAATTGTCATGATGCAGCTTAGTGCCAGTCTGTCAACGCCCTGATTGAGTGAACAGATACCATTGGAAAGCTTATGCGGAAGCATCGGAATTACACGGTCAACCAGATAAACACTTGTACCTCTGTTAACCGCCTCCTTGTCAAGCGGCGAGCCTTCCTTCACATAATGTGAAACATCCGCTATATGCACACCTAATCTGTAGTGACTGCCCTCACGCGTTATACTGATTGCATCATCGAGGTCTTTGGCATCCTCACCGTCAATTGTTACAGTCATCCAGTCACGGATATCCATTCTTCCTGCCTTATCTGCTTCTGACACTTCGTCAGGAATCCTGTCAAGATAATCCATCTCCTCTTTAGGAAATTCCATCGGTATATCATATGCTTTGACAACGGAAATTATGTCTGTTCCCGGATCATTGATATGACCGATTATCTCTGTAATCTCACCCTCCGGATTCTTACCGTTTGCAGGATATTTATTAATATGCACAACAACCTTATGACCTGTCAGTGCACCCTTGCATTTTTCCTTTGGAATAAAAATATCCTCGGCAATCTTGCCGTTATCCGGAATTACGAAGCCAAAATTCTTACTCTGTTCAAAGGTTCCTACAACATCCGTAATTCCATGCTCAATAATCTTAAGAACGCTGCCTTCACGGCGTTTTCCGTCCCTTGGTGCCTGTTCAACCTTTACCTGTACTTTGTCCATGTGAAATGCACCATTAACTTCTGATTCAGGGATAAAAATATCCTCTTCTTCACCTTCTATTTCAACAAAACCATATCCACGCTGATTACTGATAAATGTGCCGGTCTTAATCGGAATTTCTGACTTACAGTATTTTCCCTTTTTGGTAAGCATTATCTTGCCATCATCAATCAGGCTGTTAAGGACTTCCTCTAACTTATCCCTGTCTTCTTTGGCAACATTAAGGAAAATTGCCAATTCCTTAATCTTCATTGGCACATATAACTCATCATTCATCAATTCTTCTATCATTTTCTTACGCTGTGTAAATAACTCCTCTTCCATGTTGCCATCTCCTTTCTACTACCTATTGACACAATTTCCTAAAAACAAAAAGGAGCTATACATCTGCATAGCTCCTTAAAATATACATACTAGAAATTCAAATTCAACACAACTGCAAGAACAAAGAATAAAACTGCAAGAATCTTAGTTGCTTTTTCAAGCTTGCCTTCCATTGAACGGCCCTTATTCTTACCCCAATAACTCTCTGCTGCACCACTGATTGATCCTGAAAGTCCTGCTGACTTACCTTCCTGAAGCAATACAACCATTGTAATTATAACACAAACAAGTACGAAAAGTACTGTTAAAACTGTTCTTAGTATTTCCACTGTTTACACCTCCTATTAGTCACACAAGTGATATTTTATCATACAAATTTGTACATTTCAACTATATTTTTACAAATTCTACTTTCTGATAAGAAGTGACTTTCCTGTCATTTCTTCAGGCTGCTTTAAGCCCATAATCTCAAGAAGAGTCGGTGCTATATCAGCAAGGCAGCCACCCTCTCTTAACTCATAACCAGGACAGTTCACAAGAATAAACGGAACCGGATTGGTTGTATGTGCCGTATGTGGGTTACCTGTTTCATAATCAATCATCTTTTCTGCATTACCGTGGTCAGCACAGATAAACATTACTCCGCCAACCTCTTTAACAGCTTCTACAGCATCACCGACAAGCTGGTCAACACGCTCAACTGCCGCAACTGCTGCAGGGATAACGCCTGTATGTCCAACCATATCAGGATTTGCAAAGTTGATAATTATTACATCATATTTATCTGACTTGATTGCCTCAACAAGGTCCATACCTACTTCAGGAGCACTCATTTCAGGCTTAAGGTCATAAGTTGCAACATCCTTTGGTGAATTAACAAGAAGACGAGCCTCATCTACATTAGGTTCTTCCACTCCACCGTTAAAGAAGAAAGTAACATGAGCATACTTCTCTGTTTCAGCCAGACGAAGCTGTGTCTTGCCACATTTTGCAAGATATTCTCCGAGAGTATTGGTAATCTCTTCTTTCTTAAATGCAATAATCTTATTTGGAATAGACTCATCATAATCCTTGAAGCAGACAAATGTTAACGGCAAACGTTCTCTTTCAAATCCCGTAAACTTATCATCACAGAATGCTCTTGTCATTTCACGTGCACGGTCCGGGCGGAAATTAAAGAAGATTACTGAGTCATTAGGCTTAACTACTGAAAGAGGCTTGCCATTCTCAACGATAACAGTCGGAAGCACAAATTCATCCGTAACATTGTTAGCATAAGATTCTTCCATTGCAGCCACTGCACTTTCAGCCTGAACACCCTCGCCTTCAGTAAGTGACTTGTATGCCTTCTCTACTCTGTCCCAGTTGTTATCTCTGTCCATTGCATAATAGCGGCCTGAAAGAGAAGCAATCTTACCTACGCCGATTTCCTTCATCTTATTTTCTAACATTTCAACATAATCCTTACCTGATGAAGGAGGTGTGTCACGTCCGTCAAGGAAGGCATGTACAAATACTTTCTCAATTCCGTTTCTCTTGGCAAGTTCAAGAAGACCATATACGTGTGAAATATGGCTGTGAACGCCACCATCAGATAAAAGTCCCCATAAATGAAGGTCTGAATTATTCTTCTTGCAGTTCTCAATTGCCTCAAGAAGTCCCTTATTTTCAAAGAATGTTCCATCCTGGATTTCTTTTGTGATTCTTGTTAAATCCTGATAAATAATTCGGCCTGCACCAATATTCATATGACCAACTTCCGAATTACCCATCTGGCCGTCAGGAAGTCCTACCGCGAGGCCTGAAGCATTTCCTTTAACAAACGGACATTCCTTCATTAACTTGTCCATAACAGGTGTATTAGCCATGGCAATAGCATTACCCTCTGTGCGGTCATTAAGGCCGTATCCGTCAAGTACCATTAAAACTGTAGGTTTCTTACTCATTTCATTTCTCCTTTATATTAATTACTGTCGTCTTCATTTCTAACCGATTAAATATTCTATCACAGTTTTTTTCATAAATAAAGTGCTATTTAACATCAAATGCATTACATGTTGCAATAATGTAATCAGCCTCTTCGTCCGTAAGTTCCGGAAACATAGGAAGAGAAACACAATGCTTTGCAAGATATTCAGCATTAGGACAGTCGCCTTCCTTATATCCAAGATATGAATATGCTTCCTGAAGATGGCAGGGAATCGGATAATGTTTGTCACAGCCAATGCCATGATCATTCATGTATTCGATAAATTCATCTCTCTTTTCAACCGTAATGACAAAAAGATGGAAAACCGTCTCTGTTCCTTCCGGATGTGCCTGCATGGTGATAAGCGGATTAGTAATTTCCCTTAAATACTTTTCGCCAAGTTCCTTTCTTCTTTTTGTCCACTCAGAAAGATGCGAAAGCCCTACGGAAAGAACTGCTCCCTGCGTTCCCTCAAGTCTCATGTTATATCCAATCATCTCATGATGGTAACGCACACTTGAACCATGGTTCTTTATTACATTAATCTTATCGAAATATTCCTTATTATCTGTTGTGACACTTCCGCCTTCTCCGAAACAGAATAAATTTTTGCCCGGATAAAAACTAAAGCATCCCATTTCACCAAGGCTGCCTGCAAGCCTTCCCTTATATTTTGCGCCATGTGCCTGGGCACAGTCCTCAACAACAAACAAACCGTACTTGTCTGCTATTGCACGCACTTTGTCAAATTCAAAAGGCTGTCCGTACAAATGTACTCCGATAATACCTTTCGTCCTTTCAGTTATTTTTTCTTCGATTTTATCAGGGGCAATCTCCCATGTATCACTTGTACAATCAACAAATACAGGCGTTGCACCACAATAAGTCGGTGCCCACGCTGTCGCAATAAATGTGTTGGCCGGTACAATCACCTCATCACCCGGGCCTACGCCAAGTGCCATCATTGCACAATGAAGCGCTGATGTTCCGTTATTTACGCCTGTTGCATATTCGGTATGACAAAACCGTGCAAATTCCCTGTCGAATTCATCTGCACAGATACCACCTGAAAATGATGTGTTTTCACATGCCCTAAGAAGCGCTTCGTTATACTCATCCCTGTATTTTAAATAGTTTCTTTTTAAATCGATTCTCTTAATGTATTCCATTATGCGCCTCCATAATTAAATCTCTCTTGAGTGAGTATATCTGTTTTAAGTAATTTACAATCGTCTTTACAACATCAACCTTGGTATCGTAGTCATCATTCCACACAACAGGAAGTTCAGCGATTCTGTATCCCATCTTTTCGCCTCTTATGAGAAGCTCTGCACAGTAAAACCATCCGTTATCATCGCTTGAGGCTTCAACAAGACGGTCTATGCATTTCTTTCTAAAAAACTGAAAACCTTCCATCGTGTCGGAAACCTTTACTCCAAATACCAGTTTTATCAAAAGATCAAGTCCTACGCTTGTGATGTTTCTTGTTGCCTTTCTACCATTAACCTTTGACTTTTTTGACAGACGGTTTCCTTTGATTACATCAATTTCAGAATGTCTTTCAAAACCTTCAAGAACATTTTTAAGATACTTTATATCTGTTGAAAGATCTACGTCCACATATCCGATAATCTCACATTCGTTAGCAAGAACAGCTTCACGAAACGCAAGACCAAAACCTTTTTCCTTAAGTGAAATATAATCAATGTTGCCGTACTCGTCAGCAAGGCTCTTTATAATATCAAGAGTGCTGTCAGTAGAACCGTTGTCAACAATTGTAATAACGGCATCTATAGTATCATGCATTTTAAGATATTTTTCTGTACGGCGGATTCCTTTTTCAAGTCTTCTCTCTTCGTTCAAAACCGGAAAAACAATATTTACCTTCATATTCGCAATCTCCTACTTAATGTTCTTATTTATAGATTCAACAACATATGCAGTTTTCTTATAATTCATGTCAAGAATTAATGACATATATTTTATAATTACGGAAATGAGCAGGAAAACACCGAAAAATCCAAATGAGATAACACCCATCAGTGATACCCAGCCTGCCACTGCATCCTGAACAAAATATGAATACAGTGCCCACAGCCCTGTTCCTATAGTCACAAGTAAAAATACAGCTCCCAGTGCAAGCGTGATATTTTCAATTACTTTTGTAAAAATCATCATGTAATTGATACCCGCATTGAGACGGTACGCAGATTCCTTACGGTTATGTTTTTTAATTTTACCCTTTACCTGCGGTTTGTAATTAATATAATCTGTCGGAAGTCCGCTTGCAGCATAAAGCACTTTGCGGTAAGGTATTGAGTTATTCAAAATCTTAATCCTGTTAAGTGCCCTTCTTGACACTACCCTGAAGCTTTCATGACGTACTTCATACGAATTTCTGTGATTGATGAGCATATAGAAAATTCTTGAAGCAAAACTCATTGTGTTGTCGCCTGCCGATACAATATCATAGCCTTCCCTTGCACGGTTAAACACGTCAATCACAAGCTGCGAATCATAATCCACATCAATAGAATCAAATTCAAATATAAAATCTCCGATTGACAAATCATCACCTGCACACATTGCAGCTTCAATTCCCTGATAATAAGCCATCTGTACGGTTTCTGCCATCACATTCAGCTTAAGCTTTGTCAAAATGTCATTTATGACCTTCTCATCAACTGTCTGATGTCCGTCACACACAAAAATCACTTCATTATTTTCAAAAGTTTCTGATAATTTTCTTACTACTTTATCACAGAAATTTTCTATTTCGGAAACGCTTCTGTTGCATACATACACAACTGTTGAAACAAAACATTTATTTTTTTCAACTAAAGATTCGTTCATCCTCTTTCCTCCTAGTTTAACTCCAAATACGGGTCAAGATCAT
>JBJEOB010000143.1:0-1661 GCA_051880495.1 Lachnospiraceae bacterium
AAGACACCGCCCTTTCACGGCGGTAACACGGGTTCGAATCCCGTACGGGTCATACAATGAAAAGATGCAGAACTTATTCTGCATCTTTTTTATATTTATTTATGGAAAAAGACTTTCGATTATTGGATCGAAAGTCTTTTTGTTTGTGCTTTAGAATAGATTTGGTAAAGGAGTAAGGCGAATACGGACAAGATGGCACCCGAGATGAACGGTAAATTAATTGAAACAGAGAACAACCATCCTCCTAATGGAGGGCCAATAATTCTTCCAAATGAGTCAAATGAAGAGAGTAGACCTGTTGTATTGCCATAACCGCTATTTTGATTTTTCGTTAACATTGCTGAAATAGCTGGTCGTATGACACCATTGCCCATTCCGAAGATAGTTAAGAAAATGGCTGACGTCCAAAAATTTGATGAGAACAGAATTAAGATAAATCCAATCGCAGAGACAATAATACCAATTCTGATGACTGCTCCTTCTCCGAATTTCTTGGTCATCTTACCGACTAATCCACCTTGGACAATAGCACTTCCAAGACCCATAATCATAAAAATATATCCTAATTGAACAGCGTCAATTCCTGCTTTTTTAGCTGCAAAATAAGCAAAAGTTGTTTCTAGCCCTGCAAGGGAAAGCGTAACTATCAACTGCAGGAAATAAATGATCGATACAGGACCTTTAAGAGTATTGCCCGATGTTTTCTCTTTACGTTCCTTCGTTCGTTTTTCTGCTGGAAGCGATTCTTTCAAGATGAATACGACTAAAATGCATGTAACTACTGAAGAAATACCAGCAATTACGAATGGCAAGGATAAATTGGTGTCAGAGAAAACGCCGCCTATGGCCGGACCAAGTATAAAACCAAGGCCTGTAGCAGCCCCGATAATCCCCATGCCTTTCCCACGATCTTCTTCCGTTGTAATATCAGCGACATAAGCCATTGCTGTCGGCATATTTGCTGAAGAAAGGATACCTCCGATTATTCTTGCAAGGAATAATCCCCATAAAGATTCTGCCATTGCCATAATGAAAAAAGAAATTGCTAACCCTGCTATCCCAATAATCATTACCGGTTTTCTGCCTATTCGATCGGATAGGCGTCCCCACATTGGTGCAAACAGTAATTGCATGATGGAATAGACGGCCATCAGAAATCCGAGTTCTGTCGGAGTTCCTCCTACTTCCTCGGCTAAAAAAGGAAGTACAGGTATAATGATGCCGAATCCAACCATTACTAAAAACATGACTAAAAATAAAACAGGAAGTACCTTTTTCGATTCCATTATTACTCAACTCGCATTCAGTAATGTTAGTCAGAATTGACTATATGTGCATTATATCGTATGTGGAAGTGACTGTCATTTGAGAAGACTTACATTTAAGACGGTCATAAAAGGGAATAAAGTATAGACATCATAAATAAAAAATTTAATAAAACAATCTTTTTTAATGAAAGGAGTGACTATTTTGAGTAAGGAAAGAGGTTCAGTTTCAACAAAGGTGGTAAAGAGCGGTGTTTCGTTTGGATCAGCTTTAGCCATTACAATTTCATGGAGTTTGCATCATTCTGTCATTTGGGCAATCATTCATGGTTTGTTTAGCTGGCTTTATGTGATTTATTATTTATTAACGAGATAAAAAAAGAAAAGATACGCTAC
>JBJEOB010000144.1:0-7099 GCA_051880495.1 Lachnospiraceae bacterium
ATAATTGTATAATTATAATATCATACAAAAATATAAAATGCAATATTATATAAACCAGAAAAACTTATAAAAAGTGGGCACAAATTAAGTGGCAATTGTAAGCCATCGGTACGTGCGTGCCGCTTAATTGTGCCCAAAACCCTATCCAAGTGCCACGTCAAGCGCCATCATCAGCGCAAATCCGACTGCAAAACCGATAGTTCCTATGTTGCTGTGTTTTCCCTGCGAAGCCTCCGGAATCAGTTCCTCGACAACCACATACACCATTGCACCTGCTGCAAACGATAGCAGATACGGAATGACAGGAATAAGATATTTTGAAAGCCAGATGGTCACAAGAGCACCGACAGGTTCAACTATTCCTGAAAGCATTCCGTAGACAAATGCCTTTTTCTTACCGGCTCCTGCAGCGCACACAGGCATTGATATAATCGCTCCCTCAGGGAAATTCTGAATTGCAATACCTATTGCCAGTGCAAATGCACCCATCAATGTAATACTCGTATTATTTGCCATCATTCCTGCAAACACGACACCCACCGCCATTCCTTCCGGAATGTTGTGAAGCGTAACTGCAAGAATAAGCATTGTTGATTTTGCAAGCGAGACCCTTGGTCCCTCTGCCTCCTCTACATTAGCATGCAAATGCGGAATCACATGGTCAAGCAGCAGTAAAAAGAAAATTCCAAGCATAAATCCAACTACCGCAGGAACAAATGCAAGCTTTCCCATTCCATTTTCTCCTGACATTTCCATCGCCGGTATTAAAAGCGACCATACAGATGCAGCAATCATCACACCTGCAGCAAACCCTGACAGCACCTTTGTCACCCTCTCACCAAGGCTTCCTTTCATAAAGAAAACGCAGGCAGAGCCTAATGCTGTTCCAATAAACGGAATCATTATTCCAAGTAAAATCGTATTCATATTCACTCCTTAAATATATAAGACAAGCTCGCAAAAAGAAGCCCTCATTACAGACTCTATACAATACTATGCACTAATTCTTAATATTGATACATATAAAAAAGAATCCCGGTTCTCAAATTTAATTAAGGACCGGGACCAAATCATCTTAAATATTATTTGTTCTTCTTAAGACCATCAAATACATACCAGATTGTACCTGCAAGGAATACTGAAGAATATCCTCCGCAAAGAACACCAACCATTAACGGAAGCGCAAATTCGCGGATTGATGTTACACCAAGAATAAATAATACAAGCAGCATTACAAATGTTGTTAATGTTGTATTGATACTTCTTCCAAGTGTCTGTGTAATACTTACATTTACAATTTCCTTACGATCAGCCTTTGGCATTGCCTTAATGTTTTCTCTGATACGGTCAAAGATAACGATTGTAGCGTTGATTGAGTAACCCAGAATTGTAAGCATACATGCAATAAATGTGTTACCAACTGAAACTCTTGCTGCTGCATAGAATGCGACAACAACAAGGATATCATGTAATAATGCAATTACTGCTGCTCCTGCAAAGCTTAAACCGCTGAATCTGAACCAGATATAAATAAGCATACATACCGTTGCAATCAATACGGCAATAATAGCATCATTTCTCATTTCAGTACTTACCGTTGCACTGATGTTCTCAGCAGAGATTGCTGATTTATCAACACCAAACTGTTCAACCATTGCATCTGCAAATGCTTCTCTCTGCTCAAGTGTAAGTTCTGATGTCTTGAAAATAACTTCATTTGAATCATTTACTGTCTGCTGCTGAATTTCCGTAACTCCGGTTACTTCCTTAATTACAGGAATAATTGTGCTCTCAACGTCTGCCTGGCTGTACTTTTCATTGAAGTTAACAGTTGTTGTTGTACCACCGACAAATTCAAGGCTGTAGTTGAATGCACCTTCGCCCCTGCCTGAGTTAACACCCATAAGTACACATCCTGCAATAATTACAACTGCAGAAATTGTAAAGCAGTACTTCTTCATGCCGACAAAATTCTTTGTTGCCGGTTCCTTTGGAATACCATACATAGAAACCTTGTCACAGCCAAATGCAATAAGAAGATTTAATACAAATCTTGTTACAAAAAGTGCCGTGAACATTGAAATAACAATACCAAGTGCAAGTGTTGTTGCAAATCCCTTAACTGAACCTGAACCCTTGATTGCAAGAACTGCAGCCGCAATAAGAGTTGTTATGTTACCATCAAGGATAGCAGATAATGCTTTTGAAAAACCATCTCTTACAGATGAAGCAACCGATTTGCCCTTAGCAAGTTCTTCCCTGATACGTGCGAAAATAATAACATTGGCATCAACTGCCATACCTATTGAAAGAATAATACCTGCAATACCCGGAAGTGTTAATGTAATGTCATATACGCTTATAATGAAAATCATAAGCATTACATAAAGTGCAAGAGCGATACTTGCTGCAAGACCAGGAATACGGTAAACAATAATCATAAATAAGAATAAGAGTACAAGACCGATTGCACCTGCAAGTAAGCTTGTCTCAATTGCTTCACGTCCAAGCTTTGCACCAACCACATTAGAGCGAAGCTCTTCAAGTTCCAGTGGAATTGCACCGATACGGATTGTTGAAGCAAGTCTTTCCGCATACTCAAGTGATTCCATGTTATCAATCATAACGCCGCCATTTGTAATAACTGTTTTTACATATGGGGCACTGATTATTTCACCATTATAAATGATGTAAATATATCTCTTTTCATCTTCACCGGCAACAAGTCTTGCTGTAGCCTCACCAAAAGCAGCCTGGCCCTCATCTGTAAGTTCAAGGGAAACAACATACTGTACTGTTCCGTTATTTTCCTTGTAAGCCTGTGCTTCTGCCGACTTAATCTGGTCACCTGTTACAATCAGTGTACCTTCTGTATCAACAAAAAGTAATGAACCCGGCTGTCCAAGCTCTTCCAAAATAGCATTGGCATCTGTTACATCAGGAATTTCAACGTTGATACGGTTATCGCCTTCCTTATATACATCAGCCTCTGTACTATATGTTTCTACTCTCTGCTGTAATCTGTAAACTGTATCATCCATATCCTGCTGTGACGGATTATCATCTACAGTCTTGTAAGTAATGCTGACACCACCCGCAAGGTCAAGGCCAAGCTTAATGTCGCTTGCACTACCTGTCTTATTGGCACCTATACCACATACTGTAATGAAGCCTAATCCGGCCAGTGCAACAATAAGAATCAATGAATAAATAATCTTCCTACTTGTCTTCATTTTGTTATCTCCTTTTATTAATCAGCCAACGCTGCTTTTATCATTATCGCGCATTCGACTCTTTTTCTCTGCATTTCACATCCAATATCATAAGCATCATTGATATGACCATGAAAATTGTATGAATTGGCAGCACATCCACCGCTGCAGAAAAACTTAGCAAAACAGTTTTTACATTTGTCTTTTGAATATACATTACAGTTGCGGAATTCCTCGCTGATTTCAGGTTTTACAATTCCATCATCAACATTTCCCATAAGGAACTTTTCCTCACCAACAAACTGATGGCACGGATAAAAATCTCCCCAAGGCGTTACTGCAAGGTACTCGCATCCCGAACCGCATCCCGACAAACGTTTATATACACACGGACCACCATTCAAATCAATCATGAAATGGAAGAAGTTAAATCCGTTTCCTGCTTTCTTTCTCTTAACAAGTTCTGCCGCCAGCTTGTCATATTCCTCAAATATCTGTGGCAGATCCTCTTCTTTTATCGCATAATCTTCTGTTGGTGCTGCAACAACCGGTTCTACCGAAATCTGTTCAAAGCCCAAATCCGCAAGATGCAGGACATCCTTGGAAAAATCAAGATTGTGATGTGTAAATGTGCCTCTCACATAATAATTCATCTGGTTACGGCTGTCCGCAAGCTTTTTAAACTTCGGCATTATAATGTCATAGCTTCCAACCTGACCCTTGCTTCCACGAACCGGTCTCATATAATCATGAACTTCCTTACGTCCGTCAACACTCAGCACGACATTACTCATTTCCTTATTGGCAAATTCCATAATATCGTCATTAAGAAGCATTCCGTTTGTCGTTAACGTAAATCTGAATTTCTTATTATACGGTTCCTCAAGGGAACGTCCATATGCAACAAGATCCTTTACAACCTGGAAATTCATAAGCGGCTCTCCGCCAAAGAAATCAACCTCCAGATTCTTTCGTAAACCGGAATTCTTAACAAGGAAATCCAGCGCCTTCTTACCAACCTCAAAGCTCATTAATGCACGTCTTCCATGATATTCGCCCTCATCAGCAAAGCAGTATCTGCATGCAAGGTTACAATCATGTGCTATATGTAAACACAGTGCCTTAACTACTGTTTCTCTCTTTTTAAAATTATCAATATATTTTTCATAAATATCCTCTGTGAATAATACCTGCTGATCCTTTAACTCCTGTATCTCTGCACAGGCTTCACGGATATCTCCTTCGCTGTATCTGTCACCAAGAATATCAGTAATTTCGTCTGTACTCTTCTCTTCAAACAATGGAATCACATCATATACAATATCATCAACAACATGAACAAGTCCGCTGTTAACATCAAGCACAATGTTATATCCATTATTCTTATACTGATGAACCACTTTCGGTCTCCTTTCAATAATTAAGAGAGTGATGCAAAAGTTCGGCAGCACTCTCTTAGTCTTCACTGAACATGATAGAGAAATTGCGACACAATTTCCTATCAAATAAATCAAAAATAACGATTAGTTATTCTTGTTCTCACAGCTCTGGTTACCAACTGTGCAAGATGTCTTGCAAGCTGACTGGCATGATGTCTGGCATTCGCCACATCCGCCCTTCTTTAATGTATCCTTTAATGCCTGATTATTAATTGTCTTAATATGCTTCATTTACTGTGCCTCCTTCAGTTCATAACTTCTGATATTATATCATACAAAATTAGTCTTGGGAAGTGTTTCATTTACATTTTTATAACATTTTTATAACTTCTTTTTCTTTTTATCAAGCAGACTCTCAAATCTTTTTTCAAATTTAAGCTCATCTTCCGTCCCCGGCTCCGGCAGCATTACTGCTCTTTTTTCCCACGACGACATATAAATTGCATTGGTAATATACAGGCTGTTTATTGCCTCGCTGCCATCCGCAACAAGCTCACCCTCATTAAATGCCTTTAACAGCTCTATATATGGTTCCTGCGCATTCTCAACCGGTATTTCCTTTCTTTCGCATACCGGCTTTGCAAACAAATCACCCTGCCCGTTTCTGTATTCGATTTCAGGCTTATCAAGTTCATATGCACACAGTTTTCCCTTTTCGCACACAAGCAAAGCATTATCAAGACTTATCTCAAGCCTGTTGACACCTGCCGCTTCACCTGTCGAGGCTATAAAAACTCCTGTCGCACCATTTTCCCACTCAAAATATGCCGTAACATCATCTTCGACCTCAATCGGATGGTATCTGCCTTCATGACAAAATCCCTGCACCATTGATGGCATCCCGCAAATCCACTGCAGCAAATCTATATTGTGAGGGCACTGGTTAAGCAGCGTTCCGCCTCCGTCCATTGCCCATGTTGCCCTCCAGCTTCCCGACTCATAATACGCATTTGATCTGTACCAGTCAGTCACTATCCAGTTGACACGTTTAATATTACCATAAACACCGTTTCTCACAATCTCACGCATTTTACGGTATACCGGGAACACTCTCTGATGAAAAATAAATCCATACAACAGTTCAGGCTTTTTTGCCTTTGCTTTAAGATATGCCTCCATCATGTTTCTCGCCTGCCTTGTATACACGCCTGCCGGCTTATCGCATAAAACATTAAGTCCCCTCTCAAACGCCTTTGCCGCTATCTCCTCATGTGAGTAATGCGGCGTTACAATTATTACAGAATCAATTTCTATTTCATGCCTGTCATACGCCTCAAATAATTCCTCACCCGACTGATACAGCCTTAAATCATCCGGCAGAATATCCTTTATTTCCGCATATCTTTCCGGTCTTATCCTGGTCGCAGCAATAAGTCTCATCCCCGGCACTTTGTTCTGTGCTATCATGACAGCATACTTGCTGCCCATATTACCCATTCCAATAATCGCAACTTTCGCCATAAGTTCTCCTTAGCCTGATATTTTTCTGCATATAATTATATCATGTTTTTCCGATTATTTTAAGATTTCATCAATTATATAGTCTAAAACTTTTATATTAAGAGGACGCTGCTTTGTTTCATGCGTAAGTATCAGATTCTTTCCCGGAATAATACCATTTCTTTCATAAAAATCCAGCTTATCTGCCGCTTTTTCTAAGTAACCTGCATTATCCATCATTCCCAAATGCTCCCAATACACAATCTCTCTTGTCTTGACCTTTAATATTGTGAAATCCGGAAATATAATTCTGTCCCTGATTTTTAATGGCGCCTCATACTTATACGGAATTTCCATGGCAAATAATTTATCTGCAATTATTTTCTCTGATTTTGATCTCACATGCTCATTATTTTCACTATAAATCTCTGACTGAATTGGAATCGTGTTTAATTGCTCATCTGTTGAATTCTTCCATCTGACTACATATTCCTTATCTGAAATCAGCAACGGTTCTACAAGCTTTTTCCTTCCCAAGCTAAGGTTTTCATACATATTTTCAAGTTCATTAAACGAACACTCATCTATTAGTCTGTCAATTTGCGCTTTCTCTTTCATTGCATATCTTTGCATCTTTCTCGAATAATCATATTGTGCAATATATGCAGCTACGCATTCTTCATTCTTATGTAAATACCTTCTCTTTGTGCCATCACAGACATAATATCGAAAATGTTCACCCTGCTTCACTATTTCAAGCCTTCCCTGCGGCGGCTTCTTTAATTGTTTCTCTGCATTAGCTATTATTGCATCAAGTTCATTTCTCCTTTGTATCAGTATTTCTCTAAAATTCTGCATTTTACCTCCTATATATGTGTTTTCATGGGTTTGGGTTTCTTTTGTCTCTTTCCCATGAGTTCTCGCCTGCCCGGCTCATGGGTTTGGGCTTCTTTTGTCGCTTTCCCATGAGTTTTCGCACGACCGGCTCATGGGTTTGGGCTTCTTTTG
>JBJEOB010000145.1:0-1626 GCA_051880495.1 Lachnospiraceae bacterium
TCTCAAGTATTAGTTCTGTAACTTTGGATGAGAATAAGACTCAGATTCCTATTCGCGTATCCCAAATAACAAAAACTACAATTGAAACTATAAATGGTAGCACATATGTTGTAGATGGTGGATATTTGGATATAGGAATTATAGATACCATGAAGGATTTAATGGTAAATTTTGTTGGTGCCATTGTGTTTAGTATTATTGGTTATTTTTACGAGGCTCGACATAAAACAAAATCCTTGGCAAAGGAATTAATGATCGAACCGCTAGAGGAAGAAATCATTAAAAAATATGAAGACGATATAGAAAGGCATTTAATTGATAAAATGAGATAAATAAGACGTAGCTTATATGAAAAATTAAATGGGCTGTATTTTTGTACAGAAGTCCATTTTCGCTGTGGATTGTCCATTCTTTTGGGAACGATTTTTGCGGCATGTTAATCTACAATATTCCCTGTAAGAAAGTGGAACGTGTATCAAAAAAGGCTGTGGATGCTTTAGATTCAAAGGACATCATTTTAGAAATAATAAAACAGTCTAGGTATTGAAAACTTCTAGACAGAGAGCAGTATTCGCGGAGTTTATATTCCAAGATTTGTTGCGTTATGTCTGGACGATTTGGAAAAAGAAAAGGATGATATTATTGAGGCACTTGGGAGCATTTGGCCTTCCAATTGGCGACAGCTATGTGAGAGATAAGATGCAAAAGATTATTAATGAGCTTGGGGTTCTGGAAGTGGTCTTTTATAGAATTCGGCACATCAGTGTTACATAAAAGCTGAAACTGAGTGGTGGTGATATTAAATCAGTCTAGTGAGATTCCGACCATGCACAGGTTGATATGGTAACAGAAAGGCCACATTATTATAAAAAGTAAATAGTATGAAGATGAAGAGAGTAGTGGAAAGTTCACTACTCCCTTTTCAGTTATAGAGATAAGTTGCATTGCGTCGTTCGCAATGTTGCAAAGCAATCTGTTTGTATACGCCTTGCGTTGGTATTATTACCATAAAAGCGAGGTTAATACAATGAATTCAGAAAAGAGAGAGAAGAAAGAGTTAAATATACAAATCGGAAAAAGGTTGAAAACCGCCAGAGAGAATGGCGGATACACACAGGAAAATTTTGCTGAAACACTAGATGTAGGGGTAGAACACTATCGCAAGATAGAAAATGGTTTTTATGGACTTCAGCCGGAAAAAATGTTGATTTTATATGAAAGATATAAAATTGAACCTACTTATCTGATTACCGGTAATCATAACGATATGTTTGACATCGAACTGTTTCTGGCAAATTGTAGCAGGGATGAGAGAGATAAGTTTCTGGATCGTATGTTGGCTTATATGAAAAAACTGATGATGAATCAGTAGTAAGGCAACCCTCCGAGATGTATGTTTAGGGTATATTGAGGAGGAATTTTAAATGAGGATAGCTATCTGTGATGACAACCCACAGGATATTGAGAGAATCAGACGTTACACAGTACGGATGATTGATTATGCGGTTGAGTATGAATTTTTCACAAATCCGAGAGAACTGCTGAAAGTCTGTACTGATGCAAGCGTTAAGCCAGATATGTACATACTGGATATTGAAATGCCGGGAATGGACGGTCTTGCTGTCG
>JBJEOB010000146.1:0-34909 GCA_051880495.1 Lachnospiraceae bacterium
ATCGACATAACGGAATGTCCCCGAACTCTCAAAAGAATTCGCCGTCACCTTAGCAACCGGAGAATTATCATTACCCAGTGACACATCATAAAAAGTCTCACGCGCTGTTTCAATTGAAATTGCCTCTAATTCGGCTATTTCATCCGCCACTAGTGGCATATCAGCATTTGTTTCATTACCACAGCCTGACATGATAATAACAAAAAATATAATGAAAAATAAATTAATTCTTCTCATACATTACCCCCTCTTCTCCTGACAAAAAATTATACTATTTAATTTTCTCATATACGGCATAATAGGTTTTATCCTGCCGTGTAAAAGTAATTTTGCCGCTTTTAACAGGATTCTTTGTCTCAGTGACAGTTCCCAGAAGATGCATTTCTCCATCGGTACAATCATAAACAGACCCATATCCTGCCCGTATATCAGCAATAACAGCTCCGTAATATTTCTGCTCTTTATCACCAAAATTTAAAACTATGTCACCTTCAAATCTGCATCGGCTGTTGATATTAAAAAGATGATACTCATACTTTCCCGATACATATGCCTCCATATTTTGAAGTGCTTCATCCGTATAATAATCGTAAATGGTAACACTATAATCTGAATTAATATGACGCTGCAGTGGAACAAATATAACTGCACACAATAACACTGCACATAAAATAACAACGAAAATTATTATTTTAAATATTTTCCTCATATACTGCCTCCTATTAATCAAAGATAAAATCTGCGTAATTCCCTAAACCCATACGAAAGGTTTATAAATAATTAATGTAATAATGGACCAAAACTCTTTCGTTTCTACCATGGGAACAATTCGAATATACTCACTCATACCCAACGACATGAATGCAAAACAAACGAACATTATAATTGACACTGCTCATAATAACTACTGCATATCCTGCCCCCAAAGCAAAGTATATATGATAAGTTACCACAACCCCGCTGTAAGATACTTTATTCTCATGTCAAAGAAAAATAAGCTTCCATACCCTGTGTAGGGTCCGGTTTCAACCATTGCTATGAATGAAACTACAAGTGCAAACAATACAAACGGAACCAGTACTGCTCCCGCCAAGTATATATATTTTAACTTCATTGCCAGTGCGCGCACCGCAAAAAATTGTTTAATATTAAACATGAGTAGCAATACAACTGCAATTACAATTGTAATAATTTCATACTTGTAATGCACCGGATATACCTGTTTCACTCCGCGTAACTCCGAATGGATTTCCAGCTTATTAAGCACTATCGCACGAAAATATCCGTCCCATGCACCGATTCCGGCATAAAGAATAACAAACATCAGTATAAGGTTTATACAAAAAGTTTTTAAAAGTTCCTTCATTAATTATTCCTCTCTATACTTTCTTATTAGAAAATCGTGAAGTGAACGTTGCAAAGTTAATATCGCGTCACAACTAATTTAAAATGCAGTTGTGTACGTGTGAGTAGTCAACATCATACTCCTCATAATACGAATACCTCTTATCATAATATTCGTTTTTTTCAACAGCCCCTACCATGAATACGGTTATAATACACAGTAAAACCGGCACGATTACCACCAATAAATACTTTACATTTTTATATCTTATATTCAGTCCTCTTATGTATAATAACTGAATAAAATTAACCATAATATATAGTAATATTATTGCAATGATATTCATTACCATATACATAATTGAATTCCATGAACCAATCAGTGAGTAAAGCAATAATGAGCCCAAAATCATATTTAAAATCAGGAAGACAATTAATATTATTATACTATTTTTTCTGCTGCTCATAAAAACACAATACCTCACATTCCGTTTCAAATTTGTCATCTCCGTCCACATCAAGAAAAACTGTAAATTCATCAAGACTATTTTTCCTGACTTCAAACGAGGTAAACTTTTTCGCAAGATCCTCTAAAGAAATGCTTTTTTTATCACGTTTACCTGTGCCTGTGTCATACGACTTGCGAAGATACCAATATGCTATCTTCGCATCCCCGTCTTTATCCTTCTCTATATGGCACGTCATTTTATCCTGTTTTAACTTTATCTTAAGCTTTCCATCATATCTTACATCCACAGTAGAGTAATTTTTCCATGTTCCGGGAAGGTCATCTGTCATGAACGGCGTTATTATTGCATTTACCCTTGTATTACACTCTATCGTTATATTACGGCAATTACATATAAATATGCGGTAACTTTCATCCTCCAGATATATAAGACAGTCTTTATCTATATACAGAAGCTGTGTATACATAGGGCCTTCATACCTGTTTATATATTTAGGGAGTTTGGGCAGCTTAATTGATTTCAGTCCGTATTTTATGATAACATCATCCGCCGTGCTCCCTTCTTCTGCATATGGAAACAGCTTCATACTGAGTCCTATACTGTCAGCATTATATGTATGATAAGCAACCACAATCAGTTTCTTAATATAATCCTGCGTTCCGTAATGATATATCCTTGAAAACGACATTAAGAGTAAAATTACCAGTATTAATCTGATTACCTTATAAATTTTTTTCATAAATTATTCCTCCGGTAACCATTCATAAAAGAAACATTCATCGGTATATATTCCATCGCTCCCGCCAAAAACAGACCACCGTCCGTCACTCTTTTTTCTGATATCGTAAGATGTATAATTAGTGTAATAGTATCCGGTCGGATTAATGGATTCTTTATTTGAAGAATCCATTATATAGACATATGACCTGCTACTGTGTAATTCTTTTTTATTTATCGAAATCGTCATATGAGAATCATCACTTTGAACGCAAAGCTGCCCTTCGCAATATACCTCTGTCCAATAATCATCAGTATTGTTTGGTATAATTGTTAGATATACGCCCTGATTATTTACAATTGAAAATTCCTTCTGACCGTATATTCTTACGATGCAGATATCACCATACATTTCAACAATACAGTCTTTATTCACATAAATGCCATTTATAGGAATCTCATAATCCTCACTGTAGAAATGTGCACTAACATCCGGAACTCTGATTATCCTGTTGTCATATTCCAGAAATATTTCGTATTGATAATCCCCATAAAACTCAGGTGTTACAGTAATTGTAACACCTTCTCTTCCTTCATTAAGCTGACTATGTACTGTTTTAATAATTTTCCAAATATACTTGCCCGTATCTGTATGGTTCATTCCTGTATATGAAAACGCAATTAATATGGTCAGTAATACTAAAGTAAGTATACCGGCAGCTTTCTTTTTCATTAATTAGTTAGTCTCCTTATTACTAATATAGCTAATTTAAGTTTAAAACTCCATGAATATTCCTTACGCAAATTTAACCAAATATGAAATTTACACAGTTCCCTCACTAAAATATTAACATTTTAGACATTTGATGTCAATTTGAATTATTTTTAAAAGAGATACTTAAGCCTTCTTAAGAATCTGCTCATATTGGTTTCCCTTGTATGAATGGCATCATAAAAATGTCCGCTGGAATCCTCAGACCCTTTGTACTCATGGGTTATCATAACTGTCTGGTTCTCATATACTTCACTTTCATAATGATGCTTTCCCACTTCATATGTTTCTTCAAATACTAATTCATCATCAAAATAATACCATACTGTTACGCTTCCCGTTTCAACAATTATATCTGCAGTAATATAAAAATCTCTCGGTTTTTGAATTTCAAATCCGGCGCCACCTCCTCCATTGGTTATTCTGCCATCCGACTCGAATGGCACATCCCACTCTGTCTTTTGCTTTCCCCATTCCATAAATTTAATAACAAATACTGTAATGAGTATTCCCACTACTATCAGCAGTGCTATTTTCTTCTTTTTATCCATAACAGCCTCCTCAACACAAACGAATGTCATCGGCTATTCTGCCATTTTCTAGCGTAATTTTTCTTTTAGTCTGTGCAGCTATATCATTATCATGAGTAACCACTATAACTGTCTTTCCTGTATTATTAATTTCCTTAAATATATCCATTATTTCATTCGCCGTATTAGAATCCAATGCCCCGGTAGGCTCGTCTGCAAGAATCAAACGTGACTCATCCACAAGCGCACGCGCTATTGCAACTCTCTGTTTCTCGCCGCCCGATATCTGCCCGGGATATTTATTAACAAGATGGTCTATATTAAGCTTTTCCAGAGTCTCTGTTACCCTCATCCTGCATTCCCGTCGTCCTTTTCCCAGTGCCTCCAGAGGAAGGACAACATTTTCATATACAGTGCAATGATTAATAAGTGCAAAATTCTGGAATACAAATCCTATATACTTTTTTCTGTTCTTCCAGAGAGCTGACATGGAAGGATTGGACACGTCTTCACCCATAAATGTAATCGTTCCGCTGTCAGCCTTATCCAGAAAACCCAGAATGTTAAGCAGGGTTGTTTTACCTGATCCGCTTTTCCCCATCACGGATACAAATTCCCCCTCCTCTATATGGAATGTAACTGAATCCAATGCCTGTATGTTATATGTGTCCCCTGTGTACGATTTACATACCTCTTTAAATAAAATCATCTTTTATCTCCTCCAAGCATCGTGCATACATTTTTGTTTCTTATAGTCATATATTCTGCCAGCGATATCAATATCATAAAAACAAACACAAGGACTGCAATTGCAGGGAAGACCATTGAATTAAAAACATATGCGTCCGAATTCTTAAGTCCTCTCCCAAACCCTGACAATGATATTAAAACTGCCAGACTTCCCTTTATCAGATTTTCCACGAGAAGCATAATGCAAATATTTACAGGTGCAACATTATTAATAAGCATAACTGCAAACTCATAATGTTCACTATAAATATCTGCCATACCGGAAGTAAAATACGCAAGGACTGCCATAATAACCACAAATCCTATAAGGTATCCCATCGATTTCAAATACCTGGCATTTTCCATGTTTTCCTTCCGTATAAGGCTGTTTATGCTGTTACAATAACAGATGACATCATATTCGTCTGCCAGATTTCTTACTTCTTCCTTAATCCGTGCTGCATCCTCCTCTGATTGACATTTTATATACATGGAATTAAATATATTTCCGTAAAACATAGGTTCTAATTCAAAATACTTTTCATCCATTTCAGCCATTATATAATCATCCAATGATACTACTGCATTCTGCGTAACAAGAGGCGGTTCTGAAATCCATCCGGAATTTTTCTTCAAAATTCCGACTATCTCTATCCTGCTTCCCGTATGCTTATTATAAAGTATTGTTCCAACAGGATATTTCTCTGCTACGTTATATCCGGCATATCCCTTCAGATACTCGGTGCTATCCGGTTCAATTTCATTAATTACTTCCACACCGCATAGGTCCTTTGTTCCTTCATCAACATACAGTGTTGAAAATTTTTTATATTTTCCGTCATCCGCCGTCATCGAGGCGTCCAAATACATAAATCTTCCGTATCTGTTGCCATACTGTTCCTTAAGTGCCTTATCAAAATCTCCCACACGTTCAAAATAACCCATATCACTTCTGTTTATAAAAACAGTGAAATTAAGCACAGAATCATATGACAAAGCCTTTTTTGTTTCATATATGTAATATGTTGATTTAAAAAACATCTGGAAAACCGAAGCCAGAAGATACACTGTAACCGCAAGTACTGACAGCGTCATAATAAAATTTATTTTCCTTCTGAACATTTTTTCAAATGCCTTTTTTATTGCAAATTGTATATTCATCTATTAAAGCCCCTCACTTATTCTGTAATGTGATGCCTTATGTAAAGGTATTATCACTACTACAAAGGCAGAAACTACAATAAAAATTAGTGAAAAAATTACCCTCCTAAGCCACGAAAACCCGTATGTATACGGATTAAACAATGCCGCCACATTCTGCAATACAATTGATATACCTACCGCCAATCCCGCTATTATAAGCATTTCCCTGTACAGTATCCAGAAAAGTCTTATATTACCATAACCCCATAACTTTCTAATTATAATTTCCTGTTTTCTCCTCATAATCCAGAATTCTGATATCACCACGCAGTTTATCATGGCAAACAGCGTTATGGTCATATAAAATTCTTCTTCAGCGTTTGCGCTGCCTATCTCAATGTACTTGTCAGATTCTTTTTCGTAGTAAATACTATATTTGTCTCCAAACTGATTAGAAAATCCCCTGACACAATCCTCAGCATCCATACTATATGAACCGTAATTTAATACGAGCGTATCTGCATTCGCTAAACAGCTTATTTCCTTCGGATTATCCGTTTTTAATATTACCTTTCCATTCAGTACATCTGAATATGTACTTTCAACATATCCCTCAACCTGATACTCCCTGCCATCAATTACAATATACTGTGCCTTACCCTCATCTTTACTGTAACAGTATTGTTCAATGCTCTTTCCTATTACAACTCCCCTTGAGCCTGAAACCTCTCTAACAGGATAGGGTAAATCCTCATCCTGCTTAATAAGAATCTCTGTCCGCTGATATATGTCAGCATCATTAATATACAGATCATTATCCACAATACTGACATTTCCCTCCAGGATTTCAATATCCTCCGCTATTTCCTGAATATTGTCTATGCCGGATATACTTATAATGTAATTGTTAAGGTACTTGTATTCGTTCAGCTCCATACGAGCTTTTTCCATTCTCTCATATACCTGTCTTCCATTCACTGCCGCAGTGAACGAAACGGCTATACCGACAAGCAGTAACCAACTTGAATAATGTCTAAATATTTTCTTCAATAGTTCATCCCCCGCTGATTACAATGCAGGCTAATGTATACACATTAACCTGCATCGATACTTTTACACAATATTATTCTATTTTTTAGAAACAAGCTTTGTCTGTGCTTGCGGAACCCTGCTCTCCTGTATATTGTGAAGGCTTCTATATTCTGTAGCATTTCTTTCAGTCAGTACATTGGTCTGCACAGAATCAAATCCCACTGCCGAATCTCCATTAAGCGCTGTTCCGCTTGCATTATGAACTGTTAAATACACTCCCAAAGAATACGTTGTATAATCATTTGTATATGTTTGAGCATATCCACTTCCACCGTTACTTAACCAATTAACATCAAGAACACCATATGCTGTAATACCTTCGTAAGCAAAAGGTGTAGACGTTGACGACGCAAATACCATTGTTCCCGATGAAATCAGAATTGCTAGTGTTAAAAATGAATTAAAAATAATCTGCTTAATATTCATTTTGATTTTTGTTTTCTTCATTTGATTTTCTCCCTTCAATTTTTTTCAATATTCTTTTTCCTTAGATTTATATATTTTTTCCATCGCCTTCCTTCCATGACTGTTTTATATTTTAATCGGCCGATTATTTTCATTTCAAGTTTATCAGGATGTTACAATTAAAATGTAACATCTTAATTTTTAACATCCTCGGATTAATAATAACTTACTATATAGAAAATACTGACTATTGCTGTATATGTCATAAAAAATCCCGCACCCAGAGACTTTTGTTTCTTTCCGTTATATAGGCACAGAATCAACGCGGGCAACATTATTGCAACTGATTTGAAACTGAACATATTGTTTTTTATATATACGCCTATTTGCAAAATATATTGCATTATTGCATCATATATCCTTCCAACAAAGTGAGCATGGTGATGCAGTCCCATTCCCAGTCTGTTAAATAAATTCAGACCATTGATTAAAAAGATAACCATCAAATAAATTGTACTGCTAATTTTGTATTTCTTTATATAATAAAAGATTACAAATAGCGGCAAATACAGGATTCCGAAATTGTTTATAAAGATATTACTAAGTGGTCCCATAAACCAGTTATAGCTCAGCATACCATCAGGGTTGAAAAATCCGACAAAAATAATGTGTATTATTATCTGATATACTATATAAATTATTAGTTTAAGCTTATATCTATCAGCCCTTGTTACACACATATCAATTATGTATAGCAAAAGCATTCCCTGAAAGATTGCACCAATAATGTTTTCTTCTATATCAAAGAACATCCCGGTAGAATAATAATTGATACATGAAACAATATTAAATATCAGCGAATTCGTCAGCGTGATAAGATACAATTTTAACAAATATCTTTTTTTGTCTTTATTTTCTTTATAACTCTGCACCATGCAAAATATAATGATAGGAATTGCCACATATCTTAAACTACTAATCCAGTTAATCTTTGCTGAAAAATCACCAAGATGAGCAGCTGCTATACATATCAAGCTTATCAGTTCCATACATAATCGGTTCATTCTGTTACACTCCTTGTATTAATTATCACTCGAAAAACCTAACAGTCTTCCTGTAAAATCACTAGGAGCACTAAATTGGAAAAAATATTTTCTTTGAGTATTCAAATCTAGAAAATAAAGTGTTTTGGTAGAATTAGCCGGAATAGTCTGTTTTTTAAGCTCAGAATAATTATAATCATTACCACTTCTATAGCATAATGTTACTGTTAATACGGTATTGGAATTATTTGTTATCTGTGCATTAATTCTATACACATTATTAAAACATTTATCCGTGTATAAATATGATACATTAGCCGTTCCACTAATTTCTTGATATACATTATTGGTGTAAAACAAATTATCACTTGGAATTTCTACTCCATAAAATGAAATAATTTTAATATTTTTATATGAAGGCGGACGATAAGACAACCCCTGCAATTTATCCGATTCTACATTTTCATCATTACTATATGCACATATTGTTTCACACATACATGTCCCCATACATAAGAACATCATCATTATAATTAGTATTTTTTTTGTCATACTTCTCTCCCCTTTTTCAATATTTTTTCCTTAGACTATTTATTTTTTACCATCCGCAGGTTGATAATAACTTACTATATACTTTCATTGTCTTTCTTTTCTTTTTTTATTTCAGGTCTTTTAGGCATATAAAAACTATTATATGTAAAATAGTCTTCCAAGCTTACATTACTGGCAACTTTCTCAACAGCTACGAGAAAATTTTTTAAAATTTTTGTTTTTAAATCGTTCATAGTATTTTCACCTTCTTTCTTTTTGCAACAGTCAGCACAATAAAATAACACATCATTGTTATTGCTGCCAAATAACTGTTAAAATGTATCAGGATTATTTCCAATACAAAATAACTTAATATAATACATAATTTTTTATCTTTAATAACCCTCCCTTCAATTAAGATAACTACCGCAATACCACTAACAACTACAAGTTGAATATCTATGTATTTTTCTAATATCGTTCCGTAATACAGAACGGTTACCAGCATAAATGTCATAATTATCTTGCATGCCAAACATGTCTTTGCATGATACCCTTCTATATTCCTTCGTAAATAACAGAACACAGTATAAAACCATAAAATTTCATATATTCTTTTAAAAAATGCCCCAACTGATATAATTATTGCTACATCAATACAACTACATAATATCGTTTCAATTCCAAATCGATATAAATCCTGATCTGATTCTTTTATCATTTTTTTCTTTACAAAATAATAAGCTATGTTTTGTGAGAGTTTATAAATCATACGATTCACCTCTACGCAAAGCATAGCTTAATATTTGTTTTCATACAATAGTTCTGGCACAAGCGGTCATTTTTTGGCACAAGCGGTCATTAAAACGTTAACAAATTAATCTTTGTTTCAAAACATGTTTCGCCCATTTCATAATGGTAATTTCCACTATGTTTTTTTACAATATCCCTTACATTGGATAATCCATATCCATGATTCTCTTTATCCTGTTTTGTCGTTAATAATCCTGAATCCCCTTTTTTGACATTACCACTATACGAGTTTTTAATATAAATGCACAAATAATCCTTATTTCTGCACATAGTAAATTCAATCCATTTATCATTCGTTTTTACAGCAGCTTCAACAGCATTATCCAGCAGATTAGATAACAATATTGCCAACTCCATCTCATCAATATTTCCAATGCTGCCATTAACGTTAATTTTAATTTCAATTCCGCTGTTTTTGCAATTTTCAATGCATTTATTGATTATTGCATCCACCAGCACGTTATCTGTATAGATTTTATGCTCTTTTGATAGTTTTACATTTAAGATTTTCTCAAGATAATCTTTTGCTTCTTCAATTTTTTCTTCTTCCAGTTTTATTTTTATCTTTAACAATTCGTTCTTCATATCATGACGAATTTTTATCGTCTTCTCATGAAGCTCCCTGGTTGCCTTTATATCCTGCAGTTTATTTTCATACGCAGCATTTTTCATCCGTTCCTTTATAAGGTCTATGTTGCTCCTCGTGAGATTAATACACATGATATATACAATAATATCAATTACCACTAAAGCAATTGTCACAATCATGGCATCTCTTTTCATAATACTATTATAAGTTGCATTATAATAAATGCTGATAAGAAACCTTTCTGCTATTGATGTAGCCAACACCATAGCATTTAATCCGATATATACACTTTTCGTAACCAACCAGTGATCTTTTTGCTTAAATCGAATGAGCAATTCAAAAAAGACTATATCCAGTAACTTTGCCGATAATACCATTGCGACTCTTGCAAACCCAAAAACCATGTAACCATTGGCATCATATTCCATCCATTTTGCAAAAAAGCTGTACAAAACAAGAACAAGTGCATCAAAGTATATATCGTATAAAAGGCATACAAACAATTTTTCAAAAAAACTGCCGTTAAGGAGCATTACTGCTGCCACTAACCATACTGCCAAAATTATGTACTCACCATACAAACTGAAAAAGGATATATTATTAACCATATTAACTGTAATAAAATGTGATACTACAAATACAATTGCAATGAACCACTTTTTATATTTTTCTTTGCAGCCGAAGTAGCGCATAAAAAATTGTGTACTGATAACCGACTCTAAAAAATTTGCAAATATTTCAAACACTATTTCCAATTTATCACCTATTTCCGTTTATATATCTAAAAAAAAGTTCACTGACAGCTTTCCTATTCCGTCTGCTTACCGGAATAACGCTATCATTCGTTAAAACAATGCTATCTGCTTCTAGTCTGCGACCATAACGGCAGTTAACCAAATAGCCCTTATGTGGCTGTATAAAATCTGTTGATTTTATTTTTCCTATGAGTTCTTCCATTTTAGCCCGTGTAACGTACTGTCCATCAATGCAATGAATCATTAGATAGTGTCGGTTAGTTTCTATATACATTATATCTGATTCTTTTTTCCAAACTATTCCATCTTTAGTTTTAATATCCAGTACATATTCATTTCCCAGCCACTTTTTCACAACTCTATCCAAAGTTTCACACAATTCTTTTTCAAGATAATCTTTTCTAATAAAGCCTGACGCTGCATATTTAAATGTATCAAACACAGCCTGCTCATATGCCGTAACGAATATAATATCCGGTTTCTCTCCAAATTTATCACGCAATATGCCTGCGAGCATTAATCCATTTATTATCAGCATATCAACATCTAAAAAATAGAGATTATATTCCGTGTTTTTTTCTATTAGCTTTAAAGGGTCATCAAAAGTCTCAATACTTACATCAATTTCCATGTTTTGCAGATGTCTTTCAATATTGTTCTTAAACATTTCCGCAAATTCTTTTTCATCATCTACAACTGCTATTTTAATCATTAGTTAAAATCCCCCCATAAACAGATAACCAAATCGCAAATTCTATTTACACAGTTTCATATTAATATTTTATCGCTTTAGTCATTTAGTGTCAACGACGTGCGTATTCATTTTTACTATGAAAATAAGACAAAACCGCCTCCGAATAATAGTTTTTTATTCGGAAGCGGTTTAAAGCTTATACTATTAAATTTTTTATACTCTGAAGCCCCTGTTGCTCTCTAGGCCAAACGACTCATTAAGCGTTCCTTTTCCATATGTCAGGCCTGCATATACCTGCTGGGTGTTCTTCATTACAGGACCCCTTCTGTCCTGGTCCTTTATACGGTCAAAGGCATCCTTGAGTTTATCAAGCATTTTTATGCATCGGTCAAGGTCTGCCACCGTACCGGTAATTGACGCCTTTAATAAGGCACGGTTGATGAACAGGTATATCTGCATGAAATTTAAAGATATTTCATACTCGAGATTGAGTGAGTGGTTCAATTCGTTTAGAACAGCCCTTGCATAACGGATACTGTTTCGAAATTCCGTTTCACTGCCCCCTTCATTGGCATCAAGTGCGTCTTTAATATACACCTCGGCCATTTCATATAAGATGATGGTAATTTCCGTAGGCGACGCCTGCATTATTCTGTATGAAAAGCCGTTTTTCTCTTCCTTGGTCATAGGCTGCCTCCATTAACCCTGTAATAACTGCAGTGCAGTCTCAGGTCTTGAATTTGCCTGTGAAAGCATTGACGTACCTGCCTGTGCAAGCACATTTGCCTGTGTATACTCTGTCATTTCCTCAGCCATATCGACATCCATAATACGCGAATATGCTGCCGTAAGGTTTTCTTCTGATACGGCAAGGTTGGAGGTTGTATGCTCCAGACGGTTCTGATAAGCACCTATTCTTGAACGGATTGTGGCAAGACTTGTAACTGCATTGTCTACCGCTTCAATTGCCTTGCTTGCATTTTCATGTGTAAATACATTGATGTGGTCAAGTCCGAGTGTTTCTACGGATACCTCAGGAAGGCTCATCGGAATTATCTGGTTCTCGTTGGCACCGACATGTACCCTTAAAACTCCCATATCGGTAACCTCCTGCTCCATTGATACCGTTCCGCCGTTGTTTGCCACTACATTTCCCGGCACCTTTACAACGAACAGTTTGTCATTGTTATCCCTGACTGTAATCTCCTGTCCGTATGTTGACATGGTTGCTGAGTTGGCAAAGCCTACTCTTTCACCGTTATCAACGGTGAAGTCTGCCTTTACATCATCTCCTGTTGCAATCCGGCTTTCAGGAATACCAAGTTTTGCTGCGAGTGCCGGATTGTCACACTCAACCTTGATTGATTCATTTGAACCGTATGCTTCTGACAAAAATACAAATGCGCTTCCGCTTGCTGCCGGTATGGATGCATATCCTTCCGTATCGCCGTACGCTTTCTTATCAAGTGCTGCTCCCGGTGCGGCATTAATCATTGTTCCGCCTGCCATGTATGTGCCCTTTGCAAGCTTCGTTGCAATATCTGAGAGTGTATCTCCCTCATCAATAATCACATTCAGTCCGTTTATTTTTACCGTTCCGGCAAGCTCCTCTGTAATCTGTTCGGTATCTGACATTGCTATGGCACTGCCCTCAATCACAGCCTTCTTTGCGTCGTCCGTAATTGTTATTCCGTATGTATCATCCATAAATCCGTCCGTAATTTCCATCTGCTTGACATTTGGTACGTTGGAATATACTCTTCTCTGGAGATTACCGTTTAATAATGATTTGGTATTGAAATCAGTATCCTCTGCAATTCTGTCGATTTCCTTGTTGAGCGAATCAATTTCTTCCTGTATCGCCGTACGCTCATCTACCGAATTAACATCATTTGCCGCCTGAACTGACAGTTCCTTAATTCTTGTCAGCATCGACTGGATTTCCTGTAATGCACCCTCTGCCGTCTGAAGTACGGATACGCCGTCCTGTGCATTGCTGTCTGCCTGGTCAAGACCGCGAAGCTGCGAATTCATTTTTTGTGAAATAGCAAGTCCTGCCGGGTTATCCTTAGAATGATTAATCTTATATCCTGATGAAAGACGCTCTAATGATAATGCGAGTTTATCTTCTGTTTTTGTTAACTGTGCATTTGCAATAATTGCTGACATATTTGTATTTATTCTCATTACGCTTTTCCCTTCTGTCACAATCCGTTGCTGTTATTTGACATCCTTGTCATCACTTAACATCTAACTTATATATCGGTCCGTCCGGTCTTATTAATTAGCCTCCCCTCCGACAAGATTTACAAATACAAGCTTGGCGATACGGTAAAGGGATGCTGTCGGCACACCGTTGTCTTCGCCTGTAAGACTTACATGCGGAACATCACTTCCGTTACCGGTCTGTATGACGATTTCTCCGAAATCCATCTCCTGTGCCATCTGCGATTTTATCTGTTCTGATGAACTCTTTAATGATTCTTCTGTACCCTCGCCGTCCGATGTGATATATCCGTATGCAAGTTCTGAATTCACCATAAACTGTGCATATACATTTCCAAGCTCTTTGGTGTAGAAATTCATTTCCATCTTTCCGGCGTTTTCCCCGGTTCTTACAAGCTTAAGATGAATGGCTCCTATACCGTCTTCCGTCTCAAAAGGTACAAAATACTCACGGCTGCTGCCAAGACGGTTCATAAGACTTATTGCGTTTTCTGTTATATGAAGTTTTCTGATGTCCACATACGAATCCGATTTGTTCTCTGTGATTATCTGTTCTTCCTGCGCTCTGACCGCTTCCTCCAAATCATTGTATGCCTCTTCTAAATCATCACTATCATCTAACACATCCGGCATATCTTTTATCCGTTTTGACAAATTTTCGTTTAGTGAATCCCTGTTCCAGCGGTTTTTGCCGGTTATTCCCAAAAGCTCCTTTGACGCTGCAAGGTTGTTAAGATTTACCGATATCTTATGGTCTGTAAGAAGCCTTATAACCTCATCCTCCGCGTTTCTGTACATGCTCAGTTCATCGACAATCTGCGAATAGTACTCTTCCTTTATCTCTTTATCGTTTTGTTTGTACTGCGCGAGCATTTCCATCAGTTTCTCCGGACTCATTTCACCGATGTCCTGATTTTTCGAAATCTCATCCAGCGCGGCAGGTGTAATTTCCTGTGATATTTCAGAGAAAAGGTTCCGGTAATAACGCTCTCTTTGTCCACCCTGTGACATTCCCGCATTTTCCGAAAGCGTTACATCCATTCCGTACATGCTCCTGCTGTCAACCGCCGTCATCAGGCTGTTTAAGCTTATTTCGGCTTTTTGGTTAAGCAGTGCACCAACTGCCTTGCCCCCGTCTTTTTTAATGGAGTTGAACATTTTATATATGCCGATATACTGACGTCTTGAGGTTTCATCTATTCCTTCGGTTTTTTCAAGCTTATATAAAAATTCGCTGTATTTTACCGTTTCCTGCCCAACATCATAATTGTCTGCTATATAATCATTCAGCGTACGGATATCCGTGTTCATCGGATTTATCCGGTCTTTTATCATCTGATAAACAACCTGCGGACTCATGTTATCCATAAGGTTGTTGAGTATGCTGTCAGCTTCCCTCACTGCCACAAAATTAGCTTCTGACATTTCCATTGAATTATATGCCATAATTCTTACCGCGCGCAGATTCTGCTCGTTGTTTTCATAACCAAGCTCATTTAATATGCTTCCTGCACTATTATCAAGTGCGGCTTTTACAGAGTCGCCCATGTCACTTCTTGCCTTCGTGGACATTGTTTCGTATGCCTCGCCTGCCTGCTCGTATTGTCTTTGCATATAAAGTGCCGTTGAATGAACACTGCTCACCGTCACCTGTGAAACGCCGATAACCGTGGCACCGATTGCTGCAGCCGGCATGAACCGGAGTGAATTTAACAGGCTTGTTGTGTCGGAAACCTCGCGCAGGTCTTCTTCGGTAACCGCCTTGTCATCCGTTCTTGAAAGCTGCTCCTGTATGTACCTTGTTTCCTCCTGCTGCAAAAGTTCCTTTAACTGCGTAAGGTCTTCATTGTAAATATCTATGCCCCGTCTTATGAGTGATATGGTTGACGAAGCCGTCATAATCACCCTTGTCTCGCACAGGACGCGGTATGCCTTAAGTGACGCTTCATCTGTCTGTGAAGGGGCATTGTAATTATTCTTTAACTCCTGCTCCATTTCCTCAATGGTGAGCCTGTGTCCTGCAGAAACGATATTGGCAATATGTCCGTAGCTTACTAATGATACCGTCCTGATTGCCCCTGCTGCCACGACCCAGTCTTCTTTTCTTTGCTGCACTCCAATCTGCGTGGCACTCTTTCCGCCTGCCATTGCTGATACTGCCTGCTTCATAATTTCACCGGCAGAATATTCAAATGTCATCTCATCAAGTTCATTTTTATATTTTAAATTGTCCGCCGTTACGGGGATTTCATTTGCAATAAGCCATTTGGCGTCCTCGTAAGTCTTATCATTTTCCGGAAGCTCTCCCGACTTTATAATTGCAGCCACCTGTGGCATTATCTGCTTCCACTGGTCATTTGTAAGGCCGCCTACATAGCCGTGGTTTACCGTGGTGTGATTTGCCTTGTAAATATTTTCTATGGTCGGCTCTAATTCATTTCCGACAAGATACGCCTTGGCCTGCGCACTAAGCGGCATCCTGCCGGAAACATCTGCTGCCATCTCCATGGCACTGATTACATCCGTTGTGTTGTCCTTTGTCTGCGGAAGATAATTATTTTTAAGCTCTGCGGCAACCTTTACCGAGAGGTTTTCACCTTCAAGCTCTGCACCCTCCGGCATGTCAAATGCTCCTGCAAATGCCTGAAAATTTTCATTATAAGCGGCAAGCATTATTTTTATCCGGTCAACGACAGTCACCAGTTCCTCATCGTCGAGTTCATTTATGTCAAAACCATCTTCATCAAGCTTTACTGCCTGCTCTCCTGACAGCTTGTTAAACAATGCCTTCAGGTTATCCTTGGCAACCTGGGCATCTGCCTTAAGCGCCTCTTCAACAGAACTGATTCCCTCAGAAATACCATTCATGGTCTTTGCCACATCCGTGGAATTCATCGAGCTTCCTATTCCTGTTATCACCTTTTCAAATGCATTTACCGTCTGTCCTGCGGCTGTTCCTGCCTGAAGGCTTTCCCTGATTCCCACCTGATTTGGCATATATGTATTGTTAACTGAACCTACATTCATTTAAAACACCACCTAAAAAAATACTTGTGTAAAAGTTTTACACAAGTATTTTCGGCATAAATTATTCAATTCATTACGTTATGTATGCATTTATTTTTTCCGGGTAAATTCGTAAACAAGAACACCATAAGGATTAAGGTCAACATCCATATGGTTCTTATGTCCCTTATGCTCGCCCCTTACTGCCTGCACCTCGCCCTTTGCGGCTCCGTTTTCATCAAGGATAAGCTTGTATTTACCGCCCTTTGGCACGCCTACACGGTAAGCCTTGCGCTCCACCGGCGTAAAATTAAGTACAAACAGGAGATTTTTCTTTCCGTCCGGAGAAAATCTCATAAATGAGAATACGCTGTTATCTCCGTCATTGGCATCACTCCACAAAAATCCCTCCGGCGTATAGTCTGTCTCATATAATGCAGGATGACTGTTGTATAGCTTAAATAATTCCTTTACATAATTAGAAAGTGCTGCATGCTCCGGCTCTGATGCCACGTGCCAGTCAAGTGCCCTTGCCTCACTCCACTCGCTTGGCTGTCCGAATTCCTGACCCATAAACAACAGCTTCTTTCCCGGGTGACCAATCATATATGTATATGCAAGCTTCAGATTGCGGAACTTGTCCTTGTATTCTCCCGGCATCTTATTTAGCATCGAACATTTAAGATGAACAACCTCATCATGCGACAACACAAGTATAAATCTCTCACTGTATGCATACATAAGACTGAATGTCATCTTGTTGTGATTCCATTTTCTAAACAGAGGGTCGCACTTCATGTACTCAAGGAAGTCATGCATCCAGCCCATATTCCACTTAAATGTAAATCCGAGGCTGTCATTTTCACCTACAACGCCGCTGACCGCCGGCCAGGCTGTCGATTCCTCGGCTATTGTAATTGCCCTCGGGAATCTCTCATTCATTGTCTTATTCAAATGACGCAGAAAATCCATTGCCTCAAGATTACCGTTGCCGCCGTACTTGTTGGCAACCCACTGTCCGTCTCTCCTGCCATAGTCAAGGTACAGCATTGAAGCTACCGCGTCTACCCTTAATCCGTCTATGTGGAACTTATCCACCCAGAACAGTGCATTGGCGATAAGGAAATTGGAAACCTCCGTCTTGCCATAATCAAATACCTTCGTTCCCCAGTCAGGATGTTCGCCCTTTCTCGGGTCCGCATATTCATATACACAGGTTCCGTCAAACTCAGCAAGTCCGTGTGCATCCCTCGGAAAATGTGCCGGTACCCAGTCAAGGATGACACCGATTCCATTCTTATGCATATAATCAACAAAATACATAAAGTCCTTAGGCGAACCGTACCTGGAAGTAGGTGCATAATATCCTGTTACCTGATATCCCCACGAAGCGTCATACGGATACTCTGATATACCCATTATCTCAAGGTGCGTATATCCCATCTCTTTAACATATTTACAAAGTTCCGGTGCCAGCTCACGATAGTTATAAAATCCATGCTCGGTTCCGTCATTCTTCTTTTTCCATGAGCCAAGCTGACACTCATAAATACACATCGGCTCTTTAAGGTGGTCTGCCTTATTTTCCTTCTCAATCCACTTGGCATCTCCCCACTTATAACCCTCAAGATTCGTAACTCTCGAAGCAGTTCCCGGTCTTAACTCTGCTTCATTGGCATACGGATCTGCCTTATAAATCTTTCTTCCCGTCCGGGATATTATAAGGTACTTATATAACTGGCCTTCCTTCACTCCCGGTACAAACAAATCAAATACGCCGCCCGATGAAATCTTCTTCATGCGGCACTGTGTTTCATTCCAGTCATTAAACTCACCAAAAACGTAAACCTCTCTTGCGGTCGGTGCCCACACACTAAAGTACACACCCTTCTTACCGTCACTTGTCGTAAGATGCGAACCCATCTTATTATAAATCTCGTAATGTGTTCCGTTTCCAAACAGGTATGTATCGGTTTCTGTCATAAATACTTGCTTATCTGTCATACACAACCCCACTTTCATTGTTATTTCTTTACGCTCTTTATATGTGTTTTATTTTACCATAAATGCAAAAAATTGACCACTGGTTTTGTAAAACAAAATGTATTTGACATTTATATTTCTCAATCATACAATTAGTATAGTTTCTAAGTAATACAGACGAGGAGAATTATTATGCAGCCAAAAAAACGTCAGGCTTATCTTGATGCATTAAGAATCGTTGCCATCATGTGTGTTATTTTCAACCACAGCGGTGTAAGGGGCTTTTTTCTTTACACACAGACCGACAACCTTCTCATTCAGGTGATTTCCATTTTCGTATCATCATTTTGCAAAATAGGTGTTCCTTTATTTTTTATGATTTCCGGTGCTCTCCTTATTGATAAGGAAGAATCGATAAAGGACCTTTATTTAAAACGTGTATTGCGCTTTGTCATCATATTATTTGTTTTCAGCTTTATGCGTTATTTTTATTTTTACCGCCACGGACACTATCAGTTTGCGATAAATGAATTTGTCCGTATGTTAAGTACCAATCAGATTTACATGCCGTACTGGTTTTTATATACTTACCTTGCATTCCTTATCTGCCTGCCATTCATCCGCAGGCTCGCCCATTCACTTAAGGACAGCGAATTCATTTACCTGTTTATTCTCTATGTTGTAATGGGCGGCATTTTCGGAATCCTTGCAAGAACCGTAATCGGCCAGATTGCACTTTCAGTTCCGGTTACTGCCGATATTATTATGTATCCTCTCCTCGGATATTTCATTGTTAACCGCCTTCCTAAGGAAAAGGATACTGTAGTCAATTGGCTTCTTCTGTTTATGATGTCCGTTATCGGACTGTTTATAAATGTATTTATTACAGAATATGATTATCATGCTTTTGGCGGATGGAATGAGAGCGGTCTGAGCCTCTTTATCATCTTCCCTGCTGCAGCAACATTCTGGGGCGCTAAAATGCTTTTTGAAAAGGTTAAAATTAATGCCGCCCTTGAAAAATTTATATGTACCCTCGGAAGCTGTACGTTCGGCGTTTATCTGCTGGAGGGCTATGTTAAGGATTATTTTGGATTTATCCAGGCATATATGGCTCTTGTGATACCGGGCTCAATTGCTTCGCTTTTGTATCTGTTCTGCATTTTATTCATCGGAGCCGCGATTACTTATGTTCTTAAAAAGATTCCGGTTATCCGCAAATTATTGTAATTAAAATGAATTTTATTTTTAAATAATCATATAATTTACTTGGAGGATTTAATATGCTTTACAATTTCTTTTATCAGGACTACATAAAAGAATATACATTTGTCAGCATCATTTTTGCTTTCATTCTTACGTGTGTCGCAATAACACTCGGAAAGGAAGCACTGCCAAAGGATGGTGGACGAGCTTTTGCCGTAAACGGCAAATTGTCAGCAGGTAAACCGCGTGGTGCCGGTATCATTTTCACACTGACTTTTATCCTGTCAGCAGTTTTATTTGTTCCTCTTACCGGTGAACTTACAATTTATCTTATACTGACTTTAGCTGCGATGCTTTCCGGATTTTTTGACGACAGCGCACAGACTCCGTGGGGTGAGCTTAAAAAGGGTCTTATAGATTTTGTAATCGCCGTTATGGTTGCCGTGACATATCTTAATTTTAACTCCAATACCATTATGCTTCCGTTTACCGATTATGAGGTAACCCTTCATCCGCTTCTTTTTGGATTCCTTATTGTTGTCCTTGTATGGGCAAGTATAAATGTCACCAACTGCACGGATGGTGTTGACGGCTTATGCGGTACTGTATCGTGTATCACTCTTGCCACTATTTTCGGACTTTACGCACATTTTGACAGTGAACCTTTCATGCGTCATATTATCCTCCTTCTCATTGTTTCAATTCTCGGATACCTGTGGTTTAACGCCTCACCGAGCAAGCTTTTGATGGGTGATGCCGGTTCACGTGCCATAGGATTATTTATTGCAATCGCAGTCTTAAAAACACACAGTCCTCTGTATTATATTCCTGCCGCAATAATTCTTATCATCGACGGCGGTCTCGGACTTATTAAGGTTTCACTTCTCAGATTTTTTAAGATTAAGATTTTAAAGAATGTCAGAACACCGATTCACGACCACGTCCGCAAAAACAAAGGCTGGTCAGACACCCAGGTAGTTCTTCGTTTTGCAATTATTCAGACAATAATCTCTGCAAGCATTCTGTATGCTCTGCACTAATTATAAGAGGCTTGGTGTGTCAAAAGCCAAACGATAAATTTCCCTCCGTCAGATTGCACAAAATTTATTTCTTCGTCTGATAGGAAATTGCGTTGCAATTTCTCTATCTTATTCCGATGTGCTAAACACTGCGATGAACCTCTGCTGAGTTTCATCTCCGTAGCACATAAGTCACTCATCAATAAATTTTGTGCAATCTGGCGGATATTTTTTTGTTATTTGGCTTTTGACACACCAAGCCTATAAAAATAAGCTGCCGCTTCACGAAATTCTGACTCGTCAAAGCGACAGCTTTATTTTAATTCTTAAAGATAACGTCTTTGTATCTGTTAAGTAATGTTAACAGCATAAGTCCAAGTATGCCGCATACAATTACCTCTCCAACACCAACCGTAAGCATCATATACGGTATTGCTTCCTCTGCGCCATATCCAAACTTAAGTACAAACGGTACAATAAGCGTATTGGCAATAATCGGAGGCAGCGGCGAGAGCCATTTAAGCTTTGCCTTACCTAAAAGATACGTTCCTACCGCACCTATCAGTGTTGCAACACTGCCAAAAATAACGTCTGCAAGTATCGCTCCGCCCATAAAGTTAGCAAGAAAACATCCTATAAATAATCCCGGTATTGCCGCAGGTGTAAAGAACGGCAGTATTGTAAGTGCCTCTGCTATACGGAACTGTATAGGCCCAAAACTCCAGTAATCAAAAATGATTACCAGCACGACATAAATTGCAGCAATCATAGCTGCCTGTAACATGTAGGTTACCTTCTTGTTTCTCATATTAAATTATCTCCTTAGTTTTATTTTACGTCAGGATGGTTTCGAACTGACGTCGCTGCTTTTCGCAACGATGTTTAGAATAACATTCTTTTATGAAAATGTCAATCCTAGAAGCGGTGACCGCCGCCACCTCCGTGACTTCCTCCACCGCCGCCACGGCTTCCGCCTCCGCCGCCGCTTCCGGAACTTCTAGGTGAATACACCCTTGTACTGCTTGTATATTGCAGGCCTTTGTAATCAAATAAACAGTATCTTTCAATTCCTTCAATTAATTCGGCATCAGATGCTTTTCTCTTACGGCTTGCAATACGCACAATAAAATAATTAATAACCATACCGAGTGCAATTGCAAGAAGCACATTGCTGATATATTTCATCGGCTGCGATATACTCTGCCCCTCAAGCAGTGTAAGCTCCTGCTCGTATGCGTAGTAAGCACATAAAAAATAATCCTTTGCAGATGCATATTTATATACATTGTCAGTGATTACATCTGCATATGACTTTGTAACAACATCATAAAAAGCACCGTTACTGTATATCCATATGTACCTGTTATCCATATCTATAAGAAAAACAGTTCCGCTCGTATCACCGAACCTGTTAAGATAATATTGTGCCGCATATGAGCCGGTTGACTGATTATTTATTTCTATCGACTTAAATGCCACATTGCCATACACGGATAACCTATCCATTATTTCCGTAAGCATCAGCTCCTGCGAATCACTTAAAAGTTCCGCATCATCTTCAATTACAACCTCATATTGTCCGTTGTCCCATTCATCTGCAGAAACACTCACAGGTAATAACATATTAAATAACAGCACAAAACATAATAATACAGCCATAATATATTTACGCACGGTCATTACCTCCTTTATGAGTGTTAAACTGTGGAATCTTCCTTGTTGCAAGAATGTTATATTTGATAATAAGCTGAGTCAGGCAGTACAGCTGCGCAATTTCAGTAAATATTATAGCTGCGTAGTACCATATGTCAGATGCCGGATTTAATAATAACAGCACCGTCGACGCAACTGACATAATCGCCGGACCTACCCACGCCTGCATATTATTTACCTGCTTGCATTCTACATTGACGCATATAGCGCTAATCCAGATTATAATCGTAAGTCCTATCATTAACAACTGTGGCACGCCGCCCATATTTACCGCTACAGGAACTATTATCGTCAGAAAACCGACCATTATTATCAAAAGAGTCGACACAAGGTCTGCCAGCCCTCTTTTCTTTTTTTTATTACTGTTTTCATTGTTGATTTCAATTTTTTCAACCAGATACAGTCCTGATACAATTAACGAAATAAATGTTATAATCGCCAGAGCAACTGAAGGTATAAATGTAAATACTAAATTAAGCATCAAAAAAATCGGTATGGCAAGCACCAGCGAGCCAAACAGATATTTCTTGATGTCAACGGGAATGTCACAAACAACCTTTCCCGTCTGGCCGTTTACCGTTGCGTATGCGACTCTGTCTTTGTTTCTGTATGCAAGAAACCATACCGGAAACATCGCAAGTTCCTCGCTCTTACATGCCGTATGAAGCCTCTGTTCATTTCCTTTATCCGGAAATGTATATCTGGCATAGCCTCCTGATTTTTCGATTGTCTGCATGGAGCTGTCTGTAGCCGCCCCTATCGCTTCCTGCCTGTATGCACCACCCTTTACATCTGCCACATCCGCATAAAATCCGCTTAAGTATGACGGTGTAAATTTCTTCATCTTCATCACGTTATATGGTGCAATACTCTCACTTATGTTATCTGCAAAACCTGATGATGCATCATGTGAAAGACCGTTATACTCTGCATCAATATTGCCCTGAAGAAGATAGTGGTTGGTTACCATGTAGTCACCTTGCCTGTGCGTCTCCGATACAGGCACGGACACCTCACCCTTCTGCTCAATATTGTACAGCCAGTACGGCATATAAATTCCTCTGAATTCCTCCACGAATTTAGGGTCCTTAAGCTCCTTCGGTGCAAATATCGCACCCTTTAATTTCTTATGGTATAAATTTTTGCAGTCTTCCTTTGTCTTTGAAAACGGCAGTATGTATTTTGGCTTTCCTGTTTTCACCAGTCTGCCCTCAAGCACTGATGATGCTCCACAAAAGCTGCAGAATCCGGCAGCCACATCATCCGAACTGTACATTGTTCCTCCACAGCTTGGACATGAGAACATGTTAACCCTCATTTTGTCAGTAAAGTCCTCGCCTTTATCCGCGGCCTCCGAAACATCATCTACTGACTCCGGATCATAAAGTGTACTGCAATAATCACACTTTAATTTCTGTGACGGAATATCAAATTTTAATGCGCCCCCGCAACCGGTACATTTATACATTTTCTTCTCCTTTATTATCCCTTATATTAAATATATTAATTAGTCCTCATCATTATCATCAAAATCCCCGTCTCCATGATGATCATGTCCCGGAAAATCTTCCTTGCTGAATACCCTCTTGTTGATTCTTTCCTTCTCAATAGCCGTAGAAAGCATCTCCTTTACTTCGCGTGGCTTTTTAATGTTTTTAATTTCAAAATCCCCAAGCGACTTGTCTGCCGAACAGCAGGAAATCGTTCCAATACCAAATATTCTCTGTCCGAGAGTCATTTTAAGTGCAACATCCGTTATACGGTACAGACGGACTTCATCCTCCTTAACGGTAAAAAAGCCTCTTGAGATAAATAATCTGTCCTCCGTAAGCATATACTTTGTGAATGACCACGGCAGTCCGCAAAATGTTCTCTTACGGTCTTTCCACATATACTCCATAACAACCGCCTCCATTATTTATATAAATTTTTTAAAAGTTCAATTTCTCTCTGATATCCATCCAGTTCGTTAGGTGTCTCCAGATAAAACGGCAGGTTTTTAAGCTTCGGATGATTGATTATACGCTCAAATGCATCGATTCCTATAGAACCCTCTCCTATCTTTTCGTGACGGTCCTTGTGGCTTTCAAACGGATTTTTCGAATCATTTATATGAATTGCCTTTAACCTGTCAAGACCGATGACGTCGTCGAACTTTGCGATTACACCATCCAGATCATTTACTATATCGTATCCTGCATCATACACATGGCATGTATCAAGACAGACGCCAAGCTTATCAGAAAGCTCTACGCGGTCAATAATTTCCCTAAGCTCCTCAAAGCTTCTTCCGATTTCCGAGCCCTTACCTGCCATGGTCTCAAGAAGCACTGTCGTTGTCATATCCTTGCGCAAAACAGTATTGAGAAGTCCTGAAATATACTCAATTCCAATCTCTACACCCTGTCCCACATGGCTTCCCGGATGAAAATTATAAAGATTGCCCGGTGTGTACTCCATCCTTTTAAGGTCATCTGTCATAACCTCCAGTGCAAACTCTCTTGTTCTTACGTCCGCTGAACAGGCATTAAGTGTATACGGGGCATGCGCTAAAATAACTTCGATTCCATTTGCACCGCAGAATGCATTAAATGCTTCCACGTCCTTTTGATTAATTTCCTTTGCCGCACCTCCGCGAGGGTTTCTGGTAAAGAACTGAAATGTGTTGCCGCCTATCCCTATAATTTCCTTACCCATGTGTTCATAACCCTTTGATGCTGATAAATGACAACCTATCTTAAACATAAATGCCTCCCTGTTAATCTTCTTTTACTTTAAGCTCCTGATAAATATCCCGCTTGGTTACTCCGCGGTCCTTTGCCGCCATTTTCATGGCTTCTTTCATGTCATAGCCCTGATTGGTATACATCATGACATGTTCATTTACGGTCATCTCAAGAAAAGACTCCTGCTTTTCTTTAACTATTTCACGCCTGTCCTTTCCCTCTATTACAAGCACATATTCGCCCCTTGGCGCATTGCTCTCATAATACTCCAGAGCTTCCCCTATGGTTGTTAAAAATGCATTCTCATGCGTCTTTGTAAGCTCCTTGCAGACAGAAATCCTCCGGTCCTTACCAAGAACATCCGCCAGTTCATTTAACGTGCGGACAAGGTGATGCGGTGCCTCATAGAGAATAATGGTTCTGGTTTCGTTTGAAAGCTCCTCCAAAACCTGCGCGTGTTCCTTTTTGTCGGCCGGCAGGAATGCCTCAAATGCAAATCTTCTCGTTGGTCTTCCCGACATCGTAAGTGCCGTTATGCATGCCGCCGCTCCGGGAAGTGATGTAACCGTTACTCCTGCTTCGTGGCACTGCCTTACAAGTTCCTCGCCCGGGTCGGAAATTCCCGGTGTTCCCGCATCGGTTATCAACGCGATATTCATTCCCTGCTGCATTTTTTCAACAAGCGTTCTCGCCTTGTCCACCTTGTTATACTCATGGTAGCTTGTCATAGGCGTCTTAATTTCGTAATGATTAAGCAGCTTAATGCTGTTGCGCGTATCCTCTGCGGCAATCATATCTACAGTCTTTAATGTATTTAAAACACGTATTGTAATGTCTTCAAGATTTCCAATCGGGGTTGCACACAAATACAGTGTTCCCCATTCACTATCTGCCATAATGAATTCCTTTCATTTCCTCGGTATACTCGCCCGGTGCATCATAAACAATCAGCGGACTTTCTACCTTAAGCATCGGTCTGGCACCCTTTATCGCCTCAATAAGCACCATATTAGCCTCTTTATCAACAAACGGATATACAAGTCTCATACGTTTTGGTTCAAGCTTGTATGCCTTAAGCCTGTCAAATATTTCCACCAGGCGGTGCGGTCTGTGAATCATGTAAAAATGCCCGCCTTCCTTAAGAAGCTTTGATGCCTCTCTCGTCACATCATCAAGCGTACATAAAACCTCATGCCTTGCTATTGCCTTGTGCATATCAGGATTTTTAAGGCCGTGATTATCATTCATATACGGCGGGTTGGATGTAACAACATCATATTTCCCGCTTCCAAATATTGCTGATGCCTCTTTGATATCCCCCTGCACTACACTGACACGGTCTGCAATATCATTTAACGCAATGCTGCGATTCGCCATATCAACGTTATATTCCTGTATTTCAAGCCCCGTAATGTGGGCATTACGGTATCTTGCATCCATCAGAATAGGAATAATACCATTGCCCGTTCCCAGGTCAATGGCATTATCATTCTTCTTCGTACCGGCAAATGCAGCCAGAATCACGGCATCAATCCCAAAGCAAAAATACCCGGCATTGGATATGATCTGATAACCATCACGCTGCAGATCATCAATGCGTTCATTTTCCTTAAGATCAATCATCATCAAGTTTTGATTTTCCTTCCTTGCGCTCAAGTGCCTCCAGTGCCTTAAGCTCCTCATCATTAATGTTCATTTTTTCGTGTCTGTGTTTCTGCTTGAATTTAAGGTCGCTTACCTTGTACTCCCTGATTTCCTTCTCGTCATTCTCTAACGTAATGATAACCTTCACAAGCTGTCTGAGTACACTTACGCTGTTAACCTCACCCTTATATCCGTCAACGGTGCGTACCTCATCACCAATATCCGGCAGATGGCTGTTAAGATACTCATAAGTTTCCTGCTCATTCTTAAGACAGCACATCAGTCTTCCGCAGACACCTGAAATCTTGGTTGGATTAAGTGACAGATTCTGTTCCTTCGCCATACGTATTGAAACCGGTGCAAATTCCGGAAGAAATGTGTTACAGCACAATTCTCTTCCGCAAATACCGATTCCTCCCATAATCTTGGTCTCATCCCTTACACCAATCTGACGCAGCTCAATTCTCGTCTTAAATACTGCTGCCAGATCCTTTACAAGCTCTCTGAAGTCAATTCTTCCATCCGCCGTAAAATAGAATAATACCTTATTATTGTCAAATGTGTATTCTGCCTCAATAAGCTTCATCTCAAGACCTCTCTTGCGAATCTTGTCAAGACAGATTGCATATGCTTCCTTTTCCTTCTCGCGGTTTCTCTTTTCCTGCTCGTCATCCTCATGTGTCGCAACTCTGAGAACAGGCTTTAACGGCTGTATAACGCTTTCATCCTCAACCTCCTTTACCGGAAGTACCACCTCGCCATATTCAACACCGCGTGCCGTCTCAACAATTACATGCTGGCCTTTTTCTATCTGCATGCCGGATGGATCAAAATAATATACCTTTCCGGCTCTTCTAAATCTTACTCCAATTACTTTAACCATTATCTTTCTCCTTTATTGTCAGCAGCATAAGCTCCATTGCCAAATCAAAATTAACATTAGCTGCCAACCTTGTCTTTGCTACGTCCATCGCCTTCAAAATACGGTTCAGACCGTCATAAGAACGATTAGTAGCATCCTTTCTGATGAACTTAAGTTCATCCTTAAAAATTACCAGATTAGCGTCGTTCGTACTCTTATATATCAATACGTCACGATACCACGTCATCATAAAATCAATGTAATCATCTATCTCCAGCTTATGCGCCGAAAACTGCTTAACGGTCTCAATCACCTCTGTAATATCCATCTCATTAACGTGTTTGACAACATTAAGCACACTGTCCTTAAGCTCATTAAAATTCTCCGACGAAGCAATGTCTACCGCCCTGCCGAGTCTTCCCTGTGCAAATGCAGCTGCAAACTTGGCCATATAATCAGGAATCTTCAACTCCCTTGTAAGGTACTTTTCAATTTCTGAATTCAAAAGCGGCTTCAAATTCAAGGTCACACAGCGTGACAAAATCGTCGGAAGAAAGCTGTCTGCGTTAGTTGTAAGAAAAATGATAATACCATATTCAGGCGGTTCCTCGATGGTCTTTAGCAGGGCATTCTGTGCCTGAACCGTCATCTTCTGTGCATCATCTATTATATAAATCTTGTATCTGCTGCTGTATGGTTTTATCAGGATATCGCTGTTGACCTGCCCTCTGACATCATCCACACCGATGCTTGACGGACTTTCATGCTTTACCCAGATAATGTCAGGGTGATTGCCGCTTTCGGCCTGAATGCAGGAATGACATTTGCCGCATGGCTCTACGCCGCCCTCTTCACACTGTATAGCCTTTGCAAAAACAGAAGCAATTGTCTTCTTTCCAATTCCCTCTGCCCCGTTAAATATATAAGCATGAGAAATCTTATTTAATTGTATTGAATTTTTTAAATTCTCTTTTATTCTTTCATGTCCTATAATTGATTCGAACCCAGCCATACATGACACCTCTTCTCTCACCATTCTATACCGTTATATCAAGTAATAAGCCCTGAATCTCGTTAACCTTCTCAAGTACTGCAATATTATCCTTCTCGTCCTTTAAAAGTTCCCCTGCAAGGTCATCCAGATTTTTATCAACCAATTTTACAATACCATAAACACGGTGCCTTCCGCGCCTGTCAAGAAAATTCTCTCTCGAAAATTCATGTGATCTGTTAACAACTTCATTCATAAAGCCTTTGACTAATTCACGATAGTGCTTCATATCCCTTATATCCATGTGCTTGGCAAGCTTCTCGCCCTGCGCGGTAATCTCGTCCATCATGGATTTTAATTTGTTTTGAAGGTCTTTTTCTTCTATGTTGCTTATAAGTGTAAATTTAAATGAATCATCAGTATTCTGCACATTGGCCTTAGTCTGTGCCGGTGCAGTGCTTTGTATCTCATTTACTTTAATATCCATATTACACCTCTCCTTATGCAAATGGCACTTACCAAAAACAGTATACCATAAATACTACATCCATTAAAGCATTTCTTTGCGTATATCCTGCGCAATTTCATCAATGCAGTCCTCTATCGCCCCATTGTTGTAATATCTTTTACAAATGCCGGCAGCTTCAAGCTTCTCCTCAGAAAAATCCTCGCAGTCAGCCAGAAATCTCCTGCACATTTCTTTATACTTTGGCTCTGCCTGTTTTTTTTCGCGTTTCAACGCACGCTCTAAACGAATTCCATCGTCTACATCTACATATATCGGCATAACCACGTCCTTACCATAATAGCTGCAGAATTTCTCATATACCTCAAGCGTTCCGATTACAAGATATCTTCCTGTATTAAGGTCTATCTGACCGTCATCTGCCGTAAAATATTTCCACACGCCATAGACCGTATCATACTCCCGCATCTCAATAATCCTGTTGTCTTTCATAAATGCATCTGCATTTTCCTCTGATGTAAAATAATACTCCACTCCATCCTTCTCACCGCTTCTCTTCGGCCTTGTGGTGTACATGATAATCTGCTTCAGATTAAGCTCATCCTTTTCCAGCAGCGCCTTATAAATATGGTCCTTGCCGCTTGAACTTTTTCCCATGATACAAGCTATTTTATACATAAAATTTTGTCTCCTCTTCCATCCTGAAAGCCTTTCAACGCAACGCCCCTGCTCTTTTGCTCTTTCATATATTCTATAATTCTGCCGGTTACTCTCTCACCCGGGCAGATAATCGGGATTCCCGGCGGATAAGCATACACCCAGTCAGCACTTATTTTCCCGGCAGCATCATCGATATCTCTATATTCGGATTCCTTACCAAATGCCTCCCACAGCGTACATACAACATCGGCTTTAATTATGCTGCCGTACGCATCATTTTCGTCTTTTGACGCATTTTCAGCCATGCTTTCGTCAATCTCTTTTACTGCCTTTATAAAACAATCATACCATTCTTTTTTGTCCCCCACCGAGGTCATTGCAATAACATAATCCTTTGCCGCCATTTCTAACTGAATATGGTATTTACTTAACATTTCATCGTACAAATGCGCTCCTCCATTACGGCAGAACAGCACAATCTTTGACGTATCATACGCAAATACATTCTCATTTTCTTTATCGTAAGTAACAAGTTTTATGTTCTTAAGCTCCAAAAGACTTTTCCTAAGGTTAGCCAGATTATTTTCATACTCTTTGTATGCTTCCCTTCCAACGTCGCTTTCCATATATTCAATACACTTCTGTATGCCTGACATAAATACATATGACGGACTGCTTGTCTGGTAAACCGACAAATATCTCCTTACACGTCCGATATCGACCCTGTCACTGCAAATATGCATAACTGCCGTCTGCGTGTATGACGGCAGAGTCTTATGAACACTCTCTATTACGATATCAGCACCACACTTCATCGCGGTATCCGGCGCATTATTTCCAAAACAAAAATGTGCTCCGTGCGCCTCATCAACTATGAGTATTGCACCATTTTCATGGCAAATCTGCGCAATGCTCTTAACATCACTCACGACCCCTTCGTATGTCGGTGACGTGATAATCACCGCCCGCGCATCACATTGTCTAAACGCCTCCCTGACGCACTCAGGCGTTATCTGTGTCATGATATTATATCGGCTGTCTGTTTCAGGGTAAATGTATTGTGGCACTAAATCATTCATAAACATCCCGTTATACACAGATTTGTGACAGTTTCTTGCCACAATAACGCTATCTCCCCTGTTAAGGACAGCACTGATTGCGGTAAGTATTCCGCACGAGCTTCCGTTAATCAGATAAAAACTGTATTTTGTCCCATATACCTTTGCTGCATGCATCTGCATTTCATCAATTATTCCCTGCGGATAATGATAATCATCAAACCCGTCTATCTCTGTTATGTCAATCTGCCCTGCATGAATATACGGAAATTTTTCAATATTACGTTTATGCCCCGGCATGTGCATCGGTATAAAATCACCTTCGCCGTATTCCACTAATTTATCATATAAAGAGTTCATAAATCCCCTGCTTTTTATTTATATATAGTCAATTTTATCAAATTTTAACCGCTAAGTAAATTATATGTCCGAATAATTTTAAGCAGGGAATATAAGTCATGTTAGCTTTAAACCCTTCATAAACAATTATGCACTATGAAAAAGAGACTCTGATATAAATATTCGCGCCGTCTTTGCGAATATTTATATCGTCTTAGAGGCTCTTTTGAATGTTTAGTGCATCTTGTTTATGAAGGGTTTAAAGCTAACAAGACTTTATTTTTTGCTCAAAATTATTTCCGACAATTAATATTTTTCGCCATTTTTCATCATTTTATTTTAATATATTGAAAAATTTTACAATACCATATATACTATATGTAGTATTTTATCTTAATAATATTAACTAATTATGGATTGTGGAGTATACGCTATGAAATTAGAAGCAATTCTTCCTGAGATTTATACTTTTATAGATTTTGCAAAGCACGAATATTACAAGGCACAGCGGCGTGGTGAGCATATTTACACATCACATCTTGGCGGCGGTATTCCGGATAATCATCCGATGCCATACAATGTGTATATACCTGTAAGAGATTATTTAAAGAAAAATCCTGAAGAAATCGATAATATTATCGATTATCTCTATGATGAATTTAATAAAAAGGAATATTCTTTCAAGAATGTCAGCGTTTCAGAAAGCACATATACTGAACGCAAAGGTCTTTTCAAAAAAGAATATCCCCAGATTGATGTTACTTTGGAATGGTAATTACTTACCATTCCTTTATTTTTGATTTGAATCAACAACCGTAATGGTAACCGTCTTAGAATCTGTACTTCCAATCAGGTCTTCCACTTTATAGGTCAGACTGTAGACTCCCGGAATTCCGAGGTCATAGCTTCCGACAAGCTTTACTCTGTCTGTTATAACATTTCCGCATGTATCAACCGCAACAATTCCCTCCATCGGGTCAAACGCATCACCAATGTTCACTGTGCGGTCAACAGCACCCTCTATCACGGCACTGTACTGTCTCCATGGGTTATTTTCATCAGGGTCCGTCGGGTCCCAGCCTGCGAACTGGCTGTTTACAGGAATCTTAATCATCTCCGGTTTGCCAAGAGGTCCAGGATTGGTTTCATCATCATAAACAACTACATCAGTTCCCTTAGGGCAGTTTTCATAAATCCACAAAGAGTCTCTTACACACAGGCGCACACATCCAAGTGATGCCGGGCTTCCAAGCATATTGAACTGGTCTGTTTCCAGCTGGTCCTTCTTATTGGTATAATATGGAACAGAGTGAAACAGTATTCCACCGCTCATAAAACGAACGGCAAACTGTCCGTATGTTCCGTCAACCATAGGATGGAATGTATATTTATCAGTAATAGAACCATTTCCAAGCGGTGTATCACCTACATTTTTTCCCGATGAACAGACAAATGCCTTAACAGGAATACTGTAATATCCATTTGCATCTTTACCATAAACTGTTACACAGTTTAAAGCACGGTTTACCTTAATAAGATAAGGATTTTTATCATCCGCTGCAGGAACGTACTCAGCCGCAGCCTTAGTAAGCTCGTCCGGCTCTTCCTCCTTAAACTCATATAACATACTTACATATTCAGGAGCTTTGGTGGCACTCTGGGAAGTACCCTCACTGCTACCGTTACTTTCTGTCTGTGTATTTTCATTATTCTTTAAAAGGTTAGAAATTTTAAGGTTCTCGTTAAATAATGTTGCTATAAAATAACCAAGACATAATACCAAAATAACAACCAATGCCTTAATGCAGTTAACAAGACCCCTGTGCTGTCTTAACCATCTCTTTTGTTTCCTAGATAACGCCATATTTCCACCTGCTTCTTTATATTATAATAACATTCTACCTTATATGTTCCATACTTACAATAGCTACCATATTTTTCTAAAACAATATTGCCACAATAAACGGAACAGAAAAAGTTGCTAACACCGTTGAAACAAATATATTTCTAACAATAACACTCGTGTCAATTCCTGATTCATTACCGAGCATCAAAACTAATGAAGCTACCGGCATTCCGTTTGTAATGGTCAGTATGGTAGTGTAAAAATCACCGACATTTAACATTCTGCACACATAAAAGGTAATAACCGGAATAACTAAAAGTCTGACCGCAGTAAACAAATAACTTCTCCAGTCTGAAATGCTCTCCTTTAACGGGAACATGGCAAGTGATGCACCTAATACAAGCATTGAAAGCGGCGACGTAACATTACCTACCATATATACAGTGTCATAAATGACTCCATTTGTTCTAAAGCCGGAAACAAAAACAATAATTGAGAAAATCGATAATATAAATCCCGGATTTAATAATTTTTTGAAATTGAAGCCGCCCTTGGCATTTTTCTCATTACATTTTTCAATATTTACAATTCCATAAGAAAATATAAATATATTAAATGCAAAGTGTATCATTGCAGTATAAAAAATAGCCTCTGTTCCCAAAATTGACTGAATAACGGGATATCCCATAAACGCATTATTTGAAAATATGAGCATTATTTCATATAAAGGCCTGTCCTTCTTCGGGAAACGCAGTACAAATGTTATTATCTTTGCAAAAATAATAAATACAGTGTACATTACAAATCCAAGCATTATTACCTTTAATATTCCAAGCCTGTTATCGGCAGACGAAGATAACACTGAAGATAATACAAGAAACGGACATGTAACCTTGGTAATCAATCCTGATAACTTTGTATTTGTATGCTTATCTATTATTCCTGTTTTTGCAAGAAGAAATCCAAGTGCCATTATGGTAAATAATTTTACCATTACTCCTGTTATAACCTGTATATCCATTCTTTCCTCCAATAAAAAACCGAAAGCATTAAATAATACCTTCGGAAAATGATTTAATAAAATGCCCAGAACCGGAATCGAACCAGTGACACGGGGATTTTCAGTCCCCTGCTCTACCAACTGAGCTATCTGGGCATATAAATAAATATAAAATTAGTAGCGGGGGCAGGATTTGAACCTACGACCTTCGGGTTATGAGCCCGACGAGCTTCCGGACTGCTCCACCCCGCGTCATTAAAAAGGCTTGCGCCTTGAATGGATGGAGGTGGATTCGAACCACCGAAGCGTGTCGCAACAGATTTACAGTCTGCCCCCTTTGGCCACTCGGGAATCCATCCATAAACATATTATATGAATATATTATTTAATACATTCATAAAACATGAGAGCCGACAATCGGACTTGAACCGATAACCTGCTGATTACAAATCAGCTGCTCTGCCAATTGAGCCATGTCGGCAAAGTGGGACCTACAGGGCTCGAACCTGTGACCCTCTGCTTGTAAGGCAGATGCTC
>JBJEOB010000147.1:0-1607 GCA_051880495.1 Lachnospiraceae bacterium
ATTGTGGAAGCAAGTAATCTGAATTATACAGTACTTCGCCCCGGATATCTTCGAGTGGGAAACGCAGATGATTATGTTTTGACTATGAAAGGTGAACCGGCAAAGGGATATATCAGCACAACTCCTTCTGTCATAGAATTTGTGAAAAAACTAATTGCAGATGAGAAATTATATTCAAGAGAAAGCGTAAGCATTACGAAAGATATGGAGAAATAAAAATATGGATACATTAGAGGCAATCAAACATAGATATTCATGTCGTGCATTTAAACCAGAGCAGATTTCAAAAGAGCAGACCGAAATGTTAATTGAGGCAGCGAAAGCTGCCCCGGCTGCTATGGGTGACTACAGCGGAATTTCTCTTACAGTAATCCAGAGTGAGGAAGTAAGAAAACAGATTGATGAGGAAACAGCATTCAGTATGCCTATGATGGGCGAACACCCTACTTATGAGGCAACAACACTTATGTTGATCAGCGTAAAGGAAAATAAGGAATTTTCAATGATACCATATTGTAATGCATCTTGTATGGCAGAAAATATCATGATTGAAGCAACAGCACTTGGCCTAGCTTCTGTGTATATCATGGCAGTTCCAACCATATTACAGCAGAAGACGGAGCTTATGAAGAAGATAGGTATTGAAGATGGATTTGCACCAGTTGTCATGGTAGCTGTTGGATATGCGGAAACAGTTTTTAATTGGCAAAAAGAAAAAAATATTGTTTGCAAATACATATAGTGACAAGTATAAAAAAAGTGTCATATTTCTATGAATACATATGTTGGGTTGAAAAACGGAGCTATTGAATCAAAAGATAGCTCCATTTTATGCTTATCAAATTTCTTATGTGAGATATAACACTCTCGCACAATGCTATTGTGTGCAATTTTTATTATGATGATTATTACAGATAAATTGTTAGAACTTGTCAGGAAACGCAAAGAAAACCAATAGTTTCACATGGGATTCTATTGGTTTTTCTTACTCTCTTGGATTGCCTTGCTTTCGCAGTAAATCAAGCATATAACGAACCATAGGTAATAGATTATTGGCTTCCTGCTCCGTGCAGTCATTTAACGTGGCTTGGAGCTTTTGAAGGCTAGGTGACTGCTTCTCTTTGTCTGGATAGAAAATTCTATCAGATGGTATTTTCAAATATGTAATTAAAGGATAAAGCACCTCAAATTTCGGATTGCCACGCCCAGCTTCGATGTTCAGTATGGTGCGTTGATCCAGATTAAGAATTTCTGCCAGCTTTTCCTGTGAAAGACCGAGTTCTGTTCGGTATTCACGTACTGCGTTGGCAAGATTTTGTTTTATATCCTGCATTATAATTCACCTCGATAGTAGTTTACATTACACATCGGCAGGAGTGAATTGCGTTAGAATACAGAGTGAATATGGAGTACAGTACATGATGAAACAAAAGTGGAAAATACGAGAAAAAAGAATATCAGTAGAAAAAGCAGCAAGAGCTTACTACACATATTAAGGTGTATCGTAATGAAGTGAAAAACTTCAATGCGATACACCTTTTTTGATGGGCAAAATCAGAGAGTAGTTTGGTCCTTTTCCGGTTTCCTGTCATTAGTCTGCTGAACTG
>JBJEOB010000148.1:0-1562 GCA_051880495.1 Lachnospiraceae bacterium
ATAGATTTTGAATTATCCTTTGTCAACTGATTATTTATCCGGAGCAAAACAACGTTTATAGAGTCTCTTGTTATTGTCCCCTATTGGTTCCAGAATATTAGCCTCACAAAGCGTCTGTATATAACGCCATGATGTGGATCTCGATTTTCCAGTCAATGTCTTTACAGTTTCTGTGCTTATTTCTTCATTATCTTCTAGATAATCAATAATCGGTAATATTTTTTGATACTCGCTCTGTTTCAAAAGCTGTTTCAAAAGCTGTTTCATTGTTTCATTTTTTTGAACAGACTCTGAATAATCCTTTGAAAAGCCTGCATGTATAAACAATCTGGAAATGAAATAACTTCTGTCATCATCTGTTTCAAATTCAGGTTTTGGTGAGCCGTTAGCGCTTAATGCATCGAGTATTTTCTTAAAACCTGTATTTCTACCCTCTGTCAGATGCAGTTCTTTCAGGAAATCTCCTATTCGCCTGTTTCTGTATCTACGATTTGAAACGCGATAGTTCTTCAGTCCCTCTAAGGTTATGGAGCGATCAGGTCCCGGAAAACTTACGATTTCGATTCTGTCATTTTCTATTCGGACTTCAATTGGTTCACGCTCATCATAAGCACGATGATATACCGCATTGGATAATGACTCCTCTATCGCTGCAAATGGATAGTTGAAGAAACGATCCGCCTCAGCACGATCAGGATGCTTCACAACCTTTTCTACAATTACTGTATTTCTGATGTACTGCAGTGCATCCCTCAGCTGCTGATGGATAGGACCTTTGAAAGTCTTTTCAATAATGCTGTCTCCTCCCAATCCATCCGGGAACTGTACAACATCAATCTGCGTATATGGAAAGAACTTGTCGGGTTCCATACTGAAGAACATCAACCCAACGTTCTTAGGCTTAATGTATTCCGGCAGGTTGCTTATAATGTTCATATCCCTGCAAACTTCCACAAAATCTCCGGTTTGTGACTGTTCATACAGTGAACTGTTGACTTCTTTTAAGTAGTTTTGAATTAATGTTATGTTCAAATCCGATATGTCTGCCTGATGATTTATACGGTCGTCAAAAGGGACTCTATTTGCTAAAGCAAATAAGTCCTTTTCTTCATCTTCGGTAGGCATCACTGTACTGGAACCCTTTCTGATGAAATGAATACGTTCCTTACTGTCCTTTGCCATAGTTTTATGAGAAGAATAAGGTCTGTTATCCCCGCCGGGGCACCAGAGAACAATAAATTTCTTGTCTTCATAATCAACAACTTCAACAATAGGTGAATATGCCGGCCTGATGAATTTCGATTTTTCGAGAATATTCTTCTGATATGCATCGATTTTTTCCACAGGTACACCTTTAAGAGGATATACAGGTCTTCCATTTTCCTCTTCTACACCAACAACAATATAGCCTCCTCCCCAGTTGTCCAAATCATTGGCGAAAGCACAAACTGTTTTTAGAGACGCTTCAGGATCCCAAGTCTCCTTAAATTCTATTCTTGCCCATTCCACTACATTTCCGGAAAGCAAGGTTTTTATATTAGTAGGTATTGCCATAACGCTTT
>JBJEOB010000149.1:0-6582 GCA_051880495.1 Lachnospiraceae bacterium
CATGCTCCTGTAAGAATCTGCATGCACCATGAGTCAATTCCTGCAATGTCTCCGACTCTGCCAAGTGCCTTGGTGTAGCATCTTGCCGCAAATTCAGTGAGGCTTATGTTACGGTTTCTGTATCTGTTAAGGATATCTGTCATTCCTGCGATGTCACTCATCTGTCCCTGGCTGATGCCGTATGTTTCGCATATTCCGGCAAACTCTGTTGACATTACAAAGCCCTCGAATATTTTCTCAAGGTCTACTCCCGCATCAAGCGCATCTACCCAGATTTTCTTGCCGTCTGCATCTGCCACGCGGTTAAGGAATGTGCTATAGAAGATTTCTACTTTCTGTTCATTTGTAAAACCGCTGTTAAGAAACTCATTACTGTTAACAAAACCGTAGCTTGCTGTTGCGCCGTTATAAGTTCCGTTGGCAAGAAGCGTCACCCAGCTACTGATGCCTTCATCATCTCCTGCTCTGCCAAGAATATTTGTATAGAGTCTTTCTACAAAAGCCCTGATATAATCGATGCGGTCCAGAGGGAAAACAGGTTTTACAGGGACTTTTGAAGAGCTTGTTGTTCCGTCTCCCAACTGACCATAACTGTTTGCACCCCACGTATACAGTTCTCCGCTCGTGGTTACTACTCCGCTATAAGAGCTGCCTAAGCTTACCATTGCAATATTTTCCATTACTTTTTTCGGGGTACTGCTGCTTGTTGTGGTTCCGTCTCCTAACTCACCGGCATTGTTACTACCCCACGTATACAGCTCTCCGCTCTTCGTTACTGCTGCACTGTGACCCCATCCCAAGCTTACCGCTGCGACATTGTCCATTATTTTTACCGGGGTACTCTTATAAGAGCCCATCATGCCGATTCCTAACACACCGCCACTATTATTACCCCACATATACAGCTCTCCGCTCTTCGTTACTGCCGCACTGTAGTTACCTCCTAAGCTTACCATTGCGACATTGTCCATGATTTTTACAGGTTTACTTTTATCTTCTGTTGTTCCGTCTCCCAGCTGGCCATATTTGTTATATCCCCACATATACAGCTCTCCGCTCTTCGTTACTGCTGCACTGTGATTATCTCCTAAGCTTACCGTTGCAACATTGTCCATTATTTTTACCGAAGTTCTCTTATCTTGTGTTGTTCCGTCTCCCAGCTGGCCATATTGGTTATACCCCCACATATACAGTTCTCCGCTCTTCTTTACTGCACCGCTGTGGCTCCATCCTAAGCTTACCATTGTGACATCGTCCATTACTTTTACCGGGGATGTTCTCCATGTTTCTGTTGTTTCGTCTCCCAGCTTACCGCAATAGTTGTAACCCCACATATACAGTTCTCCGCTCTTCGTTACTGCCCCGCTGTAATCCTCATCTAAGCATACCATTGCGACATTGTCCATTATTTTTACCGGGGTAATCTTATCTTCTTTTGTCCCGTCTCCCAGCTGGCCATCACTATTATCACCCCATGTATACAGCTCTCCGTTTTGGGATATTGCGGCACTGCTGGCAAAGCCTAAGCTTACCGATACGATTTTTTTAGAATTTGCATCAGCCACTTCATTCAGATACAATGTATCTTCATTTGATGATAAAGCAGCATCAACATACTGCACATTACACATTATAATATTAAATGCCATAAGCACGGCCAATATTGATGCCATAATTCTTCTTCCTGTGTTGTTCATTTCATTTTTCCTCCTGCTGTTATAAATCTCCCTGTTTGCCGGGCAACTCATACCATTAGTATGAATTATTTAATTTAATCCAAAGCTAGTAAGAATAGCCTTAAACTCTTCCGAATCTGCGAATCCGTCAAGCACCTGATCCCTTGTCCATTCATTTCTGTCAAGAAGGCCTACCCAAAGCTCGTAACCCGGTGCATCAAGCTCTCTTCCGAGAAATGTCTGGTAGAGGATTGATACATATTCTGCATTCGTTGTGTTCTTTGCAATAAATTCGTCCGAATGGAAGAAACCGTCTGCCGCTACGTTTCTTGGTGTCCATGCTCCTGTAAGAATCTGCATGCACCATGAGTCAATTCCTGCAATGTCTCCGGCTCTTCCGAGTGCCCTGGTGTAGCATCTTGCAATAAATTCCGTGAGGCTTATGCTTCGGTTTCTGTATCGGTTTAAAATATCTGTCATTCCATCAATGTCACTCATCTGACCTGCGCTGATTCCTGCTGCTTCGCAGATTCCGGCAAACTCTGTTGACATTACAAAGCCCTCAAATATTTTCTCAAGGTCTACTCCCGCATCGAGCGCATCTACCCAGATTTTCTTGCCGTCTGTATCCGCAGCACGGTTAAGGAATGTGTTATAAAAAATTTCTACTTTCTGCTCATTTGTAAGACCTCTTGATGCAAATTCATTGCTAAAGATGAAGCCATAGCTGACGGTTGCACCGTTTTGGGTGCCATTCATAAGAAGCTTAACCCATGTATTAATTCCTTCTGCATCACCTGCTCGTTCAAGAATGTTAGTATATAATCTTGTCACAAAGGATTTTATGTAGTCTGAAGGGTCTAATGTTATTGTTATTTTTATTGGAACCAACGAGTTTTCCGTTGTTCCGTCTCCCAACTGTCCCCTATAGTTATATCCCCACAGGTACAGGTCACCATTTGTCTTTATTGCTGCACTATGGTCACTGCCGAGGCTTATCCCTGCAACATTTTCCATTATTTTAACAGGAACATTTGAATTAACCTCTGTTCCGTTTCCCAATTCTCCCAAAACACCAAGACCCCACAGGTACAAATCGCCGTTTGTCGTTACGGCTGCGCTATGGTAACTGCCAAGACTTACCGCGGCTACATTTTCCATTACCTTTACAGGGACTTTCGAATTAGTTTCTGTTCCGTCTCCCAACTGACCGTACTCATTATTTCCCCACAGGTACAGGTCACCGTTTTTCGTTATTGCTGCGCTGTGGTAATAACCGAGACAAACTTCGGCTACATTTTCCATTATCTTTACAGGCACTGTTGAATTGTTTGTTGTCCCGTTTCCTAACTGGCCATAGTAATTATATCCCCACAGGTACAGGTCACCATTGGTCGTTATTGCTGCACTATGGTCATTACCAAGACTTAACTTTGCTGCATTTTCCATTACCTTGACAGGTAAATAAGACTCTGTTGTCGTTCCGTTACCCAACTTACCATGGTAATTTTCTCCCCACATATATAAATCACCATTGGTTGCTATCGCACCACTATGGTACTTGCCGGCACTTACAGCGGCTACATTTTCCATAACTTTAACAGGCACAAGCGAATTGGATGTTGCTCCATTTCCAAGCTGACCCTCGTAATTACGGCCCCACATATAAAGGTCACCATTTGTTGTTACCGCTCCACTGTGATAATTACCAAAATCAGCATAAGCCACGTTCTCAAGAACCTTCAGCCCAACCAATGAATCAGTCTGCGTTCCGTCTCCTAACTGGCCATTTCCATTGTAACCCCAAGTGTACAAAGCACCGCTTTCCGTAACTACCGCGCTGTGGTATCCTCCGGCGCATACCTGCTTATAGTTTGAGTAAGCATTTTCCTCTTCCACAGTCGTTTCTGCCGTCTGTGCACTTACAGACTGTACGCAGCCTAACACAGCACTTCCAGCCATGATTACTGAAGCTAATGTTGCCACAATTCTTTTATAACCCCTTCTCATCCAAAAAACCTCCAAATTTTTTCTTAATTATATACCAATGGGCGTGCAAATTTCAACAAATAAGATAGAGAAATTGCGACGCAATTTCCTATCAAATAAAAAGCAGCCTCCCAAGATTAATTGAGAAGCTGCTTTTGCAGAATAATATTTCCTTTTTATTTTCCCCTACGTCGTGATATACGTATTATACCTTGCTCTTCTTAGCCTTGCCTCCATTCGTATTGCGTTTGGAAGAAATTCGTACGCACCGACCTGGACCTTGTAAAGGCCGTCATCGTAAATCATAAATGCCGGGAAGCCTTCCATCATCAATGAATTAAGAGTTCTGTCGGCATTTTCCTTGTTGCGGTACGCACCGACCTGGACGCGGTACAGCTTTCTGTCATCGCGCATTTCGTTTTCATCATAGACGGTGTAATTACCTCTCATATTATAATCCATGGCGTCCATGTTCTGATTCATTCCTTTATTCATGTTATTCATGCCGTCAGGATCCATGTCTCTCATTGTATTTGCAGTGGCTTCAACGCTTTCATCCGAATCACCCTGACTGCTATAAAGAGTCGTTAAGATTCCGTCTGCAATTCCCCTTGCAATCTGATTGAACTTTTCATCAAAAAGGCGGTTATCCGAATCGTTATTTATAAAGCCGGCCTCAACAAGTGCAGCAGGCATTTCCGTTCTCTTTAAAACAACGAGGTTAGGGCGTTCAACAATGCCCAGGTCCTTAAATCCCAGGGACGTCAGCTCAGAATTGATATTTCTTGCAAGTCTCGCTCTGGTTCCGTCATCCGAATATACAAGCACCTGCGAACCACTGTAAGTATTTGGAGTTGTTCCTGAATTTCTGTGGATGGAAACAAATAAATCACCACCCATGTTATTGGCTTCCATAGCCTTCTGGAAAGGTGTGTCATAAACATCACCCGTTCTTGTGTATTCTACGTTGACGCCTTCATTTTCAAGTATTCTTCCTACCGCCATCGCAAGGCGCAGTGCATCATCTTTTTCCTGTCTGCCGTTGTACACTGCTCCGGAATCACTTCCGCCGTGTCCTGCATCTAAAATAACTGTTGCCATTAAAAAATGCTCCTTAACATACTCTCTCTAAATAGTATGCCGGGAGCAATTCATTTGTTATTTTTACAGTAAAATTTTATCGAGTTCCACAAGGCTGTCAATCTTGTGTTCATATCCCAAAATGTCTGTTCCAAAGCCATATGAAGCCCATATAAACGGAACGCCCGCCTCATGCGCCGAATTCATGTCACCAAGCGTGTCGCCGACATAAACAGGATTCTTAAAATTGTTACGCTTTGTTATAAGCTTAATGTTGTCAGCCTTTAAAAGACCCGTGTTTCCCGGGCATTCAATATCCACAAAGAAATCTTCTGCTTTATGAACCTTCAGAAAAATTTCTATATATCCTGCCTGACAGTTGCTTACCACACACAGCTTGTGGCGTTTTGACAGTGCGCTCAGAGTTTCATAGAAGCCTTCGTATAAAATTCCGCCCTTTTCATTGAGCAGCTTGTGCTCGATATCTATGCAGTGATCAATAAAATCATCAAGCCTGTCTGCTTCAATATCCGGGTGTATTTTTCTTGCTATATCAGGAATGAGCATTCCCATGCAGGACTTAAATTCTTCGTCCGTAACCATGCTTTTTCCGTAGCCCATTTCCTCATATGCTCTGTCCCACGCCTCTTTATTTACACCGGTTGCATCCCACAGGGTGCCGTCCAGGTCAAATATTATTCCATCATAATCCAGTCTGTCCATTTCAACTCCTAAATCTAGTCCGGCAGAAACTCCGCCATGACCACATTACTCACATCTATTCCCAAATCAGTAAGTCTGACAATATCATTTTCCTGTATGATAAGTCCCTTTGACTCGAGTTTTTGGGTAATAGTACCGTAAACTTTATTATACTCCACGCCAAATGTATTATAAAACTTTTCCTTGCTGATGCCTGCCGTCTTTCGAAGGCCGAGAAACATAAATTCCGCCATCTCATCTTTCTTTGAGAGAATTTCTTTATTGGTTTTTTCCCTGCCGCAGCACTTAAGATATGATTTCATATCCGATTGATTATTATATCTGACATTACCGACAAGGGACGCCGCGCCAAGTCCAAAGCCTGCGTATTCTTTTCTTTCCCAGTAACCGAGATTATGTCTGCACTCATATCCCTTTCTGGCATAATTGGAAATCTCATACCTTTCGTATCCGTAGCCTCCGAGGATTTTTTTCGCCGAATAATACATTTCACGCTCAACTTCCTCAGTTGGAAGCGCATCTTCATTTCCTGAGTAAACCCAGTCATAAAGCGGCGTGTTTTCCTCCACAATCAGGCTGTACACCGATATGTGCTCAGGTGCAAGACCTGCAACACTATGAAGTGTGGCACAGAACGAATCAAGTGTCTGATACGGCAGTGCATTCATCAAATCCACGTTAATATTTTGGAAACCGCAGCTTCTTGCGAGCAGGAAACTGTCAAGAAACTCTTCAGTCGTATGAATTCTTCCCAGTGTACGAAGCTCATTATCATTTGCAGACTGAAGTCCAATGCTTATTCTGTTCATACCTGCCAGAAGAAATGCCTCCGCCTTTTTTTCTGTCATCGTGCCCGGATTGCACTCAATTGTACATTCTGTGTATGGCGCAAGATTATAATTGTCCTTTATGGCATCCATAATTCTGACAATCTGCTCCGGTGAAAGTATTGATGGTGTTCCGCCGCCGATAAATATGGTGTCAGCCAAATAATCACGAAAATCTGCTGCCGATTCATTTATTTCCTTAATCAGTGCATCTACGTACGCCTCTTTCCCGGCATCATCACATGGTGCCGAAAGAAAATCACAATATCTGCATTTTTGCACGCAAA
>JBJEOB010000150.1:0-32676 GCA_051880495.1 Lachnospiraceae bacterium
GAGGATGCTGAGGAATGCGTTAATGATGTGTATCTTGCTGTATGGAATACAATACCGCCACAACGTCCGGATTCGCTGTCTGCATATATAAGCAAAATTACACGTAATATTTCTCTGAAAAAATACCGGAGAAATACGGCGGATAAGCGGAATAACCGTTATGATATTTCATTGGATGAACTTTGTGAATGTATTGGAGACTGTAATGATGCCCAGAGAGTTGTTGAGGCAGAAGAACTTACACAATACATAAATCATTTTCTGGGAAACATAAACAAAACCGACAGGATTATTTTTATGCAGCGCTATTGGTTTAACATGGATGTTTCACAGATATCATCAGGCATGAACAAAAGTAAGAATTATATAAATGTTCATTTGTTCAGGACAAGGGAAAAATTGAGAAAATATTTAACTGAGGAGGGTTTGATTTGAAAACTGTAATTGAAAGTGCAATTACGAATATTGATGATAAATATGTAGACGAGACAATTAAATTTTTGAATAATAAAAGACTATCCGGAAAGGGTACTCTTACAATGTTTAAAAGAGCAGCAGTCTGTGCGGCTGCATCTCTTGTACTAATGTTTGGAGGCGTATCGGCTGCCGTGATGGCGGGTAATGCCGGGGCTTATGAGATATTGTATTCAATATATCCTGATATTGCAAACAAACTTGTACCGGTAAATGTGTCATGTGTTGATAATGGAATAAAGATGAGTGTTGAAGCTGTCAATGTGGAGGGAAATAATGTTGACATATATATATCACTTCATGATGTTGAAGGGGAAATGTTTGATGAATCGGTTGATTTGTTTGACAGTTACAGCATTCATACAAATGCAGACAAGATTTTGGGTTGCTCGCTTGTATCCTATGATTCTAAAGATAAAACAGCAACATTTCTGATTTCGATTATGCAGGATGAAATAATATCAGGAAGATACCTGAGTTTTTCGGTATCAAAGATTCTGACCGGTAAAAGCAAACTGACTATTGAACTGCCACAGATTATGCAGGCAGAAGAAACTGATAATGTAATGAAACTGGGTGATGTAAGTTTAAGGGGTGCCGGTGGTGTAAATTGCACTGAAAAAAAGAATGATAGCTTTATTCTTAAAACAAATGAAAATCAGTATTATTCTCCAACTAAAGGCGTTACTGTTACCGCATATGGTTTTGTAGACGGAAAGCTTCATATACAGACGTATTATGCTGATATTTTAAAATATGATAACCATGGTAGTATATATTTAAAAAAAGGCGAAGATACAGTTTATCCGGTATGTGACTATTCATTCTGGGATGAAGATAGAAAAGGAAGCTTCGATGAATACATTTTTGACATATCTTTGGATGAACTGCAAAACTGCAGCATTATCGGCAATTTTGTAACATGTGATACCTTAATAGAAGGAAACTGGAAGGTTTCATTTCCCATAGAAAAATTTTTATCAAATCAATAAAAATTCTGTGCGCGGTTGTTTTCTGTATTTATTTCTGCTATACTTATACCAAAGCAGAATAATTCTTTTATGCAGACGGACGTGTTATTTTTATATGAATAACACAGGCTGAGTCGTCATCTATAGTTATTATAATCTTTTTATATTCCTGCTTTTATTTCAAATTTAATTAAATAAGGGCAGGAGATAAATGCTTGATACAATAACTCCTGCCGGGGCGATAGATGAATGTATCAATGAAGGTATATTAGCAGAATTCTTTAGAGATAGAAGAACGGAGGTGCTTGAAATGGCTGTTTTGGATTTTACGTTTGAACGAAGAGAAAAGTTGATTGAGAGAGACAGCAGAGAAGAAGGAATTGAGCTGGGTAAAACTCTTGTGGCAGAAAATATGCTGAAAGCGGGAAGACCGGTTGAAGAAATACAAAACTTTACCGGGTTATCAGTGGATACAATAATGAAAATAGCAAACGAGCCGGAAGGTTGTATGTCACAAATGTAGCAACAGAAAATAATGATTTGCAAAGCGGGAAAATTTATGAAAGACAATACACTTTATGTATCTGATTTAGATGGGACCTTATTACGAAGCGACCAGACCATTTCAGAGTATACAAATCAGGTTATAAATGATATGACAGATAAAGGCATGTTGTTTTCTTATGCAACAGCAAGATCTGTTGTTACTGCGAAAAAGGTTACCAACGGATTTGTTGCAAAAATTCCGTTGATTGTTTATAATGGTGCATTTATTATAGATAACCATACAGGTAAAATACTGGCGGCAAATTATTTTAACGAGGATATTTATGCTTTGCTGCAGGATTTATTTGAATGTAAAGTATATCCAATAGTATATGCCTATATTAATGGTGTAGAGAAATTTTCGTACATAGAAAAAAAGAGTTCAAAAGGAATGCTGGAGTTTATTGCAACCAGAAATGACAGCAGAAAACGGCCGGTAGAGGACGAAGTGGCATTATCGGAGGGAAATTGTTTTTATATTACCTGTATTGAGTCACCGGAAAAACTGTTTCCTTTATATGAAAAATATAAAGAACGGTACCATTGTGTGTACCAGAGAGACATTTATTCAGGGGAACAATGGCTTGAGATTATGCCAAAGGAAACATCAAAGGCGAGTGCAATTCTAAAGTTAAAGAAAATGCTTAATTGTAATCGTGTGATTGCTTTTGGTGATGGGGTAAATGACATGGAACTGTTTCATATAGCGGACGAATGCTATGCAGTAGAAAATGCGGTGCCTGAATTAAAGCAGATTGCAACCGGTGTCATTGGAGGCAATAATGAAGATGGTGTTGCTAAGTGGCTTAAGCAGCATTTGTGATGGAGGGAAAAGAAACAGTCAATGACACCTGATAAAAGGAGGATGTATTCATGGAATATAAGAAGAGTTATAAGGGTTTTGTGATATGGATGGTATTATTTATCATCTGTATGTTTGCCTGTGCATTTGTTCCGACGGAAGACGGAAATCTGATTACACTTCTTATAGACAATATAATGACTATTGGTATGGCGCTCCTTACATGGCTTATTTACAAAAACGAAAAAATATACTGGTATACCGGATTATCGTATGAAGATGCGAAGAAAGCCGGATCAGAACAGCGAAAAGAATATGCAATGAAGCATTTTAAACGGTTCGGGATATTTGCGGGTATATATCTGGTATATTCGATTATCGCATTGTTATTTGATATTCCAATTGGAGTCAGTATTACAATTGTATTGATAGGACTTGTAGGTGCTGCGCTTAGTACAATGAATATAAAACTTTAAAATGGGTGTGGAAATGGATTACTGAAAGGCCTGCAGTATAAGAAAAGAAAATAAAAGTTTCCACTCTACTTTTCGTAGGTTGCTATGTCCTGCATAGGGATTTAAGATGGTCTCATAAAAGGAAAGCGAGGGATGCAAAATGAACTATGTAACAGGAAAGACAATCAAGACGTTAAGGGAAAAAAGAAAAATGACGCAAAAGGAGCTTGCAGATAAAATCAGTGTAAGTGATAAAACGGTGTCAAAGTGGGAGACAGAAAAGGGTCTGCCTGATGTGGCAGTTATTGAAGATTTGGCAAAAGCACTTGGAACGTCTATGGCAGAGCTTTTAACGGGCGATTTAAAGGAAAATGAAAATCAGGCGGGAAATATAAAAAAAATGCATTTTTATGTATGTCCATTGTGCGGAAATATTGTAACCTCTGTAGGTCAGGGTACTTTTTCGTGCTGTGGAGTTACACTGCCGGAGGCGGAGCCGGAAAAAAGTGATGATTCTCATGACATTTGTGTTGAGGATATTGATAATGAGTATCATGTGTTTATAAACCATCCGATGGATAAAAGGCATTATGTATCATTTATTGCATATGTTACATCAGATAGTTTTGAAATAATAAAATTATATCCGGAACAGGAGATATCAGTGAGATTTCGTAAAAAGGGGCATGGAATGATTTATGTCTACTGTAACAGACACGGAATGTTTTTTAATAGAATATAAATGATTAAAAATATGGACCGACTGTGTGAATAATTAATTTTGATGTTGATTTTTTATAATTAATAATATATAATACTAATTAGGAAATAATCCTATTAAGGAGAAGCGATGGTAAGACGAAACACAATACAAAAAGATTTGATTCTGAATGCTGTGCACAGCCTTAAAAATCATGCTACTGCGGATGATATATATAATATGATTACGAAGGAACACCCTTCAGTTGGCAGGGGAACCGTGTATAGAAATCTGAATATTCTGGCAGAAGAGGGCAAGATTCGAAAAATAGAGGTAACCGGAGGACCTGATTGTTTTGATCACATATGTGAAAAACATTTTCATGTCCGGTGTATCAAATGTGGACGGCTGTTTGATGTCGATATAGAACCATTTCCTGAGTTAAAACCTATATCCAAAGATTCTTCGGATATTCAGTTTCTGGACTATGACATATTATTTAAAGGAATTTGTTCGGATTGCCGTAAAACGGAATAAGTACATTAGAAACAGATATTGACATTGGATTAACATAATCAATGCAAATATAAAATTAATTCACACAGGAGGTATTAATATGAGAAGTATAACAACATTTGATCTGCAGTATGCACACAGATTTTATGGATTTCAGGGAGAGGCACAGTATCTTCACGGTCATACCGGTGTACTCACAATTGAAGTAGAAGATAGTGTAAATGCAGGCGTTAATATGGTTTATCCTTGTAATGAAATTCAGAAGGTTGCATGGGATGTTTTGAAGAATTTTGATCATGCTCTTATTTTAAGAGAGGACGACCCACTGCTTCCAGCTATACTTGATGTTTACGAGAAACAGGGAATTAAGAACGGACATCCACAGAATAAGATGAAGGGTGAAGCTTTCAAAACTGAATTGGCTACGGCATACCCGGATAGCAGACTGGTTGTTACGAAGGAAACCATGACTGTTGAAGGAATGATTAAGATTGTATATGAGCTCCTGAAGGACAAGCTGAATATTGCCAAGATTACATTTACCAGTGGCGTGAATGCCGCATCTCAGGAATATTCTCCTGCAAAAGAAATTGACCGATGCCCATTATGCGGTGTAGCACTGGATGAAAATGGTGAATGTCCAAAATGTGGATATAAAAAATAAACCTGACATATAATTTGGTCTTGTCATAAAAATATCCTCCTGGATTAATATTTATTATAATATCAATCCAGGAGGATATATACTTATTTCTTAAGTACAAATTTACGTATAACTACAGCGATTACGCAAGCAATTGCAACACATGATGCAATTGCAATTATTAACCAAAGCGATTGGGCACCGGAATTAGATGTTGTACCAGCCTGTGTCTGCGCTTCAGTTGCTGCTTCGGTAGATACTTCAGTAGAGGCTTCAGTTGCAGTAGTCTGAGCAACAGTAGTTGTTTCTGCTTCAGTTGCAGTAGTTTCAGCTACAGTAGTTTCTTGTACAGTTGTAGGAGCTTCGGTAGCCTTAGTAGCTGCTTCTGTTGCTTTTGTAGGAGCTTCAGTAGCTTTAGTAGCTGCTTCAGTTACTTTTGGTGTAACCACTGTTTTATTACCACCACTCGTATTGTTCTTTGATAAAATATATTTATTCATATCATAATAAGAAGGTAAGGTAATTGTTGTTTCACAACGATATGTAGGATCGTTCTGTGCTGTACAAACAATCTTGTATGTACCTGCCGGACAATGTGTATAAATAAATCCATTAAAATATCCGTCATATTCTGTAATAAGAGATGCTAACTCATTTCCGTTTGCATCATATACATAAACATATCCAGGGAAAACGCCCTCAATATCTTTTGGATAATTAGGAGTTTCTACAGCACCTGTAATTCTCCATGGACACCATGCCTCAGTACATGGCCAGGTATAATCATCTCCGTTAATTGGTAAGTAAAATGCAGGTCTTCCGATTGATGGATCTCCTTTATCACGTCCGTAAATAAGGTATCCTCCACCTGGCTGTAAATATTGGATTGTCATCTGTCCTGCTGCCATTTCAGCATCTGATGGTGTTAACCAGTTTGATGTAACGCCTGTATCAATCTGCATAATTAAATATTCACAGTTAGGTGCTACGCCGATTGTAATGGTAGTATCTGTTACTCCAATGAGTGGCGGTGCAAATGGTGGAATCGGAATCAATTCATCACCCTCTGCTGCATAAGCAAACATGCTCATTGAGCAAGTCATTACGAGTGCTAATAAAAGAACCAGTGCTTTTTTCATTTTTTCTTTCATACCTTTATCTCCATCTCTTGTTGGCTTCTTTTACATTATAATTTATTATAATGCCAATATACTAATATTATAATACTTTATTTTGAATTTACAATATTATAATTCTATTTTTGGAAGCTTATTTAAAGATTTTTCAAGCTCTTCATCTGTAGGAATATAATCATGCATTTCTCCATCATTAAAGCGTTGGTAAGCGACCATGTCGAAGTATCCTGTACCGGTAAGGCCAAACACAATATTTTTGGCTTCTCCGGTCTCTTTACATTTTAAAGCCTCGTCGATGGCAACCCTGATTGCATGGCTACTTTCCGGTGCCGGAAGAATTCCTTCGACCTTTGCAAATGCCTGGGCTGCTTCGAAAACTGATGTCTGTTCAACGCTTCTGGCTTCAAGAAGTCCCTGGTCGTACAATTCAGAAACAACTGAACTCATGCCATGGTAACGGAGACCGCCTGCATGGTTGGCAGAAGGAATAAAGCCGCTGCCGAGGGTATACATTTTGGCAAGAGGACAAACCTTTCCTGTATCACAGAAATCGTAAGCATATTTACCGCGTGTAAGACTTGGACATGAAGCAGGTTCAACCGCTATAATCTGATAGTCTGCTTCACCACGGAGCATTTCACCGGCAAATGGCGAAATAAGTCCGCCAAGGTTTGAGCCGCCTCCGGCACATCCGATGATTATGTCTGCCTTAACACCATATTTATCAAGAGCAGCCTTTGTTTCAAGACCTATAATTGACTGGTGAAGAAGAACCTGTGACAATACGGAACCAAGGACGTAACGATATCCTTCTTTTGTTGTTGCTGCTTCGACAGCTTCGGAAATAGCACAGCCAAGGCTTCCTGTAGTGCCCGGAAACTCAGCATTAATCTTTCGGCCGATTTCAGTATCCATTGATGGAGAAGGTGTTACCTTTGCTCCGTAAGTTCTCATAACTTCGCGACGGAATGGTTTCTGTTCATAAGAACATTTAACCATGTATACCTGACAATCCATGTCAAAATAAGAACATGCCATGGAAAGAGCGGTTCCCCACTGACCGGCACCTGTTTCGGTGGTTACTCCTTTAAGCCCCTGCTTTTTGGCATAATAAGCCTGCGCAATTGCTGAATTAAGCTTATGGCTTCCTGATGTATTGTTTCCTTCAAATTTATAGTAAATGTGAGCAGGCGTGCCGAGCTTTTTCTCAAGACAGTACGCACGAACAAGCGGAGCGGGACGATACATTTTGTAAAAATTAATGATTTCTTCAGGAATATCAAAGTATGCAGTTGTATCATCTAATTCCTGTTTTGCCAGTTCCTCACAGAAAATGTGTGATAATTCTTCTAATGTTACGGGCTTTAGTGTTGCCGGATTAAGAATAGGAGCCGGTTTCTTTTTCATGTCTGCGCGGACATTGTACCATTGCTTCGGCATCTCGTGTTCCTCAAGATAAATTTTGTAAGGGATTGTTGTTTCCATTTTTACGCCTTTCTTTCATTTTGCTTTGTAATTATAAATCTAAAACTTCTTCAACAACTTCAACACCGGCACGGATGCAATCAGGACATGAACAAAGCATTCTGCCTGTGTCAACTCCCTTTAACTCCCTGCATACAGTACTTCCTGTTTTGTCATTAAATCGTTTGAGCATTTCCTTTGATAATTTGTATGTATCTGCCTTGGTGGCAGGAGTATCAATGTTTCCGTCACTGTTTTTTAGTCCGGCAAGCATTATTGCTCCTGAAAGCGCACCGCATGTACCATCCATGCAGCCCATGCCCAGACCAAAACCTTCGCCTGCCCTGAATAAAATCTGTTCATCAATGCCAAGATCTTTGGCAAATGTGCAGGCAACTGCCTGGCAGCAGTTAAATTTCTTATCATGTAATTCAATTGCTTTTTCTTTTCTGTCCATATTAGGCCTCTTTCTAAATTATTATTTGGCTTTTGGCGCCAGAATCCTTATAAAAAATATTTTATTATATTCCGGAAAAGAATTCAACCAAAGAAACTTTTTTGAACTCTGAATAATCTAATAATTAAAAGTAAAATGAAAATGAAATGGGGAGTGTGTTATGCAGTACAAAAGTAAATATAACAGAAGAAAATGCAACAGGAATAAATTACATTTCCTGATTATTGTTCCGGAGTTTGTAGCTATTACAGTTATATTAGTTCTGGTAATGAAGCTGGTTGCGGGAATAGAAATAATAGACAAAAGCAAAGATAATTTTACTATAGAATATGATGCTTACGAAGAAATAACGACATCAGAAGAAAACACGACGGAAGAAGAGACAACATCAGAAGAAACCACGACGGAAGAAGAGACAACGACAGAGGAAGAAACAACAGAAGAAATCTTTTATGACTACTCATCGGTTGTACCTGAAAATGCTGCCGTGGATAACAGTTATTTTGACGATGCAGTATTTATCGGAGATTCAAGAACAGAGGGATTGCTATTAAGTACGGGATTATCAAACACAACCGCTTATACATATAAAGGACTTACGGTTGATTGTCTGACTTCCAAGCCGGTCATCAAAAAAAATGGTGTCATGCTTTCGGTTATGGACGCAATGAAGGAAACAGATTTTAACAAGGTATATATTATGCTTGGAATAAATGAAACAGGATGGCCGTACAGTGAGGTATTTATCAAGGTATATGGCGGAATTATTGATGAAATTAAACAGATAAATCCAAATGCCAAAATATACGTTCAGGAAATTATTCCGGTTGCAGACAGTGTTTCCTCTTCTCACAGTTATATTAAAAATGAAAAAATAAGAGAATATAACAGTCTGCTTTGTAAAATGGCAGAAGAAAAAGAAATCTATTTTATTGATACCGGAAAAGCAGTTGCAGGTCCGGATGGAAAACTGCCGGAAGATGCAGCTTATGATGGTATCCATTTAAAAAAATCTTACTGTGAGAAATGGCTTGAATATTTGAAAACGCATACCGTCTCATAACAAAAAAACAATTTTTTAAATTAAAAAAATATATGAATTTGATGTGTTCTGTGTTATAATTTCCATAAGCATTTATGTGCAGATTTATTCTTTACTAAATTTAAAAAACGGAGGGTACATTTATGAGCGCAAATAAATATGCAGGTACACAGACAGAGAAGAATCTTGAAGCAGCATTTGCAGGAGAGTCACAGGCAAGAAACAAATATACTTATTTTGCTTCTGTTGCCAAGAAGGAAGGCTATGAACAGATTGCATCGCTTTTCCTTAAAACTGCTGATAATGAAAAAGAGCATGCTAAGATGTGGTTCAAGGAATTAAGCGGTATTGGAAATACAGCAGAGAATCTCGCAGCTGCAGCAGACGGCGAGAATTACGAATGGACAGATATGTATGAGAATTTTGCCAAGACAGCAGAGGAGGAAGGTTTTACTGACCTTGCAGTCAAGTTCCGTATGGTAGGAGCTATCGAGAAAGCTCATGAGGAAAGATATCGTGCTTTACTTAACAATGTTGAGACAGCCAAGGTATTTGAAAAGAGTGAAGTTAAGGTTTGGGAGTGCCGCAACTGTGGACACATTGTTGTAGGAACCAAGGCTCCTGAGGTATGCCCTGTATGTGCTCATCCAAAGAGCTATTTTGAAGTAAGAGAAGCAAATTATTAAATACTTTCTTAACATTACACCAGCCCCGGCTTTAACCGGGGCTGATATTTTGTATAATAGGAAATTTCGTTGAAATTTCTCTATCTTGTAAGAAACTTGGCCAATACGTAAATCAGGAGAAAAAATATGGTTACATGCAGGGATATTTTAAATCTCAAATTAGACGGCGTTGAATTAATTTCGGGGGAAGCAGGCCTTGACAGAATGGTATCGTGGACATATATGGTTCAGACAAGACCATATGCGGATCATATGAATCAGGGAAATTTTGCGCTGATAGTTGTTGATTATGTCAGATTTGATTTTGATGAAGTGGCACGTTCAATGGAGGAACTGAATGAGCTGGGAATTTCGGGACTTGCCATTTCGGTTGTAGATGACAGGGAAGAGGTCCCTCAAAGCATTATTTTAAGGGCAGATGAATTAAAACTTCCGCTTTTTTATGTCCGCTGGGAGGGCGCGTCGTTCGTTGATATTGCACAAAGTGTCGGCGTCCTTCTGCTTGAAACCAACGTGCAGAATAAAAGAACGGGAGATTATCTGTATAATCTGCTTTTTGGATATGACATAAATGATAAATATATTGAGAAGATTTCGGGACAGTTTGGTCTGGATTTTTCGAAACCCTACCGTGTCGGCATAATTGCGGTTGACAGAAAATACGGAATTAATCTTGAACAGGATGAGCACATGTATGAATATTATGCTAACTGCCTGAACAGGGAAGTCACCAATATGAAGGGTCATCCTATGTTTATGCGCTTTTTAAATAAGTTTGTCCTGTTGTTTGAGGCAAAAGAAAATAACGAAATTGAAAATGAACTGGAGAAAATGCTCAGGGCTCTGGATGAAAGTCCTCAGTTTGGAGGGATGATAAAGAGTACCTGTATACTTGGAAGTGCATATAAGAATCCGAAGGATTTTGAAAAGAGTTATCAGGAGGCCAAGAGCCTGCTGCCTAAAAAAGATTATCTGCCTCATTCTAAGAACAGGAAAGTTATAAGTGCAAGTGCAATGGGCATATATAAGTATATGTTCAATAGCGATAACCAGTCGGAAATTTTGGATTACTGTAATCAGAAATTAAATAAGCTTGAAGAGTATGACCATGCAAATGGCACATTTCTTGTTGAAACAGTGCTTGCCTATTACATGAATGGATTTAGTGTCGGCAGGACTGCCGAGGATTTGTACATACACAGGAATTCACTGCAATACAGGATTAATAAGATAGAGGAACTGCTTGGAATAGAACTTGATGATTATACGGAGTATCTTGATCTGGTAAACTGTATTTTGGTAAAAAGGCTTATGTTTATATAATATGGAGTCAAAAACCCAATATGCTTTATTTGGCTTTTGACACACGGATACTGATAGAAAATTGCGTTGCAAATTTTCTATCTTTTTTTTGACTCCGAGAGGTGGAGAAAAATTAGTCTAATGGATGTAAGACATTTTACGAGAGAAATTTGTAGGAGAGAGGGTGATGGAATTAATGAATAAGGAGGATGGTACGGATTATGAAGAGATGATTGCCGGGCTGTACCGGGAGCATGCTACGGGAATTCTGCGGATGTGCTATTTGTATCTGAGGGATTACCAGCTGGCGGAGGATGCGATGCAGGAAACATTTGTAAGGGTGTTCCGGCATTATGGAAAATTTCACGGGAAAAGTGAAGTCAAGACGTGGATTACAAGGATTGCGATTAATTGCTGTAAGGACTTTCTGGAAGAACTAAAGACGAAGCATTCGTTGCCTATGACGGATGAGGAATTTGAGATGCAGTATGAGGATAAGCCTGAAAACAGAGAAAAATCCGCTTATTCCATGGCAGAGGATAAGATGGTACTTTCACGCGCCATAGGGAGACTTGAGGAGAAATACCGGGAAGTGGTAGTTCTTTTCTATTATAAGGAATTATCAACGAAGGAGATAGCACAGATTACCAATGTTCCAAGAACAACGGTGGAGTTCAGGCTAAAGAAGGCAAGGGAGATTTTAAAGAATGATTTGAGAGGAGTGAGGTTTGATGGAAAACTGGAAGAATCGGCAGGATATTAAAAAGCGGTTAGACGGGGAACTATCCGGAATGGTGGCAGAAGAGGAAAAGTTAAAAGAGATTTTAAGCTGTGCCGGAATGGTTACATTTGAAGAAACGGAATCGGTAAGAAGGGGAACTAAGAAAAACAAAAATCTGAAAAGTGTTGTAAAAGTGGCAGTCATTGCAGCTGCACTTGCGGTAGTTTCGGTGGGAAGCGTATTCGGATATGAATATTTCCGGAGGTTGTATCAGCACGTGCAATTTGAAAAGTATGAGGGGCATCTGAATCAGGCAGAGAGTGATGCACCGGTATACAATGTGGAGGATTCAAAAAAATCGGAAAATGTAGTGACCAATGCAGACAATCTTGTGGTGGAATGGGGAAAATATGCCACAAATGGTCATGAGCTTTATGTAAGTGCAACCATAAAATCAAAGGATGGTTCACCGATTCTTGAGGAAAATGAAAACCATGTTCCGATTACAACAAATGCCAAAATCAGCACCATATCGGTAACAATGGATGGAGAAACAAAAAAATTCATTGCGGAACGAAGATATGGTGAGGACGACACGAGCATGGCTGTGGCATGCATGGCAGTTCCTGTTTCGGTGGCAGATGATTTAAGCGGCATTACCTTCGAAATCCAATATAGTAATTATGATGTGGATCTGGAAGGAAAGATAATTGAATTTGCACTGGAGAATCCAATCATAAAATATCAGGATTTTGAGGATATCAGTGTGCAGATGACAGTGGCAGATTTATTGAAGGGGAAAACAGCGGGAGAGGATAAGATTTATTTTTCGGAAAAATATCCGGAATGTTATATAGAGGATTTCGGATTTACGAAAGAAGAGGGTTTTTATGATGATTCCGACTACTTTTTCATGACAATAGTATGTGATGATGCATCAAAGGAAGACATGAAGAAGCTGGTATTGCAGAATGTGATTACCGGTCTGTGGTCTCAGTATGAAACGGCAGAACTCGAGGACGGAAGGATTCGGGTGAAATATGCTGCAACGTTTGATGCCGCATATGATGACATTACCCATGGCGCATGTGAACCAGTCGATACAACATGGGAACATCTGGAAAAATTAAAATTAAAATTAAAGAAGCATGTGGCAGCGGAACAGACCATACTGGCAGAAGGTATGTGGAGTACTTCATTTTTACTGGAGACAGAGGTGGTAAAAATCGATGAGGCCTGTGAGGTTTTAGTGCCGGCAGTGGATAACAGGACGAGTTCGCTTATGGTTAATCATATCAAATTCGACGCAATGGAACTAATCATAACAGGTATGACAAAGGAAGATTATGATTTTATACAGTTTGGATCCGGTGAACCGGATAAACCGGTATGTACGCTTCGGGATGGAACCACAATTACATTACAATCCGGTGGCGGCGGAGGAAATTCCGATAGCGGATGGGCCCAATACCGTTATACGTTTCCGAGTGTTGTAGCACCGGAGAGTATTGAAAGGATTGAATGGCACGGGGTGACGATTTGGGAGGCTCCTTTGCCGTAACGGAACAGATTAAACAACCATTATGCAAAATGCCAATTACGATTGTGCATTTTGAACATTGTAAATTCTATCATAAAAGATTAGAATGCATATAACAAGCAAAGGCGCTAGGGAAACGAAAAGTTTCATCTAGCGCTTTTTGTTTGAAAGGATTAGGGTGTCAAAAGCCAAATAATTAAATATATGCGTCAGCTTGCACAAAATTTATTAGATGAGTGACTTATGTGCTACGGAGATGAAACTCAGCTGAGGTTCATCGCAGTGTTTAGCACATCGGAACGAAGAAATAAATTTTGTGCAAGCTGACGAAGAAAAATTTATCATTTGGCTTTTGACACCCTAACCTTGAAAGGAAATTGCGCAGCAATTTCTCTATCTTGTTTATAATAATGCATTTATCGTGATGACACGATAAGAAGGAGGGCACTATGAAGAGAAGAAGATTATTTGCAATGATGGCGGCATGTATAATGGCAGTCGCAATGTTATCAGGATGTGGTTCATCAGGCAGCAGCACAACAGGTACAAATGCTGGAACTACAAGTGATAAGCCTGTATTAAGAGTTGGTATGGAATGTGCATACGCACCATTTAACTGGACACAGGATTCTGCAAGTACACCGGACGGAAGTGTAGCAGTTCCGATTTATGGTTCAAATTATTATGCATATGGTTATGATGTAGCTGTAGCACAGATGATTGCAGAACAGTTAGGAATGGAACTTGAAATTCATAAGGTTGAATGGTCATCAATCGGTATTTCAATGGATGCCGGTGATTATGATTGTATTATCGCAGGTATGGGTCGTACAGCTGAAAGAGAATTAGCATACTTATTTACAGATCCTTACTACTACAGAGACAACTGTATCGTAGTTAAGAAGGGCGGAGCTTATGAAAATGTTACAAAGTTGTCTGATCTTGCCGGAACAGGCTGCAAGTTAACAACACAGCTTGGAACAGGCTGGGTTCCACTTCTTGACCAGGTTCAGGGCGGAGTTACAGGTGCTAATTATGAGACAACATCAGAATGCTTCATTGCTATTTCAAATGGTGTAGCTGATGTATGTGTAGTAGATTTGCCTACAGCACAGTCTGCATTGTTAACTAACAGTGATTTAAAGATTATTACATTAGATCCAAGCGATACATTTACAGGTGATGATGAAATGGTAAATGTATGTATCGCAACAAGAAAGTCAGATACAGAACTTAGAGATAAGATTCAGGCAGCTATGGTTGCTATAGGCTGGAATGATAAGGCTAAGATGGATGAACTCATGAATAAGGTAATCACACAGCAGCCTGCAGCAAACTAATTAAGAAAACACGGATGTAAATCCGGATATTAGTAAAAGTGAGGTATGTTTATGGGATTTATATTACTAACAATCGATAATCCGGGTAATTCTTTTGAATGGATGGTTTTCCTTGCAAAGAAATATTTTGAAATGTTTGCAGCGGGAACATGGCTTACTTTGTATATTGCTGTGATCGGAACATTACTTGGATTTGTGCTTGGATATCTGATAGGAATTATTCAGGACGCCAAAATAAATGAAGGCGATAATGTTATAAAGAAATTCCTGTTCAGATTGTTAAAAGCAATAGCATCAGTTTATGTTGAATTATTCAGAGATACGCCAATGATTGTTCAGGCAATGATCATTTATTATGGTTTAAGACAGGCCGGTTTCAATATGACTCCTGTATTTGCAGGTATACTTGTTACAGTGTTAAATACAGGAGCCTATATGGCTGAAACCGTAAGAGGCGGTATCGGTTCGATTGACATTGGACAGCGCGAGGGCGCATGGGCAATGGGTATGTCGCCTATGAAGACGATGTTTTATGTTGTACTTCCGCAGGCTTTTAAAAACATTATTCCTGAAATGGCAAATACATTTTTAACTAATCTTAAGATGACATCAGTGTTAAATGTTATTGCGGTACAGGAACTTTTCATGGCTGCAAAAACGGTAGGCGGTAACTACTACAAGTATTTTGAGTCATATCTGGTAATTGCAGTTATCTATTTTGTATTATGCTTTGTGTTCAACAAATTGTTCATCTTCATGGAAAAGAAGATGAAGGGCAGAACAGATTATGCTTTAGCTGTTGAATATATGGATAATCAGTAAGGAGGTGTAGTATGAGCGAGACTATTATTTCAATTCAGGATTTGAGTAAATCCTTTGGAGATCATGAGGTCTTAAGAAAAATTGATATCGATGTAAAAGCAGGTGAAATCATTTGCATAGTCGGTTCATCAGGCTCAGGTAAATCTACACTGCTGCGTTGTATTAATAAACTTGAGCATCAGACTTCAGGAAAGATTATGTATCATGGAAAGGAAATACGTGATGTCCAGCGTGAGATTAATGAGTACAGATCAAAAGTTGGCATGGTATTCCAGTCATTTAATCTTTTCAACAATATGACAGTATTAGAAAATTGTATGCTTTGTACCAGAAAGGTGCTTCACCTTTCAAAGGAAGAAGCATTTGACAGAGCTATAACACATTTAAAGAATGTTGGAATGGCACCATACATAAATGCTAAGCCGGCACAGCTTTCAGGTGGACAGAAACAGCGTGTTGCCATTGCAAGATCGCTGTGTATGAATCCGGAAGTGTTATTGTTTGATGAGCCTACCTCGGCACTTGATCCTGAGATGGTCGGAGAGGTTTTAAATGTAATGAAACAGCTTGCAACAACCGGTCTTACGATGATTATTGTCACTCATGAAATGGCATTTGCAAGAGATGTATCCACGAGAACAATATTTATGGACCGCGGTTATGTGGCTGAGGATGCGGCACCATCAGAATTATTCAGCAATCCTAAGAATCCTCGTACAAGAGAATTCCTTAGCAGATATCTTGCGGGATAAAGAATAGGAGGCGTAGTTAAATGGAAAATTTTGTTGTAACATTTGCCAGAGGCTTTGGCACCGGAGGTAAGGAAATTGCCTCTAAGCTGGCAAAAGAGCTTGGTATAAACTGTTATGAGAACCGTATTCTGACACTTGCAAGCCAGATGAGCGGACTGGATGAGAAGCTTTTTCAGGAGGTTAATGAAAAGGTAAGAAATAATGGAGGTTTCTCAAGCTTCTTAAAAGGACTTCCAAAAACCAAGAGTTATATAGCAAGAAATGAGAAGTTCGTCTCTGATGACAAGCTGTTTGAATATCAGAGTAAGATTATTAATAGTCTTGCTGATCAGGAATCATGCGTCATTGTTGGTAAATGTGCTGACTATGTATTAAGAGACCGCAGTAATGTAGTGAGTGTTTATATTGAAGCACCAAGAGCATTCTGTGTACAGAGAACGATAGAACATATGGGTGTCACGGAAGAGGTGGCTAATGCAACAATAACTCAGACGGACAAGTTCAGAGCTGATTATTATCACTATTACACACATGGAAAGAACTGGACCAACCCTATTAATTACGACATGACGCTTAACAGTGAAAAGGTAGGCGTGAATGAGTGTGTAAAGCTTATTGAACAGTATCTGATTATAAAGGGTTATATTACACCGGACATGATTAAAACAATAGAATAATATAAGAGATTTAAGGAGGAACGGGTTATGAAGTTAAAAGACACAGGTTTAACGGCCCAGGATATTAAAGACAAAGTAAATAAGTATATGATTGAGACATATGAGAGATTTGATTTCCTTGCTGAGACGGCAAAGGATCAGTATATTTATGATGAAAACGGCACACCGTATCTCGATTTTTATGCAGGTATTGCAGTAAACTCAGCAGGTAACTGTAATGAGAAGGTTGTAAAGGCTGTTCAGGATCAGGTTGCAGACATAATGCATACATTTAACTATCCATATACAATTCCACAGGCACTTCTGGCAGAAAAGATTTGTACAACCATCGGAATGGACAAGATTTTCTATCAGAACTCGGGTACTGAAGCGAATGAAGCTATGATTAAAATGGCGAGAAAGTACGGCGTTGAAAAATACGGCCCTAACAGATATCACATTGTTACTGCAAAGATGGGCTTCCACGGAAGAACATTCGGTGCGATGTCGGCGACAGGCCAGCCGGGTAATGGCTGCCAGGTGGGATTTGGACCTATGACATATGGTTTCTCTTATGCACCATATAATGACCTTGAAGCATTTAAGAATGCATGTACCGAAAATACAATTGCCATTATGGTAGAGCCTGTTCAGGGCGAGGGTGGTGTACATCCTGCAACAATGGAATTTATGAAGGGACTTCGTGAGTTCTGTGATGAAAAGGGAATGCTTCTTCTTATCGATGAGGTTCAGACAGGATGGTGCAGAACAGGTGCCGTAATGTCATTCATGAATTATGGAATCAAGCCTGATATCGTATCAATGGCAAAAGCACTTGGCGGAGGAATGCCAATAGGTGCAATATGCGCAACCGAAGAAGTTGCAAAGGCATTTACACCGGGCTCACACGGAACAACATTCGGCGGTCATCCTGTATGCTGTGCGGCAGCACTTGCAGAGGTTAACGAGCTTCTTGACCGTGACCTTGCCGGAAATGCTAAGAAGATGGGCGATTACTTTGCAAAGAAGCTTGAAACACTTCCTCATGTTAAGGAGGTCAGACACCAGGGCCTTTTAGTAGGTGTTGAATTTGATGATACAATAAGCGGTGTTGATGTTAAGCATGAGTGTCTTCACAGACATCTGCTTATCACAGCCATAGGAGCACATATAATCCGTATGATTCCGCCACTTATTATCACTGAAAAGGATTGTGACGAGGCAGTTGATATAATTAAGGCTTCTTTGGAAGCATTAAGCTAAGGTGGTGAAATAATGGAAGCATTTTCATTTTCCATACCTCAGAATATAGTATTTGGCAGGGGAAGTTTATCAAAGCTTCCCGAACTTGCCGGAAAACTGGGCAAAAAGAAGGCATTTATTATTTCGGGCCCACATCTTAATAAGATTGGAATGGTTGGTAAATGTAAGGAAGCATTAAGCGGTGCAGGAATTGACAGCGAGGCATTTACTGAAACAGAGGGTAACCCGAGTACAAATACCGTTGAACGGGCAGCGAATTTATTTAAGGAAAGCGGTGCTGATTTTATCGTAGCTTTCGGTGGCGGCTCGCCTCTTGATGTTGCCAAGGCAGTGGCGGTAGTCTCTACATTCGGAGGGAAAATAACTGATTACGAAGGCCCAGGTAAGGTGCCGGGTCCGGTAGTTCCGATGATTGCGATACCGACGACAGCCGGTACAGGCTCGGAAGTGACGGCATTTTCCGTAATAACCGATCATGACAGAAATTATAAACTAACCGTTGTAAGCAATTACCTTCTGCCGGCCTATGCAATTCTTGACCCCGAGCTTATAACAAGTGTACCGGTAAAAACGGCAGCGGCATGTGGAGTTGATGCCATGGTGCATGCGCTTGAGGCGTATATTTCGCTTGCTGCATCACCTTTTTCAGATATTTTTGCAATGAAGGCATTGCAGCTTATCGGCGAAAATATCCGCTGTTATGTGGCAAACAGAAAAAATGAGAAGGCAGCCAAGGCAATGATGCTTGGCTCATTATTTGCGGGAATAGCATTTTCACATGCCAGGCTTGGTAATGTCCATGCAATGAGTCATCCTGTAAGCGCGTATTTTGATGTTGCACATGGTGTTGCAAATGCAATTCTTCTTCCGACGGTAGTTGAATTTAATGGACTTGCCGACTGCGGAAAATATTATGACATTTACAGATGTATTGCAAAGGGACCGGTAGATAAGGGAATTTTCACGCCGGATATGCTTTCTGTGGAGCTTAGGTCATTGAATGAAGAACTTGGAATTCCATCATGTCTTAAGGAGGTCGGAGTAAAGCCTGAGTTGTTTGAGGCGATGTCGGACGATGCAATGAAGAGTGGAAACATTTTGGTTAATCCGCGAAGCACTACCAAAGAGGATATTATAGAATTATATAAAAAAGCTTTTTGATTTTCTGTATAAAAAGGGTTTTTGCAGCACAGATTAATAATCTGCGATGTAAAAGCCCTTTTTTGGGAGGTATATATGAATTTATTTGACATTATAGGACCTGTAATGGTAGGCCCGTCAAGTTCGCATACGGCCGGTGCCGTTAAGATTGGCTATGTGGCAAGAAAATTGCTTGGTGAACCGATTTCCAGGGCTGAAATTTTGTTGTATGGTTCATTTCTTGCAACAGGCAGGGGACATGGAACACAGTTTGCAATTGTGGCGGGACTTCTTGGTATGAAACCTGATGATTCAAGGATTCCTGACAGCTTTAAGATTGCAGAGAGTATGGGAATGGAACTGGTATTTGGTGAGGCCGCCCTTGCGGATGGACATCCTAATTCCGTTCAGCTCATTCTGACAGGTGTAAATGGAAGACAGCTTGAAATAATAGGCCAGTCCATTGGCGGGTCTGTTATAAATATTGCGAAGATAGACGGGCTTGATGCTAATTTTTCGGGAGATTATCCGACACTTATTGTGCATAACATGGATCAGCCGGGACATGTTGCTGAGGTTACCAGTATGCTGGCACATAAATCGGTCAATATTGCAGCTATGCAGCTGTATCGCGCCAATCGTGGAGGCAATGCCGTTATGGTAATTGAGTGTGATCAGGAAATACCTGCTGATTCCATTAAGTGGCTTGAACATCTGGAAGGTGTTGAGAAGGTAACATATTACAGCCTGTTGGAGAATGTAGAAAGTGGAATGGAGGAAGTGTGATGGGATTTGCAAAGCTGTATGAAATAACAGAGATTTCGGATAGAGATAATATTCCGTTCTGGAAGGTTGTTTTAAATTCTGACTGTCAGGAGCGAAATGTCAAAGAAGAGGAATCATTTGAAACCATGAGAAAAATGTATTATGCAATGAAAGATGCTGACAGTAATTATAATCCCAATCTGCGTTCTGCGAGCGGGATGGCAGGTGGTGATGGCGAAAAGCTTGAGAAATTCAGAAACAGAAAGAACCGGTTAATTGGCGATTTTTTGACACAGGTAATGGAAAAGGCAGTCAAAATGGGAGAATCGAATGCCTGCATGAGACGAATAGTTGCAATGCCAACGGCGGGTTCATGTGGTGTTATTCCTGCGGTTTTGCTGACGTATAAGGAGCAAAAAAATGTATCCGAGGACGACATTATCAAGGCTTTGTATGTTGCAGGAGGAATCGGTGAAGTAATTGCCACAAGTGCAAGTATTTCAGGCGCTGAGGGAGGCTGTCAGGCTGAAATCGGCTCGGCGAGTGCAATGGCAGCAGGTGCGTTAACTTTTCTTTTAGGCGGTACAAATGAAGATATTTTGCATGCAAGTGCATTTGCTCTTAAAAACATGCTGGGACTTACATGTGATCCGGTAGCCGGTCTTGTCGAGGTGCCATGTATAAAAAGAAATGTATCGGGAGCGGTTAATGCTGTCGTATCATCACAGATGGCAATTGCAGGAATCAGAAGTGCAATTGCACCTGACGAGGTAATTGATTCAATGAGAAGAATTGGCAAACAGCTTCCTTCGTGCCTGAAAGAGACCGGAATGGAGGGACTGGCAGCAACACATTCTGCACAGCAGGTTAAGGCGCATCTTGCAGAATGATTAATAATGATAATTTTTCAAATATACAAAATTAATTTTTTGTGTTATAATACCTTAGATATGGGTGTTTATACTGTAAATTAATTATTTTAATTAACAATATGAGAACAATGACATCTGAAAATCAGGGAGGGTATTATGCCAAAAAGAACAGATATTAACAAAGTACTTATTATTGGTTCCGGTCCAATAGTTATCGGACAGGCCTGTGAGTTTGACTATTCAGGTACACAGGCATGTAAAGCGTTAAAGAAATTAGGCTATGAGATTGTCCTGGTAAATTCTAATCCGGCAACAATCATGACAGATCCGGAGACGGCTGATGTGACATACATTGAGCCTCTTAATGTTGAGCGTCTCGAGCAGATTATTGCAAAAGAGCGTCCTGATGCATTATTGCCAAATCTCGGCGGTCAGTCCGGCCTTAATTTGTGCTCAGAACTTTATAAAGCTGGTATTTTGGACAAATATAATGTCAAGGTAATCGGTGTTCAGGTGGATGCCATTGAACGAGGTGAAGACAGAATCGAATTTAAGAAGACAATGGATTCACTTGGAATCGAAATGGCAAGAAGTGAAGTTGCATATTCTGTAGATGAGGCTTTAGCTATAGCTGACAAGCTCGGTTATCCTGTTGTACTTCGTCCGGCGTACACAATGGGTGGAGCCGGCGGCGGACTCGTATACAACAGGGATGAATTACAGGTAGTCTGTGCAAGAGGACTTCAGGCGAGTCTGGTTGGACAGGTGCTTGTAGAAGAATCTATTCTCGGATGGGAAGAATTAGAGCTTGAGGTTGTTCGTGACTCAGAAGGTAATATGATTACCGTTTGTTTCATTGAAAATATTGATCCGCTTGGAGTTCATACAGGCGATTCCTTCTGCTCTGCTCCAATGCTTACAATTTCAGAAGAATGTCAGAAGAGATTACAGGAGCAGGCCTATAAGATTGTAGACAAGGTTCAGGTAGTAGGTGGTACAAACGTACAGTTTGCTCATGATCCTGTTTCAGACCGTATCATTGTTATTGAAATAAATCCACGTACCTCACGCTCATCAGCACTTGCATCAAAGGCAACAGGATTCCCTATTGCTCTGGTTTCAGCAATGCTTGCAACAGGTCTTACACTTAAGGATATTCCATGTGGCAAATATGGTACACTGGATAAATATGTCCCGGACGGAGACTATGTTGTAATTAAGTTTGCACGATGGGCATTTGAGAAGTTTAAGGGTGTTGAAGATAAGCTTGGTACTCAGATGCGTGCCGTAGGCGAAGTAATGAGTATCGGTAAGACATACAAGGAAGCTTTCCAGAAGGCAATCAGAAGTCTTGAGACCGGACGTTATGGTCTTGGCCATGCTAAGAATTTTGATTCACTTTCCAAGGAAGAACTGCTTAAAAAGCTGATTACACCATCTTCAGAACGTCATTTTATTATGTATGAGGCACTTAGAAAGGGTGCAACAGCAGATGAAATATTTGAAATCACCAAGGTTAAGCATTACTTCATTAACCAGATGAAGGAACTGGTTGATGAGGAAGAAGAAATCCTTAAGTATAAAGGAAGCCTGCCGGATGATGAACTTCTTATCAAGGCCAAAAAGGATGGATTTTCAGATAAATATTTAAGCCAGATTCTTGAAATTCCGGAAGATGTTATCCGTGATAAGAGAATCAGTCTTGGCGTAGAAGAAGCATGGGAAGGCGTTCACGTATCAGGAACTGAGAATAGTGCTTATTATTATTCAACATACAATTCAGAAGACAAGAATCCTGTATCTGACAATAAGAAGATTATGATTCTTGGCGGTGGTCCTAACAGAATCGGTCAGGGTATCGAATTTGATTACTGCTGTGTTCATGCGGCACTTGCATTAAAGAAGCTTGGATTTGAGACAATTATTGTTAACTGTAACCCTGAAACGGTTTCTACGGATTATGATACATCAGACAAATTATACTTTGAACCTCTTACACTTGAAGATGTTTTAAGTATCTACAAGAAGGAAAAACCACTCGGTGTAATTGCACAGTTTGGCGGCCAGACACCACTTAATCTTGCGGCTGACCTTGAAAAGAACGGAGTTAAAATTTTAGGTACATCTCCGTCAGTAATCGATCTTGCAGAAGACCGTGATCTTTTCCGTGAAATGATGGAGAAGCTTGAAATTCCAATGCCTGAATCAGGAATGGCAACAACAGTGGACGAAGCTGTATCAATTGCAAATAAGATTGGATATCCTGTAATGGTTCGTCCTTCTTATGTACTTGGCGGACGCGGAATGGAAGTTGTATATGATGATGAAAGCATGGGAGACTACATGAGAGCTGCCGTTGGTGTTACACCTGACCGTCCTATACTTATTGACCGTTTCCTCAATAATGCATTGGAGTGTGAAGCAGATGCGATAAGTGACGGAACACATGCATTTGTACCGGCAGTTATGGAACATGTTGAGCTTGCAGGAGTTCACTCAGGTGACTCGGCATGCATTATCCCTTCTGTTCACATTTCAGAAGAGAATGTTAAGGTTATTAAGGAATATACAAGAAAAATTGCAGAGGAAATGCATGTTAAGGGCCTTATGAATATGCAGTATGCCATCGAGAAGGGCAAAGTATATGTCCTCGAAGCTAACCCACGTGCATCACGTACCGTACCGCTTGTATCAAAGGTATGTAATGTAAGAATGGTACCTATTGCAACGGATATTATTACAAGCGAGCTGACAGGCAGACCATCACCGGTACCTGCATTAAAAGAACAGGAAATTCCATATTATGGTGTAAAGGAAGCAGCATTCCCATTTAATATGTTCCAGGAGGTAGACCCGATTCTTGGACCGGAAATGCGTTCAACGGGAGAAGTACTTGGTTTATCGCCATCATATGGTGAGGCATTCTTCAAGGCACAGGAAGGTGTAGGAGCCAAGCTTCCGATGGAAGGAACCGTTCTTCTTTCGGTAAACCGCAAGGATAAGGAAGAAATTGTTGAAGTAGCAAAGAAATTCTATGACAACGGATTTAAGATTGTTGCTACAGGTACGACATACGAGCTTATTACAAATGCAGGTATTCCTGCAGAGAAGATTAAGAAGTTATATGAAGGACGTCCAAATGTTCTTGATGCGATTACCAATGGCGAAATAAGCCTTATTATTAATTCGCCAAGTGGTAAGGAAAGCGTTCATGATGACAGTTATTTAAGAAAGGCCGCAATCAAGACCAAGACACCTTATATGACAACTATTGCAGCTGCAAAGGCTACTGCAGAAGGCATTGCATATCTTAAGAAGAACGAAAGATGTGAGATAAAGTCTATTCAGGAGCTTCACAGCGAAATCAAAGATAAGTAAAATACACAGGTTGTAGTTTAAAGGCGCCTCACATGGTTGTGAGGCGTCTTTTTAAAGTTTTTAAAAGTATTCTTAAATTATCATTTATGAAATATTTGGAATATGATATAATAAATTAGTTTGAGGATTTATGTAAGGAGAATTTGATTAATGATTTACGCAAATGTACTTGAGGCGATGGGAAATACACCGCTTATCAGACTCAATCATCTTGTGGGTGAGGACTGCGCAGAGGTGCTGGTTAAGTATGAGGCTGTAAATGTAGGTGGTTCCATAAAAAGCCGTACTGCATATAATATGATTCTTGATGCTGAAAAGAAGGGGCTTATTAATAAGGATACAATAATTGTTGAACCTACAAGCGGTAATCAGGGAATTGGTCTTGCACTTGTAGGTGCAGTAAGAGGGTATAAGACTGTTATTATTATGCCGGACTCGGTAAGCGAGGAAAGACGTAAGCTTGTTAAACATTATGGTGCAGACGTGAAGCTTGTGCATGATGACGGTGACATAGGCAAATGTATTCAAAACTGTATTGAGCTTGCACTTGCAATGAGGGAGGAAAATCCAAACGTTTTTGTTCCGCAGCAGTTTGAAAATATGGCTAATGTTGAGGTACATTGCAAACAGACAGGAATAGAGATAATAAATCAGGCAGGAAAGAAAATTGACGGCTTTTGTTCCGGTATTGGAACAGGCGGAACAATCACAGGTATCGGAAAAGTTTTAAAGGAAGCTAATCCTGACGTGGAAATATGGGCGGTAGAACCTGAAAATGCAGCAATTCTTTCGGGAGGAAGCATTGGTACGCATATCCAGATGGGAATCGGTGACGGACTTGTTCCTGCAATACTTAATCAGGAGATATATTCGGATATTGCGATTGTAACTGATGAGGAAGCTATTTGTATGACAAGAGACCTTGCCTCCAAAGAAGGACTTATGTGTGGTATATCGAGCGGAACTAATGTTGTTGCAGCACTAAGGCTTGCTAAAAAACTTGGAAAAGGTAAGACTGTTGTCACGGTACTGCCTGATACAGCAGAGAGATATTTTTCAACGGAATTGTTTTTATAGAAAAAAGGGGCTGTCGCATTAAGAAATTAGTGCACCGCCTCTTTTTCTACGTCAAAACAACATATAGTTCTGCAGTTCAGGCACGCTCGCGCTGCTTAAGCCTCGCAGCGGATACTAAATTCGCGCTACGCACTCATTAAGTACCGGCGGGCTTAAAACACCTGAATCTACATGAACTATATGTTGTCTTTTTTAGTCTTTGAAGGCGCCGCAATTTACATTTCATAATACGAGCAAAAGTCTAAAATTCCATTAAAAATTCTTAAATTTAGAAAAGTTAAAACAAAAATTTTCAATCGTTATTGCGACAGCCCCTTTTATATTATTTAGCTTTCTTTGCAGCCAAAGCCTTCTCAGAAGGTCTTACAAGGAATAAGCTAAGAAGTAATGAAACTATGTAAAGTGCAACCGTTACATAAAGTACGGTCTGATATCCAACCGGATTAACCATATATTCATGTCCGTCAATCATTACCTGATATGCAGAAGAAGCACAAATCTTGTTAACGATAAAGCTTGCCATCTGGTTACCGGTAAGACCTGCAATACCCCAGGCTGAAAGAGTAAGACAATGAATGGCTGAAATGTTGCTCATTCCGTAATGGTCTGAGAGGAGGTTTGGTACATTTGAGAAACCACCACCGTATCCTGCGTTAACAACGAAGATTAATGTAAGTACTAATACAACTAAAAGCATGTTCTGTTCATTTGTACCGAAATCGTATGCCTTAACAATACCCTGTGTTGCGATAACAACCGCTGTACAAGCAATTGAAATAGCAAAGATAATCTTATAAACAGTATTACGGTCCTTCATTCCATCAGCAATGGCAGAGAAACCAAGACGGCCACCTGCATTAAATATAGCAGAAACTGTTGAAAGAACACCTGCCATAGAAGCAAGGCCGATACACTTAATAATCATCTTTTCCTGTGAAATTAAGGCAAGACCACATGTAATGTTCAGGTAGAACATTAACCAGATACCAATATAGGTTCCAATTGGCTTAGACTTAATCACTTCAAATGTGCTTGGTCCCTTTTCATCACCTGAAGGTTCGTGCCATCCGGCCGGCTTCTTAAGAAGTAAATGACCTACGAACATCATGACAAAGTAAACAACACCAAGAATCATAAACATTTTATAAATTGCGCCGTCTCCAAGTCCGCCAAGCATAGCTGTCATAATTGGAGATGCGATAGCCTTGGCAGCACCAAAGCCTGCTACAGCAAGACCGGTTGCAAGACCCTTGCGGTCTTCAAACCAAAGCATTAATGTCTTAACCGGGGAAAGATAACCGGTACCAAGACCAACACCCATAATGAAACCATAACAAACATAAATACCTAATAAAGCTAACATGCTTCCCTTATGAGCACCGCCATACATGATAAAGCATCCTGTACCAATCATACCCACAGAAAAACAAATTGAAGCAATAAGAGAAGCCTTATGAATATCCTTCTCTACAATATTTCCGAGGAATGCTGCTGACATACCAAGGAAAAAGATTGCAAAACTGAATGCCCATTCCGTAGCACCTTTGCTAAAACCGATGTACTCTGCGATTTCCTGACTAAAAATCGACCAGCAGTAAACAGTACCGATACTCATATGGAGTAATAATGCCGGAATTGCTCCACGGATCCATTTGTTCTCACGCCAGCCACCTGTCTTTTTTGTCTCTGACATAATTTTTCTCCTTTCAACAAAAGTGTCTCTTATAATTTTATGGCACTTGTTGGTAATATAATATGCTTAAAACTCTTTTTTCAAGCAAACATACATAATATAACACACAAGAAGGATAAATGCAAAGATTTTTGTAAGAAAATGGAAAGAAAAAAAGAGGCTGCATATCGGATACATATACAGCCTCATAAGTTTATAAAACCTTAGATAAAAATTCTTTTAGTCGAGGATTTTTAGGGTTTCCAAAGAACTCCTCAGGTGTGCCGCTTTCCAAAATCTGGCCGCCATCCACGAAAAGAACTCTGTTGGCTACTTCTCTTGCGAAGCCCATCTCATGTGTGACAATAATCATTGTCATACCGTCAGCGGCAAGAGATTTCATAAGATCAAGAACTTCTCCGACCATTTCCGGGTCAAGAGCACTTGTCGGTTCATCGAATAGAATAACGTCAGGGTTCATGGCAAGTGACCTGACAATGGCAACACGCTGTTTCTGACCTCCTGAAAGTGTAGAAGGATAAGCGTCTGCTTTGTCCTTAAGCCCAATACGGTCAAGAAGCTCAAGAGCATTTTTACGTGCATCTTCAATTATCTGTGCCCTGGTTGTAGTGATTGGCACAGGTTTCTTTTTGTCAGATGCCTTCCTGAACAGATTAGTAATAGGAAGAAGTAAATTATCACGTTTGGCCCTGTTTAAATCCTTGCACTGCAAGTGGACAGGTGCAAGCATAATGTTCTGGATTACAGTTTTATTATTAAACAGGTTGAAATGCTGGAATACCATACCCATATGTCTGCGGTGTATGTTGATATCGACCTTAAGGTCTGCAATATCGACTCCGTTAAATATAATCTGTCCGCCTGTCGGATCCTCCATACAGTTAAGGCATCTTAAGAAGGTACTTTTTCCGGAGCCTGAAGGACCGATTACAACAACTATGTCGCCTTTTTCAATTGTGATATTAATGCCGTTTAAGACTTTATTATCACCATAGTGTTTTTCAAGATTAATGACGTCTATCACTTTTTCTCAAGCTCCTTTCCATTATTTTAATTCCTAATGAAATGATGAGTACCAATACTATGTATATTATAGCCATTACAAGGTATGGAACCATGAATTCATAACTGTTGCTTCCAATGTAGTTAAATGCTACATAAAGGTCAGCAGCACCAACAAAGCTTACAACACTTGTTTCCTTTATTAATGTGATAAATTCATTTCCAAGTGTCGGAAGTATATTTTTAACGGCCTGTGGTATTACGATTTTAAGCATTGTTGTTCCGAAAGAAAGTCCTACGGCACGTCCTGCTTCCATCTGTCCGATATCAACTGACTGTATGCCGCTTCGCATTATTTCGGAAATGTATGCGCCACTGTTCAGTCCAAAAACGAGAATGGATACCTGCACACCGGTCATACGCACTCCCATTAACGGGAGAAGTACATAATAACATACCAGAAGCTGGACAACCATAGGTGTACCACGGAACAGACCTACATAGAAGCTGCAGAATCCGTTAAGTATTCTTGGAAGTACTTTGTATTTTGGTATTACACGTACGGTAGCAATGAGCGTTCCGATGATTATGCCAATAATCAAACCGATTACTGCTATTAACAGAGTATTCTTTAAACCTTCAAGAACGCGGACATATCCATTGTAATCTATAAAAATCTCTATGAACTTGTCTACTTTTGAGCCAAAGTTTCCCATGAAAAAACCTCGCAATCTTTGGTGTCAGTAATAATTACTGCATTTTGTTAAGAGCTTCTGTTATGCAGGCAGCAGGAGCTGAGTCAATGACAACATACTGAATGTTACCATTTAAAAGATCCTGAACTGCTAAAGAACCGTTCTTGTAACCTACTGTTGTAACGGCAAAACCTTCAAATCCCCAGTCAGGGTCACCTTCACAGTAGAACTGGCCTGTTGTTCCGTTCTGAACACCAATCTTTGTGTTTGAATCAAATGTCTTAAGAATTGCTTCTACAGATGCTGCGTCTGTGCATGATGCAAATTTGTCATCTGTTGAAGGAACGATAAGCTTCTGTGATGCACTGTAGTAAGAATCTGTAAAATCTACATATTCCTTACGGTCTTCTTTGATTGTAAGACCTGACATGGCGATATCGCACTTGTGCTGACCGATAGAAAGACATACGGCATCAAATTCCATATTGGAAATAACAAGTTCTTTGCCAAGCTTTGCAGCAAGTGCTGCAGCGATTTCCATATCAATACCATAGTAGTTTTCACCCTGCATATACTCGAATGGCTCGAAAGCAGCATTTGTTGCAATTACAAGCTGATCCTTGGAAGGGTCAAGGGCTGCTGAAGTAACAGGAGTTGGTGTGCCGTCACCGAAATACTTGTTACAGATTTCTTCAAATGTTCCGTTTGCCTTGATTTCCGCAATGAATTCATTTACCTGAGCAAGTAATTCAGGCTGTGCCTTGTCTACACCGAAAGCATATTCTTCCTGTGTAAGTTCGATTTCGATAACCTTAGCGGTTACTTTTTTTGAGTTGCTGCCATTTGCAGACTGTGAGTTGCCGCCACATCCGGCAAGCATTGATACTGCCAAAACAAGTGACAGTCCGAGAGCTGTTAATTTTTTCATAAAAGTCTCCTCCTTAATTATTAATAATATCCAAATAAATATAGCATTTTCTTGTGCAAATTACAATAAAAATGTTGCATAAGTGATGTGGACAAAATGCATAAAATAAATTATTCTTTTGTGTAATGACAGTAAATAATGGGAGAGATTTTTATATGGAAATGAAGAAAATCGCAACAATATATACAGATTTTCCGACAAAATTCGGAGTTCCGAGACAGAGCAGTCTTATCGACGAACTTAAAGGAACGATAGTATTTGAACCCGAGTACAGACAAACAGAGGCATTCAGAGGTCTTAATGAGTATTCACATATATGGGTGCTGTGGGAATTTTCTAAGGCAATAAGGGAAAATTGGTCAGCAACAGTGAAACCTCCAAGACTTGGTGGAAAGACTCATATGGGAGTATTTGCAACAAGGTCGCCTTTTCGCCCTAATCCTATCGGACTATCCTGTGTGAGACTTGAAAAAATAGAATTTGATGATAAAAAGGGTCCGATTCTTCATATTGCAGGAATAGATATGATGGATAAAACACCGGTATATGATATTAAGCCATATCTTCCATATGTGGATTCACATGAGGATGCACGTGCCGGATTCGGCGGTGAAGTAAAGGATTATGAACTTCAGGTAGATTTTCCGGAAGAACTACTTATGAGGCTGGATGTCGACAAGAGGGAAGGTGCGGTAAGCTTTCTTAAACAGGATCCGCGTCCTTCACATCAGAATATACCTGATAAAGTTTATAAGACGGCTTATGCCGGCATGGATATACATTTTACGGTGAATGAGGGTAAGCTTACGGTTGTTGATGTAAAAGAGTATATGATATGAAATAAAAAATTTTAAAAAGTAGTTGACATTGATAAAACAATAGTGTACTATCTAGCTATAACAGTAATACATGTATATGCTTTTACAAACGAATAAGGAGGTGGGTGCGTGGATTTTAAGGCTAACATACCAATATACCTGCAGGTGATTAATGACATTAAGAAACAGATAGTATGCGGGCAGTTAAAGCTTGGAGATAAGCTGCCTTCGACAAGGGAGCTTGCCGTAAAGTATCAGATTAATCCTAATACGGCTGTGCGTATATATAATGAAATGGAGCTTGATGGTCTGTGTTTTACCAAAAGGGGACTTGGAACATTTATTACAGAAGATCAGGTCAAGTATGAAAGCATTAAAAGGGAGATGGCGCAGTTTCGAATAGAAGAGTATGTAAGCGAGATGAAGGAGCTCGGTTACGGTAAAGAAGATATGATAAGGGCGATTGAGGAATACTTTGAAAGGGGATAATTATGTTATCGTGTGAAAATCTTGTAAAAAAATATATGACAGTTACAGCTGTAAGTGATATTTCTGTCGACATTGAGGCGGGAAAGATATATGCACTTCTCGGGCCGAACGGAAGCGGTAAGACTACTTTTATGAAGATGGTGGCAGGACTTACAAAGCCGACAAGCGGAACCATTCTTATGGAGGGTGAACCTCTTGCAACCAAGCATAAGGCAGAGATTGCATATATGCCTACAGAAGGTTATTTTTACAGCTTTATGAATTGTAATGATGTTGGAAAATATTATCAGGACTTCTTCCATGATTTTTCAATGGAAAGATATAATGAATTAATGGAAAAAATGCAGCTTTCCCACAAGGACAAAGTGAGCAAAATGTCGTCAGGTATGATGGCAAAGCTAAAAATTGCGGTTACTCTTGCGCGGGATGCCAAGATTATAATGCTTGATGAGCCGTTAAACGGTATTGATATTATTGCGAGGGAAAATATTATCAATACAATTATCTGCAGTGCAACAGATAACAGGGCAATAATTGTATCGAGCCATCTTGTTGATGAACTCGAGAAAATTATTGATTATGCTGTCTTCATAAAAGACGGAGCGGTTGTTAAACAGGGCAATGCTGAAGAACTCAGAGAGCTTATGGGAAAGTCGATTGTTGATATATATAAGGATATTTATGCATAGGGGGATGAGGTAAAATGTTGAATTTATTAAAATATGAATTAAAAAAGAATAAGGCTGTTCTTATAACGCTTGCTTTTATTGTGTTTGGGCTTGAAGGATATTATCTTGTATCATTTGCAATGGATAAATTAGATCACATGGGAATTGCTTCATCTTTTCTTTCACTGATATCAGTAATCAGTTTTGCAATAGTATTCATTTTGGGAATTACAAATTATCAGAAGGAACTTTGCTCCAAAACAAGCTATATGGTCTTTATGACACCTAATTCGTCATTAAAGATAATCGGTTCTAAACTGTGCTATGTGCTTTTACTTGGAATTGCAACCGCAATTGTTCTTGGCGGTCTGGCAGTTCTTGATCTGGGACTGCTTGGAACATTGGTAGATGAACAGTATCATATTTTTGATTTGATTAAGATGCTTGCAGAACATTTGGGAATTGATCTTACGCTGATTATGGGATATTTCACGATAAGGCTGATATATTTTATCCTGTCAGTGCTTTCTGTTGTTACAGTAGCATACCTTGCAATTACATTGTCGGCAACACTTCTATACAACAGCAGATTCAGGGGAATAATAAGTGTTGTATTTTTCATCCTTCTTATGGTGGCAGTTACTTACATCAATAATCATATAATTGCGGATGATTTGGTTGTTGCAATGGATTTCTCCGAAATTTTTATCAATTCAATACCGGGCATTATTTACAATGCAGTTGTCATGATTGGCTGTATGTTTGGCTGTTCATTTTTGATTGACAGACATATCAGTTTATAATAATCAAAAACCATTTGCTTTAAAGCTGAGATAGTGATAGAATAGCCTTAAAGCAAATGG
>JBJEOB010000151.1:0-6351 GCA_051880495.1 Lachnospiraceae bacterium
GTTATTATGAAAAAGTTGATTCCAATCGCAGTTACCTTTTCTCTTTTAACAGGTGTAGGGATTTATTCTATCGATAAAAAATTAGAGACCGCCAAGGCCGCTGAAACGGTGACGCTTAATCAAGACAAAATTCATTCCAAAATGCTGAATAGCATTGATAATTTCAAAAGTGCTCAAGGAACATTTGTTTATAAAAGCAAGGCTGCTGGTTTTAATCATTCCGTAGATTACAAGGTTCAAACAAGAAATGGAAATCGGTCAAATGTGAAAATTAAGGATAGTGTTCAAGAAATTAATACTGTCTATGATGGCCAAACGCTTGTTCAAACTTTCCCAGAAAAAGAGTCCTACGAAGAATTGAAAATAGATGAAAAGGTCACAGAAGAACAGGTAAAATCGGACAAGGCGGACAAATCTATCGAATCAAGATATGACCATTCGAAAAATGAAAAAGTATATAATTATCGAACGGATCCAACCTATATGTCAGCCGCTTCAGTATCCCTATTTCCACAAGAGATTGCTGTAGGATTTTTAGAAGATTATTCAAAGTGGGAAATAAGTGGACATATGAAGTATCTTGGACAAAATGCGGTCATCATATCCGGAACATTTAATGAATATTATGCTGAAAAGCATCAGGCAGATACATTCAAATTGTGGGTTGATGAGAATCGTGGAATCATATTGAAATTAGAGGAGTATGGCAAGGATAACGAGGTTATGACCAGCTTAGAAACAACAAAGTTTAAAGCAGATTCCTCTTTCCATTCATCTGATTTCAAAGCGAACGTACCAGCAAAGTATAAAAAGAAAAAATCTCCTTTTCCTGTAGAGTAGATAAAAAAGAGACCAAACACGTGATGTGCACCCCGAAAGTTAGACGAAACAATTCTAACTTTCGAGGTGTTTTTTTGTGGTCAAATATGATGAAGACTTTAAGCTAAAAGTAGTGAACGCTTATTTAGCTGGTGAGGGTGGATATGGTTCCTTGGCTAGTAGATTTGGAATCCGAAGTAAAACCAATATAATAAAATGGGTTAGTGCGTTCCAACAATATGGGAAACAAGGCTTGGTTACCAGAAAAACAGCTACGCATTATCCTGTTCAATTTAAAATGGATGTTCTAAACTATAAGGAAAGAACTGGAGAATCCTTTGCAGAAGTTGCTAGAAAATTTGGCATCACTGAACCGCCTATGATTCAAAATTGGTGGAGAAGATGGCAAAATGAAGGTATTAAAGGGCTCTCTACATCAAGGGGGCGTCCATCCATGTCCAATAAACCGAAAAAGAAAATAGATGAAAAGAAATTGACGAAGGAAGAACAACTTTTAAAAGAAATAGAATTACTGCGTGCGGAGAATGCCTATTTAAAAAAGCTCCGAGCTTCAGGGGTAAATATTCCGAGCCGACTGCTAAAACAGAATCCAGGATCATCCAAGAACTCAGAAAAGAATTCAAATTAGCCGTTATCCTTGAAGCCACAGGTTTTCCAAAGGCAACCTATATGTATTGGCAAAAACGATTTAATGATTCAAATCCTGATGAAGAGATTGAAAAGGTGATCCAGTCTATTGTAGACGAACATAATGGGAATTATGGCTATCGTCGAATTGATATGGAATTGCGTAAGAGAGGCTATATCGTAAATCACAAAAAATCCTGAGAATTACTAATAAACTTGGTATTACTTGTACCTCATACACACGTAAATCACGTAAATACAGCACTTATAAAGGTACCATAGGCAAGATTTCAAAAAACCTTGTCAATCGCAGATTCCATACAAGCATCCCACATCAAAAATTAACAACCGATACATCCGAATTTAAATATTACTCGACTGATTCTAAAGGAAAGCTAATCATCAAGAAGGCTTATTTAGATCCATTTCTAGATATGTTTAACGGTGAAATTCTAACTTATCGGTTTTCAGAACGCCCGAACGCAAAAGCAATCCTGGATGCTTTAGACGAAGTAATTGAAATAACAAAAGATAGCCCCTATCGAACTAAAAGATAATGGCATCTTTCAAAGTATGTCCCGGAAGGGAAACTGTCTGGATAATTCACCAATGGAGAACTTCTTCGGAATCATGAAGCAGGAAATGTATTATGGTAAAGTTTATTATTCATTTGAAGAACTCAAGCAGGCAGTTACTGATTATATTTTTTACTATAACAACATAGGGTTCAGTACATTTTGGATGTACTCTTTTGAACTTAGTTTTAACTCATCAGCGGTAAACACGCTGTCCTGTTTTTTCTGTTCCACGCTTGCATTGGCATATGAATCAGGGTTCGTAAATCCGTACCCAACTACTGTGCCACCAACAAGGATTGATGTGGCTAAGAGTGTAACCTTTAATTTATTCATAGTATCCCCCTTTTTATTTATAGAAATCTACTTCGGAAGCATCTACACCGGTTTTATAACTTCCATTAATAAGCATGACTCTGAAAAATCTCGTATCCGAGTCATATGATTTCTTACTCCCTATTTTATTCCAGCCTGGATAGGCCGTATTCTGATTATTATCTCCCACATCATTGCTCCAAGATAACTCAGAAGTAAGGCTATGTGTCCAAACCATGTAAGAAGCTGACGGATTCACAAAATCAGAGAGACGTAACTAAGCATAATATTGACGTTTGCCTGAATCCGATTTGAATCTCCACTCATATACTGACCCACGATTTTTGGCTATTCGATGATCCCCTTTATAATCATTCCCGTAAGTTCCATATGTCCAGGTTCCCTCCATGGCATTGTTGGAACTTCCTTTCGCACCATGATCATTGTCGAACAGTCGGTAACTATCTGCTCCTCCAATAGGTGCAGCATTTACTCCAGATATTTCGCCCATGTACAGCAATAGTACCACCAAGCTAAAAAATGTAAAAAATCTTAATTTCCTATTTTCCACCATTTTCTCCCCTTCTTTTTTTCGATTGTCTAAATCTCAACCTAATTATTATCATATTAATAATATTATTTCCGAAATTTTCAAATTATTATTAAAAGGGAGACTTTCTTACCAGTTCTATAGATTCCTAACGGGTACATGGACTCCTCTTTCATATTTGAAATTTACAACATTTAGTTTTGACAGTTTTTTATTTCAGCAATCAATTCGTGTATTTCTGTATTTCGTCAGGAAATATACCATCGCTCTGGCCATAACTCTATACATGCTTTAGATTCTCTAATTCTTTCTCCAACTCATTTACATTTCTTAGATAAGCAGGGATGACTGTTCGGTTGCATTGACTCTATATCCATACACGATTGGAGGAATTAACATATTCTGAGCTGCAGCTTTTCTTGTCAAAATATGTTGTTGGTTCCTCAATTATTGTCGAAAATATCAGATGATTTTATCATAGGAATAATTTGTCAGATGCTGTAAACTTCTAATTATAGCGGGCCGCTATATTAATAGTAAAAGGGAGGATTATATGAAGAAGTTATCAATGAGTTTAATATTAGCAGGTTCTTTATTTGCCTTTTCTAGTATCAACACACATGCATCTGGTACAGGAGATAACCCTAACTTTACACCAGATAAAATGTCTGCGGAACAAGTGAAAGCAGCAGCAGAAAAAGAAGCTGAGATCAACTCCAAGGTGAATATTATGGCAGATCCAGATGGTGTTTATAAAACAATAGGGGTCCCTTCCTACAAGCAAGAAAAGAACTATTGGTGCGGTCCTGCCACTGTTAAGCAAGTAGTTGGATTCCTTAAAGGTTCCTCCAGTTCTCAATCTACCTATGCATCTCAATTAGGAACCACAACCGATGGGACAGAATTCTCCAAAGTAGACGATATCTTAAATAAAAATCAATCCAAAAACACTTATGTATACATTTCTATTGGTTCCTATTCTAACTGGTCTAACAAAATTGAATATGCTTTAAGCAAGAATTATCCTGCGGTATTGGATTTGAAGATTAGTCCAAGCTACATGCCAAAATACACAAGTAGTGTGGCGGGACACATCTTAAACGTGTCAGGAGTAGACTCTACATTAAGAACGAGCTCAAGTGCCCTTGTACGTTTAACCGACCCATTTGACCAAGGTGGTCGAGGAGTGACATTGGGTAATGTATGGCATCCTCATAAAGGTGTTTACAACGCTAATAACGCCCATTTCAGACAAGCATTACTGTACTAATAAAATAGTCCTAAATGGCTGATCTTTTCAGATTGGCCATTTAGATTGCAAGGAATTTTTTTGATTATGGAGAGTGCTGTTATGAGTAAAATGCGTAAATATCAATCTTTAGTCTTAGCTATGGCATTCTTTATAACTGGATGTTCTACAGACATTGATGAGAACAAAAAGGAAGAAAAAGTGGTTAAGGAAGAAGAAGTGACGAAAGAGGAGAAACCCGTTCCTCAAAATGAGCCGAATGAAGTCAAAGAAGAGTCGAAAAGCACGTATATTGAACATCTGTCTAGCTGGACGGATAACAAAATTCAAACCAAGAAATATTCCATCAGTGGCGGAAAATGTGGTGTGAAATCCATGACGGCCCCTGATTATGTAGATGATAACGGGATAGCATTCGTTGATTCCCAAGAGACCCAAACTCGCATTATGCTATTTGATAGAAAGAAAGGAACCTGTCAGCCTATTTATAAGACGAACGTAAATGATGGGATTGGGAATTTGACAGGAGAAGATGGATTTTTATATTGGTCTGAATATGATACCCGGAAAATGACAGATGTGGACTGGAAAATCAAATCATTAAATTTATCCAATTTGAAAGTTTCTGAGATTGATACAGGCGGAAGCTATTTTGAAACACCCACTCCTGCCGTTCGAATCGGTGATGGTACACTTAGTTGGGTAAAATACACAGCAAATGAAAAAACCAAAACGATTCAATCTCAATTAATGTTTTATGATACCAAGTTGAAGAAACTCTCTATAAAAGAAAAAGATGAACTAGATGAAAGTCAAGAACGAAAGGGCTCCTACCATATTATTCAAGAAAATTTAGATTCTAAGAATTATCTTCTTTATAAATCCGTTTTTAAAGATGGGGAAAAGAAATTCACCTTAAATCTTAATGAAGATGGCGAAAAATCTAAAGTGGTTGCCACAGAAGATGGAATTATTGATTTTACTTATCTTAACGATTATGTCACCTATACAAATGGTTCTTCCCTTTATATCTATAATAAAAACAAACTGAACCAAGCCAAGATATTCAAAGATGATTCTATCAATACAACACTCGATACCCCTATTTTCATCAATGAAGATACCCTTATATTTCGTAGAGGCATGGAACAAATCTATATTCTCAATATTGCAAAAGGTATAGCCAGTCCGATATCCGAATCAATCATCAGCACTTCTAAACCTATTTATACCAATGAAATACTTTCTTATAGTGTTTTTGAGAACGATGAAGACCAAGTTAATTTAGATTTTTATGTGGTAAAAATTCAATAAGAAAAGAAGGATGGATCAAACAATCCATCCCTCTTTCTTGTATCGTTAGCCATAATGTATAGAAAAGACAATCATGCAAGTCTCCCTATCCTTACTTATGTCATTCTACAGTCATAATGACTGATTTTTTTGTCTCTATCTGTGAACTAGATAGTCACACTTTCTTTCAACGAAGCACCACATGATTTAATGACCTTTTCTCAAGTAATCGACTTCATTCCTTTTCAATGAATCCCTTATGATTTACGGAAAGTCATCATGGATGTTCCTTTTAGCTTACTATTAGAGTTAGTAGGTATACAGTATATAGAGAATAAAGAAAAAGAATTGCTCGATTTGACTGATTCAAAAAATGAACCTGGGGTTAATATTGCAAATAAATGACTTTTAAAATCTGAAATTTTTACCGGAGCAGAAGTAAAAAAAGCAGATCAAAAAGCAAAGGAGGATAAATTGTGGATTAAGAAGCACACATTCATTGTATATCGAACCATATGAGGAAGGTATTTACGATAAATGGTTGGAAGTCAAGTTAATATTTTATTATTATAACCAAAACAGAAAGGGACCGCTCTTTCACTGTTAATCGAATAGCAGCCTGAGCAACCTATTGAAAAAGCCTGTAGTGGCAATGGTTAGAGGGGCATAAGAGATTAATGTGAGCGGGAACTTTCCCTCTGGATCATGAGGAATGAGCACAGAAAAAAGCCCGGAATCGTATTGGATGGAACCCGGCTAGATATTGAAAAAGACCCGGAAATCGGAAAACTTTATTTTACCGAAAACCGAGTCTAAATCGGAAAACTTTATTTTATGGTTACACCTTCTGTGTAACCAAAATAAAGTTTTCCGAAAACACACCCCTCCAACCCGCATTCCTA
>JBJEOB010000152.1:0-6335 GCA_051880495.1 Lachnospiraceae bacterium
CTAGAGCACTTGGTTCATACCCAAGGTGTCGGGGGTTCGAATCCCTTTCTCGCTACTGATAAGGCATGTATTATTGCAAGATAATACATGCTTTTTTTAGTATAATAGGGTTAGGGTGTCAAAAGCCAAATGATAAATTTTGTGCAATCTGACGGATATATTTTAATTATTTGGCTTTTGACACCCTAACCATAATGAAATTTCTTTATCTTGTTTTTATGTTGACTGGGAGGAATTTATGAGGATAGGAACCGGATATGATGTTCATAAGCTGACAGAAAATCGTAAATTAATTATCGGAGGTGTCGAAATCCCTTATGAAAAGGGACTTTTGGGACATTCTGATGCGGATGTGCTTCTCCATGCAATCATGGATGCACTGCTTGGCGCGCTGGCACTCGGAGATATCGGAAAACATTTTCCTGATACTGATCCTTCACTAAAAGGATGCGACAGTATGGAACTGTTAAGAAAAGTTGCAAAGATGATAGAGGACAGACATTATGTCGTATCTAACGTAGACAGCACGATTATTGCACAGAAGCCGAAAATGGCACCGTATATTGAAAAGATGCGTGAAAACATTGCGTCGGCATTAGGCGTTGATATTGACAGGATAAGTGTGAAGGCGACTACGGAAGAACACCTTGGTTTTACCGGAAGAGGAGAGGGAATATCGTCACAGGCTGTTACAATCCTTATGCCGGTTGAAAATTATGTATATGATGATATAATGAATAGCAATCGGGGCTGTGCAGGCTGTCCGGGCTGTGGCAGACAAAATTAGCTTTATTGTGAATCGGGAGGAAAACATGAAGATTTTTAATACACTTACAAGAAATGTGGAAGAATTTGTACCAAATGTAGAAGGAAAGGTGGCAATGTATACCTGTGGACCAACAGTGTATCATTATGCCCATATAGGAAATCTTAGAAGTTACATCATGGAGGATGTTCTTGAGAAAACTTTCCGTTACCTTGGATATGATGTAAAACGTGTAATGAACATTACTGATGTCGGTCATCTGTCAAGTGATGCCGATACCGGTGAAGATAAGATGTTAAAGGGCGCAAAAAGAGAGCATAAGACCGTTATGGAAATCGCAAAATTCTATACAGATGCTTTTTTTGAAGACTGCAGAAAGCTTAACATAAAGCGTCCTGACGTTGTTGAACCGGCAACTAACTGTATTTCGGAATTTATTCATATGATTGAAGTGCTGCTTGAAAAGGGCTATGCATATGTGGCAGGCGGAAATGTATATTTTGACACTTCAAAGCTTGAGGATTACTATGTTTTTTCGAGCCAGAGCGAAAAGGAACTTATGGTAGGTGTAAGGGATGACGTTGAGGCTGATGAAAATAAGAAAAATAAGAGTGATTTTGTTCTCTGGTTTACCAAGTCAAAGTTTGACAGCCAGGAATTAAAGTGGGATAGTCCATGGGGAGTCGGATATCCGGGATGGCATATTGAGTGCTCGTGCATCAGTATGAAGCACCTGGGCGAGTATATGGATATTCACTGCGGAGGAGTTGATAATATTTTCCCTCATCATACCAATGAAATTGCACAGAGTGAGTCATATGCAGGACACAAGTGGTGCAATTACTGGTTCCATGTACATCACTTAAATGACAAGTCAGGAAAAATGAGTAAGTCTAAGGGAGATTTCCTTACGGTATCATTACTTGAAGAGAAAGGATACAACCCATTGGTATATCGTATGTTCTGCCTTCAGTCGCATTACAGAAAACCGTTGGAGTTCTCATATGAGGTAATGGATAATGTTTCGGTATCCTACAATAAGCTTCTTAAAAAGATAGCTGAACTTAAAGAGGATGGAGATGTTTCACAGGACAAATTTGATGAATATAACACAAAATTCTGCGAAGCACTTGAAAATGACCTTAATACATCAATGGCAATCACCTGTGTATATGATGTTTTAAGGGCTGATATGAACGATGCCACAAAGCGGGCACTTATTGAAAAGTTCGATTATGTTCTTTCACTGAATCTTATGGCGGGCTGTGCAGATGTTTCGGATGATGTTGATGATGAACTCACAGCTTATGTTGAAGCAATGATAGAGGAACGTAAGGCTGCCAAGAAGGAAAAGAATTTCCAGAGGGCAGATGAAATAAGAAATGAGCTTCTTGCAAAAGGAATTGTAATTGAGGATACACGCGAGGGTGTCCGCTGGAGAAGACAGTAATGAATGATCTGATTGCTATAATGGGCGAAAAACTTGGACTTAAGGAAGTTGATTTAAAGACATACTCACCGCTGACACTTGCTTATATCGGAGACGGTGTATTTGACCTTATCATACGTTCTTATGTCGTAAATAAAGGAAATAAACCCGTAAATAAATATCACAGGGAAACCAGCAGTATTGTTAAGGCACAAAGCCAGGCTGTTATGATAGCCAAAATAGAACCGCTTCTTTCTGAAGAGGAAATGGCTGTGTATAAGAGGGGCAGAAATGCCAAATCACATACGTCAGCCAAGAATGCGTCAATTGGTGATTACAGGAAAGCTACAGGTTTTGAAGCACTGGTTGGGTACCTGTATCTTGACGGACAGTATGACAGACTCATGGAGCTTATGAAGGTTGCATTGGTAGAAATTGGAGAGATGAAATAATGCGTTATAAGGAATTTACAATTGAAGGAAGAAATGCTGTTATTGAGGCATTCAGATCGGGAAAGACAATTGATAAGATTTTCATTCTGGACGGATGCCAGGACGGACCGGTGAGAACAATAGCCAGAGAAGCTAAAAAGAATGGTACACTTATTAATTATGTATCAAAGGACCGTCTTGATAATATGTCTGAGACAGGTAAACATCAGGGCGTGATTGCATATGCGGCAGCATATGAATATGCAGAGGTTTCCGATATATTAAACAATGCCGCGGGCAAAGGAGAGGATCCGTTTATTTTCATCCTTGATGAAATAGAAGACCCGCATAATCTCGGAGCAATCATAAGAACAGCTAACCTTTGCGGGGCACACGGGGTAATTATCCCTAAAAGGCGTGCAGTCGGACTTACGGCAACAGTTCTTAAGACTTCCGCAGGTGCGCTTAATTACACTCCTGTTGCCAAGGTTACCAATATTGCAGCTACCATTGAGGAACTTAAGAAGGATGGCATGTGGTTCGTGTGTGGAGATATGGACGGTGATGTTATGTACAATCTTAATCTCAAAGGACCTATAGGCCTCGTTATAGGAAACGAAGGAAATGGAGTAAGCCGCCTTGTTAAGGAAAAATGCGATATGACAGCATCAATTCCTATGAAGGGTGATATTGATTCACTTAATGCATCCGTGGCAGCCGGTGTACTTGCATTTGAGATTGTCAGACAGCGAATGGGTGTGTAAATATATGTTGGATCATTTATTGGAATTAAGTGATGAAGAATTAATTGAAAAATATAATTGTGGTGAAGCCAATGCATGCGATATTCTGCTTGAACGGTATAAAAACCTTGTGCGTAAAAAAGCAAAAGCAATGTTTATAGCCGGAGGAGACGAGGATGATCTCATACAGGAGGGCATGATTGGGCTTTATAAGGCGATAAGAGATTACAGGTATGAGAAGAATACCTCATTTATGACATTTGCAAGCATGTGCATAAATAATCAGATTTGTACGGCTGTGAGTGCTGCTAATCGTAAGAAACATAATCCGCTGAATTCGTATCTGTCATTTTATATGCCGATAGAGGGCGATGAAGAGGGCGACGGGGAAGGAGAAACCAAGCTTATGGATGTTCTCCATTTTGAAAATGAACTTAGTCCCGAAGAACAGCTGATTGACAGAGAAACAGCAGATGCTATGGTAGAAAACCTGTATACCGTGTTAAGTACCATGGAAAAGCAGGTGCTGAAATATTTCCTTGATGGTGACGGATATGTTGAGATTGCCGTAAAGCTGGGAAAATCGCCAAAATCAATAGATAATGCGCTTCAGAGAATAAAAGGGAAAATGATGCAGATTCTTCAGAAGTAATCTGCAATAAAAAAGAGCTACTAACGGGAGTTGAACCCGTGACCTCCGCATTACCAATGCGACGCTCTACCAACTGAGCTATAGCAGCAAATCCTTTAATAATATACAGTTTAAAGGGTGCTTTGTCAAGAGAAAAACATATACAAAGCACGAAAGCTTCCGAGGGGATTCGAACCCCCGACCTACTGATTACGAATCAGTTGCGCTACCAGCTGCGCCACAGAAGCATCAACAAACACCATATTATTATACACACATTTATTTAAAAAGTAAACAAAAATTTAATTTTATTTCATAAAAGTATTTTTCCTTTATATTTCGGGAGATATGTGATAATATAGATATTAGTTTGATAAACAGATTATACGATGGAGGCTATGATGGAAAACGAAGTAATATCCAAAAACTTTATTGAGCAGATTATTGAGAAAGATATTGAGGAAGGTCATTGCAAGGTTGTAAAGACGCGTTTTCCTCCTGAACCTAATGGATATCTTCATATTGGCCATGCTAAGTCCATACTTTTGAATTATGGTCTGGCACAGAAATATAACGGTAAGTTCAACTTGCGTTTTGATGATACTAACCCAACAAAAGAGGATATCGAGTTTGTAGAGTCGATTAAGAAGGATGTTGAGTGGTTAGGAGCAGACTGGGAGGACAGATTATTCTTTGCTTCTTCATATTTTGACCAGATGTATGAATATGCGGTTAAGCTGATTAAAAAGGGCAAGGCTTACGTGTGTGACCTGACTCCGGATGAGATTCGTGAGTACAGGGGAACTTTAACAGAGCCGGGCAAGGAAAGTCCGTACAGAAACAGAAGTGTTGAAGAAAATCTTGAACTGTTCGAGAATATGAAGAACGGAAAATATGAGGATGGAACAAGGGTGCTCCGTGCTAAGATTGACATGGCATCTCCTAATATCAATATGAGAGATCCTATTATTTACCGTGTCGCACATATGCATCATCACAGCACAGGAGATAAGTGGTGTATTTATCCGATGTATGATTTTGCACACCCGATTGAGGATGCCATTGAAGGAATTACGCATTCTATTTGTACATTGGAATTTGAAGACCACAGACCTCTTTATGACTGGGTAGTAAGAGAATGTGAATTCGAGAATCCGCCTAAGCAGATTGAGTTTGCAAAGCTTTATCTGACTAATGTAATAACAGGTAAGAGATACATTAAAAAGCTTGTCCAGGATGGTATCGTTGACGGCTGGGATGACCCGAGACTTGTTTCAATCGCAGCATTAAGAAGAAGAGGATTTACACCGGAATCGATTAAAATGTTTGTGGAACTTGTTGGTGTATCCAAGGCTAACAGCTCTGTTGACTATGCAATGCTTGAACATTGCATCCGCGAGGATTTAAAGCTTAAGGCTAAGCGTATGATGGCTGTCATTGACCCGATTAAGCTTGTTATTGATAATTATCCTGAAGGACAGATTGAGTATGTTGATGTTCCAAACAATCAGGAAAATGAAGAAATGGGAACAAGAAAGGTTCCGTTTGGCAGGGAATTATACATTGAACGTGAGGATTTCATGGAAGAACCTCCAAAGAAGTATTACAGATTATTCCCGGGAAATGAAGTAAGGCTTATGAGCGCATACTTTGTTAAGTGTGAGAGCTTTATTAAGGATGAAACCGGCAAGGTTACGGAGATTCATTGTACTTATGACCCTGAAACCAAGAGTGGTTCAGGATTTACGGGACGTAAAGTTAAGGGTACAATTCACTGGGTAGAGGCATCTACTGCAATCAAGGCAGAGGCAAGGCTCTACGAGAATATTGTTGATGAAGAAAAGGGCGTATACAATGAAGATGGTTCGCTTAATCTGAATCCTAATTCATTAACGGTTGTGGATAACTGTTATGTGGAACCGGAATTTAAAGAAGCCGGTGCCGGTGACAGATTCCAGTTCGTCAGAAATGGTTATTTCTGCATTGATACAAAAGATTCTACAAATGAACATTTGGTGTTTAACAGAATTGTATCACTTAAGAGTTCGTTTAAGATTCAGTAATGACTGACATATAATATACCTTGGAGGGAACATGGATAATTTGCTTTCAGGATTGGATAAGCTTGGACTTAATCCGAACAGCTTTAATACTATTTACGATAATGTGGATGACGTAAAAACAGAGAAAGACCAGGCCAGAAAAGAAGCCGAAGATAGAAAGACAGAAGCCATTAATGAGGCTGAGTATCTGTTTGACAAGACTATAACATGTCCAATTTGTGGAAAACAGTTTAAGACTAAGGTTGTAAGAACAGGTAAGGCAAGGCTTATTG
>JBJEOB010000153.1:0-30967 GCA_051880495.1 Lachnospiraceae bacterium
ATATAAGCAGCGTTATGAGCGTGGAAAGGCAATGTATCCGCTTAAAGAAATCGGTACGTGCAGAAAGAATGATACGGGAACGGAAGTAACTTTTCTTCCTGATGCTGAAATATTTGAAAAGACAAGATTTAAGGAAGATGCAGTAAAATCAAGGCTTCATGAGACTGCATACTTAAATCCGGGACTTACTATTCATTTTATTGATAAGAGAGTGATGCCGGAAGAAAAAGTTGATTATCATGAACCGAATGGAATCAGGACTTTTGTGAAGGATCTTAATGCGGGAAAAGAAGCAATACACGATATTATCTATTTTAAGAGGGAAGTAGACGGTATTGAGGTTGAGGCTGCAGTGCAGTTTGTAGATGAGTTCCAGGAGAATATCCTTGGCTTCTGTAATAACATATTTACTCAGGAAGGCGGTACCCATATCACCGGTTTTAAGACAAAGTTTACCATGGTCATAAATCAGTATGCGAGGGAACTTGGAATTTTAAAGGATAAGGATGCCAACTTTACCGGATTTGACGTAAGAAACGGTATGACGGCAGTTATTGCCGTAAAGCACCCTGAACCGAGATTTGAGGGACAGACAAAGACTAAGCTTGATAACCCGGATGCAGGAAAAGTTGTTTCTGATGTGGCGGGTGAAGAGCTTGTGCTGTTTTTTGATAAGAATCTTGAAACGCTTAAAAGTGTTATTGCATGTGCTGAAAAGTCAGCAAAAATCCGTAAGGCAGAGGAAAAGGCAAAGACAAACCTTCTTGTTAAACAGAAGTTCTCTGTTGACGGAACAGGTAAGCTTGCCAACTGTGAGAGCAGGAACCCTGAGGAATGTGAAGTGTTCATTGTAGAGGGAGATTCTGCGGGTGGTTCGGCTAAAACAGCCAGAAACAGAAGGACTCAGGCAATCATGCCAATCAGGGGAAAGATTCTTAATGTTGAGAAGGCAAGTATTGATAAGGTGCTTGCAAATGCTGAAATAAAAACCATGGTAACTGCATTTGGATGTGGTTTTATGGAAGGTTATGGAAATGATTTTGATATTTCCAAACTGAGATATAATAAAATTATTATTATGACTGATGCCGATGTCGACGGTGCGCATATAGCAACATTACTGCTTACTTTTTTCTATCGTTTTATGCCGGAACTTATCCAGGAGGGACATGTATATCTTGCAACACCGCCTCTGTATAAGGTTGTCTTAAAAAATGGCGAGGGTGAATATCTGTACGATGACAAGGCTCTTGAAAAGTACAGAAAGACTCATACGGCTCCATTTACACTACAGCGTTATAAGGGACTTGGTGAGATGGATGCAGAGCAGTTATGGGAGACGACACTTAACCCTGAGACAAGAATTTTAAAACAGGTTGAGATTGAAGATGCAAGAATGGCATCTGATGTGACTTCGATGCTTATGGGAACGGATGTACCTCCAAGAAAAGCATTTATTTATGAGCATGCAAAAGATGCTGAACTGGATGTATAGTTATCGGGAGGTGGAAAATGGCTGAACAGATTTTAAAAACAGAATATTCTGAATTAATGCAGAAATCTTATATTGATTATTCCATGAGCGTTATCACTGCAAGAGCCGTTCCGGACATCCGTGACGGATTAAAGCCGGTTCAGAGAAGAGTTCTCTACGCAATGGAACAGCTTGGATTAAATTATGACAAGCCTCATCGTAAGTCGGCAAGAATAGTCGGTGATGCAATGGGTAAATATCATCCTCATGGTGACAGCTCCATCTATGAAACTCTTGTTGTTATGGAGCAGGATTTCAAAAAGGGTATGGCGCTTGTTGACGGACATGGTAATTTTGGCTCAATTGAAGGTGACGGCGCGGCTGCAATGCGTTATACCGAGGCAAAGCTTAAGAAATTTACCCAGAAAGTGTACCTTGCTGACCTTGATAAGGATGTGGTGAATTTTGTGCCAAACTTTGATGAGACGGAAAAAGAGCCTGAGGTCCTTCCTGTAAGGGTGCCTAATATACTTATAAATGGCTCCGAAGGTATTGCGGTTGGTATGACGACAAGCATTCCTACACACAATCTTGTTGAAGTTATTAATGCTGTTGAAGCGTATATGGATAATACCAATATAACCACAGGTGAGCTTATGCAGTATCTTCCGGGACCGGATTTCCCAACCGGAGGAATTGTAATTAATCAGGATGAACTGCTTGATATTTATGAGACAGGTGTAGGAAAAATCAAGCTTCGCGGTAAAGTCGTATTTGAACCGGCAGCTAAAAAGAGTGACAGGGACAAGCTGGTGATTACGGAAATACCGTATACAATGATTGGTGCTAATATCGGCAAGTTTATTTCAGATGTGGTCGACCTTGTTGAGAGTAAGAAAACTGCTGATATTTATGATATTTCAAATGAATCTTCAAAGGAAGGAATTCGTATTGTATTAGAGCTTAAGAAGGGCGCAGACCCGGAAAAGCTTAAGAACATGCTTTATAAGAAAACCAAGCTTGAAGATACATTTGGTGTAAATATGCTTGCCATTGTTGACGGAAGACCTGAAACACTTGGTTTAAAAAAGATAATAGAACATCATGTTAATTTCCAGATTGAACTGGCAACACGTAAATATACAACGCTCCTCAATAAGGAACTTGAAAACAGGGAAATTAAGGAAGGTCTTATAAAGGCCTGCGATATAATCGACCTTATTATTGAGATATTAAGGGGCAGCCGGAGCCTGAAACAGGCAAAGGCGTGTCTTATTAATGGTGATACGACTGATATTAAGTTTAAAAGTGAAGCATCAAAGAAAGCGGCCTCAAAGCTTTGCTTTACGGATAGACAGGCAACGGCAATCTTAGAACTTCGTTTATCTAAGTTAATAGGACTTGAAATTCTTGCCCTTAACAAAGAGTATGAAGAATGTCTTAAGAGAATAGCTGAATATGAGGATATTCTTGGTAACCGTAAAACCATGGTAAAAACCATAAAAAAGGATTTGGAGAGTATCAAGAAGGAATATGGTTATGACAGAAGAACAGTTATAGAAAACGGCGCCGTTGCGGTTTATGAGGAAGAAAAGATTGCTGAGCAGGAAGTTGTATTCCTTATGGACAGATTCGGCTATGCAAGAACAATCGATGTTTCTACATATGAGCGTAATATTGATGCAGTTCTCACTGAAAATAAATATGCATTCAAATGTATGAACACAGACCGTATCTGTATATTTACCGATACAGGCAACCTGCATCAGGTCAAGGTGATGGATCTTCCGTATGGCAAATTAAGGGACAAGGGAACTCCGATAGATAATCTGTGTAACTACAATTCGTCGGTTGAAAATATGATTTTCCTGTGCGATTCCAATTCGCTTAAAAATACTACACTGCTGTTTACAACCAAATTCGGTATGGCAAAGCTCGTAGATTCATCTGAATTTGACGTAATGAAGAAAACGGTACTTGGAACCAAGTTAAACGAAGGAGATTTAGTAGTTTCGATTGACCGCGTAAGGATAACCAAAGAAGTCTATTCAAGATTTACTCTTGATGGCGATACGGTTGAAGAAGAAGTTATTGAGAGCAACCAGATTATTGTGTTAAAGACCGCACAGGGAACGTTTCTTAAGTTCCCGCTTTCCGATATTCCGGAAAAGAAAAAGGGAGCAGTCGGTGTCAGGGCAATAAAACTTGCCGACAAAGACTATATTGACGAGGTATACGTTATTTCCGATGATATCGATATAACCATTGAATATAAGGGAAAACAAATCGAGACAAGAAAGTTAAAGCTGGCACACCGTGATACAAAGGGCACAAAAGTGCGTGTCTAACGTGTTTTAGATGACCGTATGCATATTTGAAGGACTACTTGCAATAAAATAATTGTGAGTAAAAACCGGAGAATAATGCATGCGGTCATTTTGTTTATTACGAAGATGTATTGCCATATTGTGTTGTACGGTAACAATATTTACATATTTGTTGTGTTCGAAAGTAGAAATATCAGGTGCATCGCAACAGCCCAAATTGAGCCTAAATGCTTTATCAGCGTGCCTTCTGGATGCGCAGACGGGACGTGTTTTATACGGAAAAAATGAAAATGATGTAAGGGCGATGGCGAGCACAACCAAGATTATGACGCTTATTGTAACACTTGAAAATGCTGATCTTAATGATGTTGTAACGGTTTCATCCCTTGCAGCACGTCAGCCGGACGTACAGTTAAATATTAATACGGGTGAGCAGTATTATCTGGGAGATTTGGTATATTCACTGATGCTTGAATCACATAATGATGTAGCAGTTGCGATTGCTGAGCATGTCGGAGGAAGTGTGGAAGGATTTGCAGCATTGATGAATCAGAAAGCACAGGAACTGGGCATGGTTAATTCGTATTTTATTACCCCTAACGGTCTTGATGCACAAGATGAATACGGAAAGCATTCGACAACAGCCGTAGACCTCGCAAGGCTGGCGGCATATGCAATTCAAAATGAAAAATTTATAGAAATAACTAACACAAAATCATATTCGTTTTCAGAAGTAAACGGAAAAAGAAAATATACAGTTAATAACAAAAATATGTTTCTTTCAATGATGAATGGAGCTATTGGTGTAAAAACCGGATTTACCGGGGATGCGGGATACTGCTTTGTAGGAGCTTTAAGACAGGATGGAAGAACATTTATTTCGGTTGTATTAGGAAGCGGGTGGCCACCCAATAAATCATATAAGTGGAAAGACACAAGGACACTTATGCAGTTTGGAATTGATAATTATTTTCCTCAAATCGTCTATGATGAACAATTCAGCTGTGAAATACCGGTGATAAATGGCGTAGAAGACAGTGTTTCGGTCTACGCAGACGGTTTTCTTAGTATGCTTTTGTCACAGTTTGATGATGTAAATGTTTATTATGAATGTAATACATTTTTAAATGCGCCTGTTTATGCAAACGATGTTGCAGGGCATATTTACATAACCATAAACGGCGTGGTTTATGCGGTGTTTGAAATAAAAACACTTGAAACAGTTGAAAAAAAGGATTTTTGGTATTTTTTTAAAATAATTTCAGATGAATATTTATGTTACTAAAGTTTATAATATTTTAGATATTTTGCTTGAAATTTTGCACTTATCATTATACAATTAGGATTGGCAGAAAATTAGATTTTCGAAGATAAAAAATTATGGAGGTCTGTAAAATGAGCAATACAGCACAAGGATCAGCAAGAAGCAGAATAGAAGCTTTACTTGATGATAACAGTTTTGTTGAAATTGGTGCCATGGTAACTGCCAGAACAACTAATTTCAATTTACAAACTAAAGATACTCCTGCTGACGGTGTTATTACCGGTTACGGAGTGATTGATGGTAATCTTGTGTATGTTTATAGCCAGGATGCAAGCGTGTTGAACGGTTCGGTTGGTGAAATGCATGCAAAAAAGATTAGCAACATCTATAATTTGGCAATGAAGATGGGAGCACCTGTGATTGGTCTTATTGACTGTGCAGGTCTTAGATTACAGGAGGCAACAGATGCTTTAAACGGTTTCGGAAGAATTTACTTAAAGCAGTCTATGGCTTCGGGTGTGATTCCACAGATTACAGCAGTATTTGGTAACTGCGGTGGTGGTCTTGCAGTCTTCTCCGGTTTAACAGATTTTACATTTATGGAATCAACAAAGGCTAAGTTATTTGTTAACAGTCCTAATGCTTTGGATGGTAATTACACCGCAAAGTGTGATACTGCATCAGCCAAGTTCCAGAGCGAAGAAGCAGGGAATGTTGACTTTGTCGGAGATGAGGCTTCTATTTTTGCAGGTATCAGAGAACTTGTTACAATGCTTCCTGCAAATAATGAGGATGATGGTGCATTTGATGAGTGCACAGATGATCTTAACAGAGTATGTGACGGACTTGAAAACTGTGCAGGTGACCCTGCTTTGGCAGCTTCAATTCTTTCAGATAATGGTGTATTCTTTGAAACAAAGAAGGATTATGCAAAGAGAATGGTAACAGGATTTATCAAGTTAAATGGTTCAACAGTTGGTCTTGTAGCTAACCGTACTGAATTATTTGATGAAGAAGGTAAGTCTGTTGAGAAATATGATGCGGAAATCTGCCCTGGATGTGCAGAAAAAGCTGCAGACTTTATCAATTTCTGTGATGCTTTCAATATTCCTGTACTCACACTTGCAAATGTTAAAGGATACGTTGCAACGGTAGGCGCAGAAAAGAAGATTGCAAAGGCAGTAGCTAAGCTTACATATGCATATGCTAATGCCACAGTCCCTAAGGTAACAGTAGTTACAGGCAATGCTCTTGGTTCAGCTTACGTAACAATGGGTTCAAAGGCAATCGGTGCAGACTGTTACTACGCATGGCCAAACGCACAGATTGGAATGATGGACGCAGATATTGCAGCTAAGATTATTGCTTCAGGAAAGGAACAGTCAGAAGTTTCTGAGGCAGCTAAAGAGTTTGCTAAGTTACAGAGTACAGAGTCTGCTGCATCAAGAGGATACGTTGATGCTGTTATTGAACCTGCAGACACAAGAAAGTATGTAATAGCTGCATTTGAAATGCTGTTCACAAAAAGGGAGGATCGTCCTAGCAAAAAGCATGGCACGGTTTAGTAAGGTGGTGCTTATATGAAAAAAATAATATCTTTATTATGCATGGCAGCCTGCATCTTTTCTCTGGCAGCATGTTCTACAGATGAAGCGAAATCATCAGCATCATATGATGAAACTATATATAAAACAGGAGTTGATAACATTCTCCAAAGTCTTTCGGAATTCAGTGAGGAAGATATTGAGTCAGTTCTTTCTGCTTCACAGTATTATGATCCGGGCGATGTTGCGTTAATCACTGCATGGAAGAATGTGTATGAAGAAGTTGGTTCATATATAGGGGTTTCTGAGTGGAAGTTTAATGCAACAGAAAAAGAAGTGGAAGTTGTCGCTACAGTTGATTATTCTGACAGGGATGCAACTGTAAGGGTGGCATTTACACAGGATGGTAACATCAGCAGCTGCAGTATTAATCCAATCTATACAAGAAGCGAGCTGATGGGTAAGGCAGGACTTAACACCTTAATAGGTATTGGTGTTGTATTTGCAGTATTAATCCTTATTTCTCTTCTTATTTCATGCTTCTCATTAATAAATAAGGCAGAGCAGGCAATTAAGAACCGTAAAGAGAACAAGGCGGCCGTAGCTGCTGCAGGCATGGACAATACGATTGCACAGATTGTTCAAAAGGAAGAGGAAGAGCTTGTTGATGATCTTGAACTTGTTGCCGTAATTTCAGCAGCAGTTGCTGCTTATACAGGCAGTTCTACAGATGGATTTGTAGTAAGATCAATTAAAAAATCAAATAAAAAAAGATGGCAGAGTGCATAGATTCTGCACCTGAATGGAGGAAATAAAATGAAAAATTATACAATAACTGTAAATGGCAATGTATATGATGTAACTGTAGAAGAAACCGGTGCAGGAAGTGCTCCTGCAGCAGCACCTGTAAAGGCAGCTCCTAAGGCTCCTGTAGCAGCTCCTAAGGCAGCTGTGGCATCCGGAGCACAGGGAAGTGTTAAAGTTAACGCTCCAATGCCTGGTAAGATTTTAAAGACAGTTGCTGCAGCAGGCCAGGCTGTTAAGAAGGGTGAAGTATTATTAGTTCTTGAAGCAATGAAGATGGAAAATGAAATCGTTGCTCCACAGGACGGAACAGTAGCAAGTATTAATGTAGCAGTTGGTGATTCAGTTGAGGCTGGAGCTGTATTAGCTACACTTAACTAATTATATTCATTAAGAATATAAGAATCATAAAACTGGGAGGTCAGATATGAGCTATGTATTAGACACACTTGGAAATCTTTTACATCAGACCGCATTTTTTAACCTGACATGGGGTAATTACCTTATGATTGCGGTTGCATTGATTTTCATGTATTTAGCAATTGCAAAAGAATATGAACCTCTGCTTTTAGTACCAATTTCATTTGGTATGTTACTTGTAAATCTTTATCCGGACATTATGATGACCATTGAAGAATCAAGTAACGGCGTAGGTGGTTTGTTACATTATTTTTATTTACTTGATGAATGGAGTATTTTACCTTCACTTATCTTTATGGGCGTTGGTGCAATGACAGACTTTGGTCCGCTTATTGCCAATCCTTCAAGCTTCCTTTTGGGAGCAGCAGCACAGTTTGGTATCTTTGCTGCATACATTATGGCTATTCTGATGGGATTCAATGATAAGGCTGCAGCTGCAATCTCTATTATTGGTGGTGCAGACGGCCCTACATCTATCTTCCTTGCAGGTAAGCTCGGACAGACAGAATATATGGGACCTATTGCCGTAGCTGCATATTCATATATGTCACTTGTTCCTATTATTCAGCCGCCAATTATGAAGTTACTTACAACTGAGAAGGAAAGAAAGATTAAGATGGAACAGCTTAGACCTGTTTCCAAACTTGAAAAGATTCTTTTCCCAATTATTGTTACAATTGTAGTAGTATTAATACTTCCTACAACGGCACCTCTTGTTGGTATGTTGATGTTAGGTAACCTCTTCAGAGAATGTGGTGTTGTTAAGCAGCTTACTGAAACAGCATCAAATGCTTTAATGTATATCGTTGTTATCGTACTTGGTACATCCGTAGGTGCTACTACAAGTGCAGAAGCTTTCTTAAAGCTTGATACATTAAAGATTGTTGCACTTGGTCTTATCGCTTTTGCATTCGGTACAGCAGCAGGTGTTTTATTTGGTAAATTGATGTGTAAGATAACTCATGGCAAGGTAAATCCGCTTATTGGTTCAGCAGGTGTTTCTGCCGTTCCTATGGCAGCCAGAGTATCACAGAAGGTTGGTTCACAGGCAGATCCTACCAACTTCCTGCTGATGCACGCAATGGGACCTAACGTTGCAGGTGTTATTGGTACAGCTGTAGCAGCCGGTACATTCATGGCGATGTTCGGTATTATGTAATTGATAATTTCAGGAGGAAAATAAAATGGCAGAACAGGCAAAAAAACCGGTTAAAATTATGGAAACTGTTTTACGTGATGCTCATCAGTCACTTATTGCTACCAGAATGTCTACAGAACAGATGCTTCCTATCGTTGATAAGATGGATAAGGTCGGATATTATGCTGTAGAATGCTGGGGTGGCGCTACATTCGATGCATCACTTCGTTTCTTAAAGGAAGACCCATGGGAAAGACTTCGTAAGTTAAGAGACGGATTTAAGAATACAAAGCTTCAGATGTTATTCAGAGGACAGAATATACTTGGTTACAATCATTATGCTGATGACGTAGTAGAATACTTTGTTCAGAAGTCTATGGCAAATGGTATTGATATCATTCGTATATTTGACTGCTTTAACGATTTGAGAAACTTACAGACAGCAGTAAATGCTGCAAACAAAGAAAAGAAGAATTACGCAGACGGACAGAAGTCAGTTCAGGTTGCTCTTTCTTATACATTAGGTGATGCTTATACACTTGATTACTGGAAAGACATGGCAAAGAAGATTGAGGACATGGGTGCAGATTCAATCTGTATTAAGGATATGGCAGGTCTTTTGGTTCCATACAAGGCAACAGAGCTTGTAGAAGCATTAAAGGAAGGAACAAAGCTTCCTATACAGCTTCATACACATTATACTTCAGGTGTTGCTTCAATGACATACCTTAAGGCTGTTGAAGCAGGATGTGATATTATTGATACAGCAATGTCTCCATTCTCAATGGGTACATCACAGCCTGCAACAGAAGTTATGGTTGAAACCTTCAAGGGTACACCATATGATACAGGTCTTGATCAGAATCTTCTTGCTGAAATTGCTGATTACTTCAGACCAATTCAGGAAGACTGCTTAAAGAGCGGACTTCTTAATCCAAAGGTTATGGGTGTTAATATTAAGACACTTCTTTACCAGGTACCCGGCGGTATGTTATCTAATCTTGTATCACAGCTTAAGGAAGCACATGCTGAGGACAAGTATTATGAAGTATTGGAAGAAATTCCAAAGGTACGTAAGGACTTTGGTGAACCACCACTTGTTACACCTTCATCACAGATTGTTGGTACACAGGCTGTACTTAATGTATTGCAGGGTGAGAGATATAAGATGGTTACCAAGGAATCTAAGAAGGTTCTTTCAGGTGAATTCGGACAGACAGTTAAACCATTCAATCCTGAAGTTCAGAAGAAGGCAATCGGCGATGCGCAGCCAATTACATGCCGTCCTGCAGATTTGATTGAACCACAGCTTCCTAAATTTGAGAAGGAAGTTGCACCATACAAGCAGCAGGATGAAGATGTATTGTCATATGCATTATTCCCGGCAGTAGCTACTGAATTCTTCAAATACAGAGAAGCACAGCAGACAAAGGTAGATCCGACAGCTGCTGATGCAGAAAATAAGGCATATCCGGTATAACCGATGTGAGAATTACCAGGCGGTCATAATGGCCGCCTGATTTTATGATGATTATATGGTAAAAGAGTGAGGGAAGTAAATTGAATAAAAATGCGGATCTGTTGGTATTTATTAAGGGGAAAATGCCTAAGTTCAGCAAAGGACAAAGAGCAATTGCAAGGTACATTTTAGCAAATTATGATAAGGCATCTTATATGACGGCTGCACAGTTAGGCCAAAATTCCGGAGTGAGCGAGTCGACGGTAGTGCGATTTGCTAATGAACTTGGATTTGACGGATATCCTCAGTTTCAAAAAAGGATGGCTGAATATGTAAGTGAAAAGCTGTCCAAGGTTAACAGACTTGAGCTTGAACTTGATGAGATGGATTCCAGACAGATTGCAGATTTTGTTATGGCCAATGATATGGAAAATATCAAAAAAACATGGGAAAATCTTGATAAGGCAGCCTTGGATGAAGCATGTGAGTCAATCATTGATGCCAGAAATGTTTATATAGTTGCGGTAAGGAGCTGTGAGGCTTTGGCAAGACTGTTTGAATTTTATCTTAACACAGTCAGAAAGAATGTTTTTCTGGTTACAGGCAGCGGCTTAACAGAAATGTTTGAGAAACTGATGAGGGTTCATAACAGGGATGTTGTGATTGGAATAAGTTTTCCAAGATATTCGATGGGAACAATTAAGGCACTTGAATTTGCCAGTGACAGGAATGCCAGAATTATAGCGATTACGGATAGTAAGCATTCGCCGCTTAATTTGTATTCCTCATGTAATTTATTTGCAAAAAGCAACATGGCGTCGGTGGTAGATTCGTTTGCAGCACCGATTAGTCTTATAAATGTACTGATTGTGTCTATATGTATGAAACAGAAAGAAGAAGTACTTAATAACATAAGTATGCTTGAACAGATTTGGAAAGATTACCAGGTAGTACAGTCTGATGAACTGGATTATCTGGATGAAGATAATATTAAAGATTTTGACCAGACGGAGAAATAATGAGCAAAGTTGTGATAATAGGCGGTGGCGCTGCCGGAATGATGGCAGGTATAATTGCTGCAAGGGCAGGACATGCTGTAACTATTTTTGAAAAAAACGAAAAATGTGGTAAAAAAGTGTATATAACCGGAAAAGGAAGATGTAATCTTACGAATGCCGGTGACATGGATGATTTATTAAACAGTATAGTGACAAATAAAAAATTTATGTATAGTGCGCTTAATCAGTTCAGTAACTATGATGTAATGGGATTTTTTGATGAGCTTGGGCTTGCCATAAAGGTAGAACGTGGAAACAGGGTGTTTCCGGAGTCTGATAAGTCTTCAGACGTAATAGGATGTCTTGTGAAAGAGCTTAACAACCTTGGCGTAAATATACGTTATCATCAGACTGTGAAAAGTGTTGCTGCAAAAGACGGCTGTTTTTCACATATAGTTCTTAACAGCGGTGAAAAAGTATATGCTGATAATGTTATAATTGCTACAGGAGGGTATTCATATCAGTCAACAGGCTCTACCGGTGATGGATATGAATTTGCCAAAAAGCTTGGACACACCATATCTTCATTAAGTCCTGCGCTGGTGCCTTTTAATGCATGTGAGGAGTATGTGAAAGAATTACAGGGACTTAGTCTTCGCAACGTCGGCGTCACCATAAAGGACGGCGACAAAGAAGTCTATAGTGATTTTGGTGAGCTTTTATTTACACACTTTGGCGTGAGCGGACCTACGGTGCTCAGTGCATCCAGCCTTATGACGGAACGAATAAAAAAGAATAATCTTAAACTGATTATAGATTTAAAGCCTGCACTAGATGAGGCAGTGCTTGATGAAAGAATTTTACATGATTTCAAAGAAAATAATAATAAGTCAATTAAAAATGCTCTGGACAGATTATATCCTAAAAAGCTTATACCGGTAATGATAAGACTATCAGGAATTGATGAAAACAAGCGGATAAATGAAGTGTCAAGGGCAGAAAGAGAAAGACTTTTGTATTATACCAAAAATTTTCCTGTTACATTATCGAGCCTTAGAGGATATAATGAAGCTATAATTACTCAGGGCGGTGTAAATGTTAAAGAAATAAATCCGTCTACAATGGAATCAAAGCTTGTAAAAGGCGTTTACTTTGCAGGAGAAGTAATAGATGTTGATGCCGTTACAGGGGGATTTAACCTTCAGATAGCTTGGTCAAGCGGATACGCTGCAGCCAATGCAATACCATTATAAATTTTTAAGGAGATTTAGAAAATGAATTATTCAATTGCTGTTGATGGCCCTGCAGGAGCAGGAAAAAGTACCATTGCCAAAAGAATTGCAAAGGAACTGAATTTTATTTATGTAGATACAGGAGCAATGTATCGTGCCATGTCAATATATTTTCTTGATAATGGCGTAAATCCTATGGACGAGGATAAAATCACCAAGGCATGTGACAATATTAATATTCAAATTGTATATAAGGACGGTGCACAGCAGGTTATTTTAAACGGTGAGAATGTTACAAGCAGGCTTCGTATGGAGGAAGTCGGCAAAATGGCGTCAAAGATTTCCGTATATAATGCTGTCCGAACCAAATTGGTTGACCTTCAGAGAAAATTAGCCGAAGACAATGATGTAATTATGGACGGAAGAGATATAGGCACGGTGGTCCTTCCGGATGCAACACTTAAGATTTATCTTACGGCAAGTGTTTCGGCAAGAGCAAAAAGAAGATATGATGAGCTTGTTGAAAAAGATGAAAATCCTGATTTTGACTCGATTGCAGCGGATATAAAAGAGCGCGATGAAAGAGACATGAACCGCGAAATTTCTCCGCTAAAGCAGGCTGAGGATGCAGTTTTGGTTGATTCATCAGACATGACCATTGATGAAGTGGTAAATGCTATATCAGATTTGTTTTCTCAAAAAAAATAATAAGAGGTATTTATGGAAGTTATTTTAGCTAAAACAGCAGGTTTTTGCTTTGGCGTGAAACGTGCCGTAGACATGGTATATCAGCAGATTGGCAATAAAAATACCTATACGTTTGGCCCAATCATACACAACGAAGAGGTTGTGCGTGACCTTCGCGAAAAAGGAATCGGTGTTATTAATGACGTTGATGAGGCGTTAAAAATTGAACCGGGAACAATTATAATTCGTTCACACGGAACAGACTATGATTCATATCAGAAGTTAAAAAATGCCGGATGGAATATAATAGATGCAACATGCCCGTTTGTTAAGAAAATTCACCGCATTGTAGAGGAAGAAAGTGAAAAGGGAAGTCGGATTATAATTATCGGAAACGAACATCATCCGGAGGTGTTAGGTATTATGGGATGGTGCAAAAGCACACCTGTAGTTATTGATTCGGAAGAAAAAGCATTAAATTTTAAAGAAAATGATGGTAAAAAGATATGTATTGTGTCCCAAACGACATATAATTACAAGAAATTTCAAGAATTAGTTGAAATAATTGCAAAAAAAGGTTATGATATTAATATTCGTAATACTATTTGCAATGCCACTGAAGAACGTCAGGCAGAAGCCAGGATGCTGGCTCATCAGGTTGATGCAATGATAGTTATAGGTGGGAAGAATAGCTCCAATACTCAGAAGTTATATGAAATTTGCAAAGAAGAATGCGAGAATACTTACTATATCCAGACACTTAGAGACCTAGATTTAAACAAGTTTAGCTGTGCGGGCTGCGTAGGTATTACTGCCGGGGCATCAACCCCAAATAATATTATCCAGGAGGTTCATACTAATGTCAGAATTTGAACAATTATTAGAAGAATCATTAAAGACAATACGTACAGGAGAAGTTGTTGAGGGCTCAGTCATCGATGTTAAAGAAGATGAGATCATTTTAAACATTGGCTACAAAGCTGATGGTATTATAACACGTAACGAATACACCAATACCCCAAATGTTGACCTTACAACAATGGTTTCTGTCGGCGACACAATGCAGGCAAAAGTTCTTAAAGTTAACGATGGAGAGGGCCAGGTGTTGTTAACATATAAGAGACTTGCTGCAGAAAACGGTAACAAGAGATTAGAAGAAGCATTTAACAACAAAGAAGTACTTACAGCTAAGGTTGCTGCGGTACTTGATGGTGGTTTAAGTGTTATTGTGGATGAAGCAAGAGTATTCATCCCTGCAAGTCTTGTTTCAGATGTTTATGAGAAGGATTTGACAAAATATGCTGATAAGGAAGTTTCATTTGTTATCAGTGAGTTCAATCCAAAGAGAAGAAGAATTATTGGTGACTGCAAGCAGCTTATCGTTGCTAAGAAGGCAGAACTTCAGAAGGAACTTCTTTCTAAGATTGAAGTAGGAACAACTGTTAAGGGAACTGTAAAGAACCTTACAGATTTTGGTGCATTTATAGATTTAGGTGGAATTGACGGATTACTTCACATTTCAGAAATGTCATGGGGAAGAATTGAGAATCCTAAGAAGCTTTTCAAGGTTGGCGATGAAGTAGAAGCATTTGTTAAAGATATTGATGGTACTAAGATTGCCTTAAGCCTTAAGTATGAGGACAAGAATCCTTGGACACTTGCTCCTGTTAAATATGCTGTTGGTAACGTTGTAACCGGTAAGGTTGCCAGAATGACAGATTTTGGTGCTTTTGTAGAATTAGAGACAGGAATTGATGCATTGCTTCATGTATCACAGATTTCTAAGGCACATGTTGATAAGCCATCAGATGTATTAAAGGTTGGTCAGGAAATTGAAGCCAAGGTTGTAGATTTTGATGCAGAGAGCAAGAAAATCAGCCTTAGCATTAAGGCACTTCTTGCAGATCAGGAGCCTGCAGAACAGGAACCTGTAGAACAGGAAGCTTCAGATAACACAGAAGAACCTGCAACAGAAGAATAATAAGTCGTTTGGTGGTCATATGGCGAATGATTATGAAAGCTTTAAAACGCAAATTTATAATTTGACAACAATTGATTTAAATGCTTATAAAGAGCGCCAGATGAAGCGCAGAATTGATACACTTATTGCAAAACACAAGTATTCTGATTATGATTCTTATGTCGCTGCATTAAGGAACGATAAGGCATTATTTGAAGAGTTTGTTAATTACCTTACAATTAATGTTTCAGAATTTTATCGCAATCCGCAGTTATGGGAAGACCTTGAAAAAGAAATATTGCCGGAACTTATTTCTAAATTTGGAAATGGACTTAAGATTTGGAGTGCAGCATGCTCCACAGGTGATGAACCGTATTCTCTGGCAATGGTGCTCGGAAAGTTTATGCCGCTTAACAGGGTTAAGATAATTGCAACGGATATTGATAAGCAGGTACTTGAGACTGCTTCAACAGGTATTTATTCCGAAAACAGCATAAAAGGACTCCCAAAAGAGTTCCGGGATAAGTATTTTACGAAGATTGGAAATTCATACAAGATTTCTGATCAAATCAAGAACTGCGTGGAGTTTAAACGACATAACCTTCTCAAAGATGAATATCCTACTAATTGTCATCTTATTGTATGTAGAAATGTACTTATCTATTTTACGGAAGAGGCTAAGGATGAGGTTTACCGCAAGTTTAACAAATCCCTGGTTAAAGGTGGAGTGCTTTTTGTCGGTAGCACTGAGCAGATTATCAATTATAGAAGTATGGGATATTTATCAAAGAAGCTGTTCTTTTATGAGAAAGCATAATAATAAGCCGTGTGAGTTTTACTTACACGGCTTTAATAATATCAAGCAGATACCTGTATATTAATTCATTGTTATTAAAAAATTCATCAGACAGTTCTATATACATTGTTTTATCATTGTAGTCTGCCTTAAAATATGTCGGCATTATTTCCGAAAGCTGTGGAATGAATATTCCGGATTTTCTGCTGTAGCAGTTGGCAGCTTTTGCACGGGTACGAAAATCTTTATCAACATAAAATGCGACACTCTTGTGCATTGCCATATCTTCAGCCGGAAGATAATAATAATCCTTATAATTACGGTAGAAGTATTTTAATTCACCTGAATAGATTTTTACGCGGATTTTTAATGTATTTTTGTATGCAGTGATATAGAAATCATTGTATCCTAATGAAACTCTCTTTTTAAGTTCATTGTGAAGCTGACAGTTAAAAATAAGTTCATTTTCGTTCCGGGTTACAGACTCAAATGAAAATGCGCCGTCTATCAGCTTTTTATAAGAAATCACCGGAAGAAGAGCTGTCATGCCCTTGATGTCATCAAGATTATGCAGCATTAATAATTCAAATGATTCTGAGTCGTGATTTTTCTGATAATTAAAAAATACATTTATTAATTCTCCGCCGCTGTATTTATCTTCGCGGACTATGTCAAAGAACGTTTCCACGGTTTTTTGCTTATAATTTTCCAGTTTGAGATATTTCTTACATTGTGAAACAGTTTTAAACAAATCAATACTTTCCGGACTGCTGATATTACATTCAATTTTTTTTATTTCTAACCTTTCCTTAAGATAGGGAATATCAAATCCGTCACCATTAAAATGTATTAATACCTTGTAATTGTTCATAAAATTAAAGAAGTCAATAAGGATTTCGGTTTCTGATTCCAAATCAGCTGCAAACCATTGCCTGCTTTGCCATTTATCGTCTTTAAAATAGACACATCCAATAAGATATACCTGTGTAGTACGCGGAGAAAAACCTGTTGTCTCAATATCAAAAAACAAACAGTCACAAGGTGCATATCCTGTGTACGTATATGTATCAATTGTGAGGTTTAAATCATTGGTAATGGCTGACATACTAAATCCTTTCTTAATCAATATTAATTAAATTATATATTAAAAATTTGTTAAAGAAAAGTAGAATTTTTAACAAAAATGTTGTAAAATAAAAGTTAATATATTTTAAAGGAGAATTAATATGGCTAAGTTAACGTTTAAGGGTGGTGTTCATCCCTTTGATGGTAAAGCTCTCTCTAAGAACAAAGAAATAAAAGAACTTGTTCCGTCAGGAGATATTGTTATCCCATTATCACAGCATATTGGTGCACCTGCGACTCCACTTGTTAAAAAAGGCGACAGAGTTTTGACAGGACAGCTTATTGGTGAGGCGTCCGGATTTATTTCAGCAAATGTTCATTCTTCGGTTTCAGGCACGGTAAAAAGTATTGAAGTAAGAAGATTGGCAAACGGTGGTAAATCAGATTGTGTAATCATTGAAAATGATGGACTGTACGAAGAGGCAGAATTTGAGAAAAAGAATCTTAATGACCTTGATGCAGACGAAATCAGGGAAAGAGTAAAGGCTGCCGGTGTTGTTGGTATGGGTGGTGCAGGATTTCCAACCAATGTCAAGCTGACACCAAAGAATCCGGAGCAGATAGAGTATATTATTGTAAACGGTGCTGAGTGTGAGCCTTATCTTACATCGGACTATCGCAGAATGCTCGAAGAACCTGAAAAACTGCGGGAAGGTCTTCTTTGTGTATTAAAACTGTTCCCACAGGCTAAAGGCTTTATAGCCATAGAGGATAATAAACCTGAAGCTATTCGTGTTATGAAAGAAATTGTTAAGGGGATTGACAGAATAGAGGTAAAGGAATTAAAAACCAAGTATCCGCAGGGTGGTGAACGTGCACTTGTATTTGCGACAACAGGACGTAAACTCAATTCTGATATGCTTCCTGCTGATGTTGGATGTATAGTACATAATGTCGATACAATAGTTTCGATTTATAATGCAGTAATAGAGGGAAGACCTCTTATAAGAAGAATAGTAACCGTAACCGGGGAAGCTGTAAATAATCCGCAGAACTATTATGTCAGAATCGGTACCTCATACAGACAGCTTCTTGAAGAGTCCGGAGGACTTAACTGTGAAGTTGCCAAGTACATATCGGGTGGTCCGATGATGGGATTTGCAATGGCTGACCTTGAAGTGCCGGTAGCGAAGGGTACCTCATCACTTCTTGTTCTCAAGGAGGATGTTGTTGCAGGTCTTGATGACAGTCCTTGTATCAGATGTGGACGATGCGCAGACGCTTGTCCGGGAAGAATTATACCTGCAAAGGTTTCTGCCATGGCGGTAAAGGGTAATAAAGAAGCATTTGTTAAGCTTGGCGGCATGGAATGCTGTGAATGCGGATGCTGTTCATTTATTTGTCCGGCAAAGAAACCGCTTACACAGAATATCAAGTCTATGAGAAAACAGATTCTTGCAGACAGAAAGAAAAAATAGAAAGAGGAATTATATGAGCGATTTATTACACGTATCAAGCGCACCTCACGTGAGACATAAAGACACAACAGCATCAATCATGAGAGATGTGATGATTGGATTATTACCGGCTTCATTGGTTGGTATTTATAATTTTGGGTTAGATGCATTTTTGGTAATTATTACCGCAATTGCATCATGTGTAGCTTTGGAAGCAATGTATCAGTATTTTATGCATAAGAAAATCCGGGTGTCAGACTTAAGTGCGGCAGTAACAGGACTTTTACTTGCACTTAACGTTCCGTCAACATTGCCGCTTGGCATGGTTATTCTTGGTTCCTTCTTCGCAATTATTGTTGTAAAACAGCTCTTTGGAGGATTGGGACAGAACTTCATGAATCCTGCATTAGGTGCAAGATGCTTTCTTGTGATTTCATTTGCGGGCAGGATGACTAATTTTGTTTATGACGGTGTTACCGGAGCAACACCGCTTGCAGCTGTTAAGGCAGGAGAAAGTGTTGATATTCTTCGTATGTTTCTTGGAACAACAGCCGGAACGATTGGTGAGACTTCAACGCTTGCAATTTTGATTGGAGCAGCATATCTGCTTTACCGAAGAGTAATAAAGATTACGATTCCGGCCTGTTATATTGCATCATTTTCAGTATTTATAATGATATTTGGAGGACATGGAGCAGACCTTACATATCTTGCAGCTCATCTTTGCGGTGGCGGACTGATGCTGGGTGCATTCTTTATGGCAACTGATTATGTTACATCACCGGCAACAGATGCGGGCAAAGTTATTTTTGGTATTCTTCTTGGTATACTGACAGGATTATTCCGTCTGTTTGGCAACTCAGCAGAAGGTGTTTCATACGCCATTGTGTTCTGTAACCTGTTAGTACCAATTATTGAAAAGTATACATATCCGACTCCGTTTGGAAGAAGAGAGGAGGCTGCAAAATGAAAGGTATAATTAAGGATTCACTTATTTTATTTACGATAACAATAATCGCAGGCTTCTTACTTGGTTTTGTATATGATGTTACCAAAGAACCGATTGCAAAGCAGCAGCAGATAACCAAAGATAATGCCTGCAGGGCCGTTTTTGCCGAGGCTGATTCATTTGATGAATATGAGATTTTTGCGGATGGACCTACGGCAATATATTTTGATGGCGGCGAAATTGATGAAATTCTTACTGCGAAATCATCTGACGGTGAAGTGCTTGGATATATTCTTACCGTCACCGAACATGAAGGATACGGTGGAGACATAACATTTATGATTGGAATACAGAATGACGGAACGGTAAACGGTATATCATTTACATCAATTTCCGAGACGGCGGGACTTGGTATGAAAGCCAAAAATCCTGAATTTAAGGATCAGTTTAATGGTAAAAAGGTAGAAAGCTTTGTATTTACAAAGAGCAAAGCAACAGCAGAAAATGAGATTGATGCAATAAGTGCTGCAACAATCACAACCACTGCAGTCACCAAGGGTGTAAATGGAGCTCTTTCTTTCTTTTACAATAACCTGATGCAGGAAGATACACAAGCGGCAGGAGGTAAACAGTAATGAATAAGTGTTTGGAAAGATTATATAATGGTATTATAAAAGAAAATCCTACATTTGTTTTGATGCTTGGTATGTGCCCTACGCTGGCAGTAACTACCTCGGCAATAAATGGATGTGGTATGGGACTTACGACCACGGCTGTGCTTATGATGAGTAACCTGATTATTTCACTCCTGCGAAAGATTATTCCGGACAGGGTAAGAGTACCTGCTTATATTGTAATCGTGGCATCATTTGTAACAATTATGCAGTTTTTACTGGAAGGTTTTGTTCCGGCACTTTATGACAGCCTTGGAATATATATTCCGCTTATTGTTGTTAACTGTATTATACTTGGACGTGCGGAAAGTTATGCTTCCAAAAATCCGCCTTTGGAATCTGCATTTGACGGAATCGGCATGGGACTTGGATTTACGGCTGCGATAACGATTCTTGGAGCATTCCGTGAATTAATCGGAGCAGGAACAGTATTTAATGTATCAGTGATGCCTGCTTCATTTGAACCTGTTGCAATCATGATTCTTGCACCGGGAGCATTCTTTGTTCTTGCATGCCTGGTTGCCCTGCAGAATAAAATAAAAGCTAAAAAAGGTATTGTGTCTGACTGTTCTAAAGAAGGATGTGCAGGCTGCAGTAATTCACTATGCGGCGGAAGACATCTTATGGAAGCACAGGCAGCTGCTGATAAAGTATTAGCTGATAATAGCAGGAAGGAGGTATAGTTATGGGAAAGCTTATTATTATAGCGGTAAGTGCCGCATTGGTCAATAATGTAGTATTAAGCCAGTTCCTTGGTCTTTGTCCGTTCCTTGGTGTTTCCAAGAAAACAGAAACGGCTGCAGGAATGGGTGCTGCAGTTATGTTCGTACTTACAATTTCATCATTTCTTACCAGCCTGATTTATGATTATATACTGGTACCTTGTGATATTGCCTACCTTAACACGATAGTGTTTATTCTGGTGATTGCAGCGTTAGTACAGTTTGTAGAAATGTTTTTGAAAAAGTCAATACCATCACTTTACAAGGCACTTGGAGTGTATCTTCCGCTTATAACAACCAACTGTGCGGTTCTTGGTATTGCGCTTATTAATGTTCAGAAGAGCTACAATCTTCTTGAATCGGTTGTAAACGGATTGTTTACATCTTTAGGATTCCTTATTGCAATTGTTATCATGGCCGGAATCCGTGAACGTATTGATGGAAATGATATACCTGAAAGTTTTAAGGGTATGCCGATTGTATTAATTACAGCCGGACTTATGTCTATTGCTTTCTTTGGATTTTCAGGACTTGTTTAGGAGGAAGATGATATGATGGAAATAGTTGTTGCAGCTGCCGTAGTTGGCGGCGTTGGATTACTTCTTGGTCTCTTCCTTGGTGTGGCAGGTGAGAAGTTCAAGGTAGAAGTAGATGAAAAAGAAACACTGGTTCGTGCAGAACTTCCGGGAAATAACTGCGGAGGTTGCGGCTTCCCGGGTTGTGACGGACTTGCTGCTGCAATTGCCAAGGGTGAAGCACCTGTAAATGGCTGCCCTGTTGGAGGAGAGGAAGTTGCAGCAAAGATTGGTAAAATTATGGGAGCCGAAGTTGGTGCTTCTAAGAGAATGACTGCATTTGTCAAGTGTAACGGTGATTGTGACAAAGCTAAAAAAGCTTACGAATATGATGGCGTTTTAGATTGTGTTGCGGCTTCATTTATGCAAAATGGCGGTGATAAGGCATGTACATACGGCTGTCTCGGATATGGCTCATGTAAGAAGGCATGTCCGTTTGGAGCTATAGAAATAGTCAACGGTATTGCAAAGGTAGATGAGGAAAAGTGTAAAGCGTGCGGTAAATGTGTTGTTACATGTCCTCGTCAGCTTATCGAGCTTGTGCCGTATGAATCAGACATGCGTGTGGCATGTTCATCAAAGGATAAGGGCGTTGATGTTAAAAAGGCATGTGCTGTTGGCTGTATAGGCTGTTCAATGTGCCAGAGAGACTGTCCGCTTGATGCAATCAAGGTTGAAAATTTCCTTGCACATATCGATTATGACAGATGCGTAGGCTGTGGACTTTGTGAACGTAAATGTCCGGGCAAATGTATTACAAGTAAAGAAACAAGATAAATACAACCGCAAAGAACATTTGTTTGCATTATTATATGTTTTATGTTAAAATCATGGTTAGATAAATCTTTTTGGAAAAGAGGTACTAACCATGATTTCTTTTGTTCGGGGTGAATTGTCAGAGATAATCGAGAATATTGTAGTTGTTGATAATAATGGAGTGGGTTATAATATTGAAGTACCGCTTAGTGTTCTTCCACAGCTCCCTTTAGTAGGAAGCGAAGTTAAATTGTATACATATTTGAGTGTAAGAGAAGACGCGATGAAGCTGTTTGGTTTTATTACAAGGGATGACCTTAATATTTTCAAACTGTTAATTGGTGTCAGCGGAATAGGACCTAAGGGAGCGCTTGCAATATTGTCCTCAATGACGCCTAATGAACTTCGGATTGCTGTGATGTCAGATGATGCCAAGCTGATTGCCAGGGCGCCCGGAATTGGCCTTAAGACAGCTCAGAAACTAATAATCGAGGCTAAAGGAAAGATTTCGATGCCGGAGGATATTTCGGAAGGTGGTGCAATACCTATGCCATCAGTGAACATTGAAGCGAATTCTGACCCTCGTTCAGAAGCAATTGCAGCACTTACGGCACTTGGATACAGTAATTCTGAAGCGGTAATGGCAGTTAAAAAAGTAGAATATGTTGACGGAATGGATGCTGAAGCTGTTCTGAAGGCTTCGTTGAGGCATCTGACATTTTTATAAAAAAGATTGAGGCTTAAAAACCATGGAAAATAATCGTAGAATTATAACAACTGAATTAACGCAGGAAGATGTCAAGATTGAAAATAATCTGCGTCCTTTGTCACTTAAAGAATACATAGGACAGAAGAAGGTTAAAGAAAATCTTGAAGTTTATATCAAAGCGGCGAAAGCACGTGGTGAGGCATTGGATCATGTGCTGTTTTATGGTCCTCCGGGACTTGGAAAAACAACTCTTGCCGGAATTATTGCTAATGAAATGGGTGTTAATCTTAAGGTGACATCAGGTCCGGCAATAGAAAAGCCAGGTGATATGGCGGCAATTTTAAATGGGCTTCAGGAGGGTGATCTTCTCTTTGTAGATGAGATTCACAGATTAAACCGTCAGGTCGAAGAAGTTTTATATCCGGCTATGGAAGATTATGCAATAGATATTATGATTGGCAAAGGAACAACAGCACGTTCAATTCGACTGGAACTCCCGAAGTTTACACTTGTCGGTGCAACCACAAGGGCAGGACTTCTTACAGCTCCGCTTCGTGACCGCTTTGGTGTTGTTTCCAAGATGGAGTATTATACTGTAGATGAGCTAAAGACCATTATTTTGCGTTCTGCCAAGGTTCTTGATGTAGAGATAGAAGAAGAGGGCGCATATGAGCTTGCCAGACGTTCGCGTGGAACACCGCGTCTTGCTAATCGTCTTCTTAAGAGAGTCCGCGATTTCGCACAGGTAAAATATGACGGAAAGATAACAGGAGAGGTTGCAGATTTTTCTCTGAATCTTTTGGATGTCGATAAGGACGGACTTGATAAAAATGACCGTCTGATATTACGTACGATAATTGAAAAATTTGGAGGAGGTCCTGTAGGTGTTGATTCTATTGCAGCATCAATAGGTGAGGATGCCGGAACACTTGAGGATGTATATGAGCCATATCTTATTCAGAATGGTTTTATAATAAGAACACCGAGAGGACGAGTGGTTTCTGAACTTGGATATAATCATCTTGGAATTGCGTTGCCTGAAAAATAATTTATCATAAGGTGGATGGGCTATGGAAGTAAAAATTAAAATTGCATACATTGGTGGCGGCTCAAAGCAGTGGGCACGTTTCTTTATGAATGACCTTGCGTTAGCACAGGGAATAAGTGGAGAAATTGGTCTTTATGATATAGATATGGAAGCAGCAGAAAGAAACCGTAGGATAGGTGAAAGAATCAATAATTGCGCCAATACTATATCTAAGTTTGATTATGTTGTATATGAGAAGTTAGACGACGTACTAAAAAATGCCGATTTTGTAGTTATTTCAATACTTCCGGGTACTTTTGAGGAGATGAGAAGCGATGTACATGCACCTGAAAAGTATGGTATATTCCAGAGTGTAGGTGACACTGCAGGCCCGGGTGGAGTGCTTCGGGCCATGCGTACTGTTCCCATTTATCAGGAGTTTGCACGTAAAATTGAGAAAATCTGCCCTGATGCATGGGTAATCAATTTTACCAATCCGATGAGCATATGCGTTAAGGCGTTATATGATACATTCCCACAGATTAAGGCGTTTGGCTGCTGTCATGAAGTATTTCACACACAGGATTTCCTGGCTTGTGTTCTTGAGGAAGAACTTGGAATCAGAAAGCCTGACCGTAAAGAAATATATACGGATGTTTCAGGTATTAATCATTTTACATGGTTTACAAAAGCTAATTATGGCGATATTGATATCTTGAAGCTCCTTCCTTCGTTTATGGAAAAGCATTATGAAGAAGGCTTTTATGAACATGGAGATAAGGACAGTTATAAGACAGATTCATTTGCTTATGCCAACAGGGTTAAAATGAATATGTTTAAGATTTTTGGTGCACTTGGCGCAGCCGGTGACCGTCATCTTGTGGAATTTATGAATAATAAATGGTATCTGAAGGATAAAGAGACCATAGATAAATGGAAATTTGCACTGACAACGGTTGATTTCAGAGTAAAGCAGATGGAAGAACGTATTAATGAAAGCATTGCGATGGCAGACGGATTAAGACCTGTTGAAGTTAAGAAATCCGATGAGGAGGCAGTTGAGCTTATTAAAGCACTTCTTGGATTTGAAACAAGAGTGTCAAATGTCAATCTTCCAAACAAAGGGCAGGCACCTGACCTTTTGCTTGGTGCAATTGTTGAAACTAATGCCGTATTTTCAAATGACAGCGTTAATGCAGTAACAGCATCTAAACTTCCTATATCGGCGCATAATCTTGTAAGCAGATGCCTTAATAATATTGAAGACTGTTACGAGGGCATTAAAGAAAGAGATTTTAGAAAAATATATACGTCATTTATTAATCAGCCGCTGTGCGATAATATTTCGAAAGAAGATGCATTTGAACTTTTCAGGGAAATGGTTCTTAATACGAGAAATTATCTTGATGAGTATTATGATGTTGATGGAGAGCTTTCGCGCCTTAACGGGATTGTTGGTTAAATATGATAATTTAAGTTGTATAAAAAATTATCTTATGTTATAATAATCAACAATGATGGGATTTTTTTAATCACATGTACATCGGATAGGAGAGAATGGCATGTCTTCAAAGAATAATACTGAGGTAATAATCGGTGGTAAGGTTTTTACTTTAAGTGGGTACGAGAGTGAAGAATATCTGCAGAAGGTAGCAACTTTTATTAATAATAAGATTAATGAGTGTAAGACTTCGGATGGGTTTAAACGGTTACCTGTCGATACTCAGGCCGTAATGATTCATCTGAATGTTGCTGATGAGTATTTCAAGGTTAAGAAGCAGGCAGATGCGCTGCAGTCAGATATTGAGAGCAAGGATAAAGAGATATATGATTTGAAGCATGATTTGATTGCGCTGCAGATTAAACTCGATTCCTATGTTCAGGAACTCAAGGAACTCAGAAGTGAGAATGGTACATATCAGAAGAGTATTGTTAAACTCGAATCTGAAATTGATGAAATGAGAAAATAATAACCACAGTGCCTTTGAAGTAATTTAAAGGCATTTTTTTACTCTATGGGAAAGTTTGGTCTATAGAGTAAAAATTTGAGTTGGTCAGGGTGGCAATTGGGAGGTTGTTATGTCACAGGTGGAGATTCTGGCACCTGCCGGGTCAATTGAAACATTTAAAGCTGTTATTAATGCGGGAGCAGATGCCGTCTATGTAGGTGGAAATATGTTCTCAGCCAGGGCCTATGCGGATAATTTTAACATGAACCAGCTTCGTGAGGCGATGGATTTGGCGCATATACATAACCGTAAGGTTTATCTGACCGTCAATACATTGCTTAAAAACAGCGAACTTGAGAACCAGTTGTATGATTTTCTGGCACCAGCATATGAAAATGGTCTTGATGCGGTAATTGTACAGGATTTAGGCGTGTTTGATTTTATAAAAAAGAATTTTCCGCAGCTACACATTCATGCAAGCACACAGATGACTACTACAGGAGCATATGGTGCACGATTATTACAGGAAAAAGGTGCGACACGTATTGTAACTTCAAGAGAACTGTCACTTGAAGAAATTCGTAATATAAAGAAATCTACTACTGTTGAAATAGAGAGTTTTGTCCATGGTGCATTATGCTATTGTTATTCGGGACAATGTGCACTGTCAAGTGCAATAGGTACAAGGAGCGGTAACCGCGGAAGATGTGCCCAGCCATGTCGTTTATCATATATGCCATATGATTCTTCCAATGTGCCGATGACCAGTAAAGAAAGACATGTCTTAAGTCCCAAGGACATTTGCACACTGGATATTCTTCCTGATATTATTGAAGCGGGAGTATATTCCTTAAAGATAGAAGGCAGGATGAAAAGCTCTGAATATGCGGCAGGGGTTGTGTCTGTTTATCGTAAATATGCAGATTTGTATGAGAAAAAAGGTAAGTCAGGATATAGTGTTGACCCACAGGATTATCAGGATCTTATGGATTTATATAATCGCGGTAATTTTTCAAACGGATATTATGTGATGAATAACGGTCCGCAGATGATGTGCATGGACAGGGTAAACCATCAGGGCGTAAAAGCACTTAAGGTGGTTGAATGTAAGAAGGGAAATGTCCTTTGTAAGGCAGTCTGTGACATTAATCCGCAGGATGTGGTGGAGTTTTGTTCTGAATTTACGTGGACCAGCGGACAAAGCTACAAAAAAGGCCAGCTATTTAATATCAGAATACCGGCTAAATTATCATTTCCTGCAGAACAAAGCTACTATCGCATAAGGAATAATAAGCTGTTAAATGACATTGATAATAAATATGTATTAAATGACATTAAAGAACCTGTAAATATTTTTGGTGAATTCCTTCTCGGAAAGCCGGCTCATGTTACCGTGACATGCAATAATTTTGAATATGAAATCTGGGGAAATGTGGTAGAGAGTGCCATGAACAGCCCAATGGGAAGTGAACAGATAAAAAAACAGCTTTCCAAATTAGGCAATACTGAATTTTATCCAAAAGACATTGAACTGTCTGTTGATGATAATATATTTATATCTGTTTCTGAACTCAATGATTTAAGACGAAAGCTGATTACGGGACTTCGTGAAAAGATGGTATTAAGGCGCAAGGTGCCGTACTGCGATAAGCCAAATGTCTGCAATAAGACAGAGAAACAGCAGGTTAAAATTAAAAATATTTCTGTTACGGTTTATTCAAAGGATATGCTGGATGTAGTTCTAAAATATCCTGAAATCAGCAGAATATACTATGAAATGTCGACAACAAATGTTAAAGATTTGAAATGCATAGCTGATAAGGCGCATGGTTCTTTTAAGGAAATATTCCTTGTGATGCCTTACATTTTCAGAAACAGTGCTGTAGCGTTTTTCGACCGGAATATACAGGATATTATTGCTGCAGGGTTTGACGGATTTCTTGTAAAGAATCTTGAAGAGCTGCAGTATTTAAAGGAAAATGGTATTAGCGGCAGGATAGCATTGGATTACAACGTATATAAATTTAACGACCGTGCTGCTTATTTTTTTGAAGGTTATGATATTGACAGATTTACGGCACCGCTTGAGCTTAATAAAAATGAAATTGCCGGAATGGATAATCATAATACTGAAATGATTGTTTATGGCAATATGCCTGTCATGGTCTCAGCACAATGTGTTACGAAAAATCTGCGTAAATGTGTTTGTGGTACTAATGATGAAAACGGGAGGATATATTTGAAGGACCGAATGGGAAAATATATGTCCGTTGTGAATTTTTGTTCTTGGTGTTACAATATTATATATAATTCATCAACACTCAATCTGCTTGATAATGTTGAAGAAATTGAAGAGTGCGGTATATCTTCGGTCAGAGTGGATTTAATGTTTGAGGATAACGAAAGTGCTGATATAGTACTTAAAAATGCAGTCGGGGCTTTTGTGGGTAATGAGAAGTCGGAAGTTAACGGTAACTTTACCAAGGGGCATTTTTTTAGGGGTGTAGAGTAATGATTAAGATGTTTGTTAGTCTGTCCAGATATATATTTGTATTTCTGATGGGAATATATATTTTTATGACATTCAGAATATTTGTCATAAAAGACGAATCGGACAGGGAACTAAAATGTGTACAACAGAATATTCTGATGTTTTTTATACATCTGCTTGCATTCGCAATACTGTTCATAACTGAATTTGATATAAATATCCTTGTTTTATATCTGGTTCAGGCATTTTATATGTTCATGTATATTGTAATTTTTCATATGCTCTATAAGAATGGCAATATGCTTTTGCTGAATAATATGTGTATGCTTATGACAATCGGATTCATTATGATAACAAGATTGTCATTTAACCAGGGACTAAGGCAGTTTATCTTTATTGTTACAGGAAGTCTTCTGACACTTGTAATTCCTGTAATCATGCAAAAAGTCAAGACGCTGCGTAATATTCCATGGTTATATGGTGTTGTCGGAATTATTGCGTTGCTGGTGGTATTAATAGCCGGGGAACTTACACATGGTGCCAATATTGCGATTGAAATCGGAAACCTTATTTCGATTCAGCCGAGCGAGTTTATCAAGATTGTATATGTATTTTTCGTTGCATCAATGTTTAACAGAAGCACAAGCTTTGGAAATGTAGTGCTGACAACCGTTTTTGCGGCTGTGCATGTTATTATACTTGTTCTTTCAACTGATCTTGGCGGTGCATTAATATATTTTGTTGTTTATCTTGTAATGTTGTATGTTGCAACAAGGGAAATAATATATCCTATTCTTGGAATAACGGCAGGTTCAGGTGCGGCATTTGTTGCATACAAATTATTTTCACATGTCCGGACGCGTGTTAATGCATGGCTTGATCCATGGACGCTTATTGATAATCAGGGTTATCAGATTACGCAGTCGCTTTTTGCGATTGGAATGGGTTCATGGTTTGGCGTGGGTCTTAACAGAGGTATGCCTTATAAAATACCGTATGTTGAAATGGATTTTATGTTTTCGGCAATTTGTGAGGAGTTTGGCATTATTTTCGGAATATGCGTGATTTTACTCTGTATGAACACATTTATGCTGATGATGGACGTTGGCATGAAGTCTAAGGGACAGTTCTACAAACTGCTGGCTGTCGGACTTGCAACTGCATACGGTTTTCAGATTTTCCTGACTATTGGCGGTGGAATTAAATTTATTCCGCTTACAGGTGTTACGTTACCGCTTATCAGTTATGGCGGAAGTTCGGCATTTAGCACACTCATTATGTTTGCCGTAATACAGGGACTGTTTATGCTTCGAATGAACGAGAGGTGATATGTATGGCTGAGAAAAAGGTTAAAAACAGAGAATCCATGGCTGTTGTCTATATCTTTATGTTATTGTTCTTCAGCCTTATAGGTTATCTTATATATTACAATGCAACCGTAAAGGAAAATGTTGTAAATAACACGTATAATAAGCGTATTGAAGTCATGGAAAAGGAAACCATACGAGGCAGCATTCTGGCATCAGATGGTACTGTACTTGCCAAAACCGTGGTTAAGCCAGATGGAACGGAAGAGAGGCAGTATCCGTTTGGTAATATTTTCTCGCATGTTGTCGGATATACGATTAAAGGCAAATCGGGACTTGAGAAAGCAGCTAATTATTATCTGATATGCAGTAATGATAATCCGATTGAGCAGGTTAAAAATGATTTTGCAGGCGAAAAAAATGTAGGGGACAGCCTGATGACGACGCTTGATGTTGATCTTCAGAGAGCAGCATACAGTGCACTTGGATTAAATTCAGGTGCCGTAGTAGCGATAGAGCCTTCAACCGGAAAGGTTCTTGCACTTGTGTCAAGACCTGATTTTGATCCCAATGTTCTTGATATTACATGGGATATGATTGTAACGGATAATGAATTTGACAGTGTGTTGTACAACAGGGCGACACAGGGACTTTATCCGCCGGGTTCAACCTTTAAGGTGTTTACGCTTCTTGAATATATTCGTGAAAATCCGGATACTTATGAAAAATATTCTTATCAGTGTACGGGAAGCACGCTTTTCGAAGGCGTTAAACTGACATGTTACAATAAGATTGTTCATGGCTCGCTTAATCTTAAAAAGGCTTTTGCCCAGTCATGTAACTGTGCATTCGCCAATATCGGTCTTATGATTGATAAGGAAAAGTTTCGTGAAAATAATTTGAACCTGTTATTTAACGAAGAAATTCCGTTTGAAATTGAACATAACCAGAGCAGCTTTGATCTGACGCTTGCTTCAGGTATAGAGGAGACAATGCACACAGCCATGGGACAGGGACATACGCTTATAACACCGCTTAATAACTGCCTTATGGTTGCAGCTATTGCTAACAAGGGACTTTTAATGAAACCATATCTTATGGATAAGCTTGTTAATAATTCAGGAAGCATAATTCGTAAATTTGGTCAGGAAGAATATAAGAGGCTGATGACGGAAGAAGATGC
>JBJEOB010000154.1:0-6040 GCA_051880495.1 Lachnospiraceae bacterium
GGATCAAGCGGAACAAATGGGAAAAATGGTTTAGCCAATGGTGGCATAAACTGATAAAAGCAAAAATGGAATAAGAGTCATAATGAAGGATAGCAAAACACTCACGGTTTTTACGCCTACATATAATCGTGCCCATACTTTATATTTAGGGTATGAAGCCTTATTACGTCAGACTTGTAAGGATTTTGTATGGCTGATTGTGGATGATGGATCAACTGATAATACTCGCCAATTGGTGGAGCATTGGATACAAGAAGGGAAAATAGAGATCCGTTATCATTATCAGGAGAACCAAGGGATGCATGGTGCGCATAATACGGCTTATCGGCTGATAGACACGGAGCTAAATACTTGTATTGACTCAGATGACTATATGCCAGATGATGCGGTGGAGAAGATTGTCATGTTTTGGAAACAACGGGGTTCAGAGCAATATGCAGGTATTATAGGATTGGATTATACTGTGCAAGGTGAATTGATAGGAACTTCGCTGCCTATTGACTCCAAAGATATAACCTTAATTAGCTTTTATCAAGGTGGGGGAAAAGGTGATAAGAAATTAGTTTATCGAACAGATATTATTCGAAAATATCCACCTTATCCTGTTTTTTCTGGAGAAAAATATGTGGGTTTGGCTTGGCTTTATTCTCAAATTGATAAAGATTATACACTTCTGGTCATGAATGAGAAACTATGTTGTGTAAATTATCAGATGGATGGATCAAGTATGAATATGTATAAGCAATATTGGAAGAATCCGAAAGGGTTTGCTTTTATTCGAAAAGAATATATGCCTTTTGCTAATGGGTTTTGGGATAAATATAGAACAAATATTCATTATGTATCAAGTTCTATAATATCTAAGAATCCTCGTTTTATATTAGAATCCCCATTGAAGGTATTTACTATACTTGCTATTATACCTGGCCTGATGCTCTATCTTTATATATTATATCAAGTGAAAACAGAGAAGAGACTACAAGTATTATCTAAACACTAACTAAATGGACGAACCTATAAGAGTCTTACTTTTATTTACTGTCATGAATCGAGGAGGAGCAGAGTCGATGATTATGAATTATTATCGGCATATAGATAGAGCAAAGGTCCAATTTGATTTCATGGTGCATCGTCAGGAAAAAGGTGCCTTTGATGACGAAATAGAAGAGATGGGGGGGAAAATATATAGAATGCCGCCTATTTATCCTCAAAACTTCTTGAAATATTGGAAAATGTTGAATTCTTTCTTTGAGCTTCATAAAGAATATAGGATTATCCATTCTCATATGTCTGAATTGGGATATTTCGCATTTAAAGTTGCAAAAAAGCATCATGTACCTATTCGCATCTGCCATGCGCATAATGCTCCAGATTTTTCACGAGAATGTGTAATGGAGTGGATCAAGCTTTTGCCCCGTCTTTACTTTATTCATCATATTAGGAAATATACGACCCATTTTTTTGTTTGTAGTCACATCGCCGGACTTTGGTTATATGGGAAAAAGTATGCCCGAGATTTTATATTTATGAAGAATGCAATTGAAACTGCTAAGTTCGCATATCAAGGGGATGAAATTCAGAGATTAAGACAAAACTATAACATAAATGAAAAGCTGATTATATGCCATGTGGGGCGATTTAATACTCAAAAGAATCATTCATTCTTGATTGATATTTTTAAAAAAATAAAAGAGAAAGAGCCCAATAGTCTGTTATTGCTTGCTGGAGATGGACCTCTTAGAAAGAGAATGGAGCAAAAAGTTGAGCTATTAGGATTAAAAGATTCTGTTCGCTTTCTGGGTATAAGAAAAGATATTCCTGAGATACTGAAAGTTTCTGAATTTTTGCTTTTCCCTTCTATCTATGAAGGACTCAGTGTCGTATTGGTTGAAGCACAAGCGTCAGGTATAAAGTGCTTGTTTACAGACTCTTTGGCTCAAGAAACGATTATCTGTTCTCATAATATCACTCGGCATTCGTTAAAGGAATTCCCTGAGATCTGGGCCGATAGTATTCTTGCGCAACGAGGATATAAACGGGAAAATATGACAAAACTGTTCATTGAACAAGGTTGGGATATTCATACCTCAGCTCAATGGCTTGAGAATTATTATTTATCTATATATCATTCTGCTTATGATAAAAAATGATATTGTACTTATTGTCTTGTTCAATCATAGGTACGATAAGAATTTACCTATATTAGAGGAACTGTATAAAGACCGATTTACAAATAGATATTATCTTGTCCCATTCTATGACGGAAATATGCCTAATGTGATACCTGTGTACGGTAGGAGTATTTTTTTTGAATCTTATATAGCTCAAGGTGCTAATATTTTCTGTAAAAACACATACAAGCACTATCTATTTGTTGCAGATGATATGATATTGCATCCTGGTTTGGACGAGAATAATTATAAAGACTTTTTTGAGGTAAAAGATGGGCAATCATTTATACCGGATTTGATGCTTTTGCATAAAACAAAAAAGTTTTGGATTGGTACAATGTCTGCATTGTTTTATCAAAAAAAGCAGAAATATCTCGAAATAGAACATGAATTTCCTTCTACGGAAGAAGCTTTGGAAAAAATGAAACAACAAGGTCTCTCAATTCGTCCGTTAAGCAGAAATGAACTGTTTGGTGAATTTACTTTAAAAACAAATAGTTTGGCTAATAAATCACGTCTATTCTTGAGGATAGCAACATTTCTTCGTCACCCGTTCAAAACGAATTATACATTGCCTTTTCCATTTGTTGGTTCTTATTCCGATATTACATTGGTAGCTGCTGACAGTATCGATCGGTTTGTCCATATGTGTGGACTTTTTGGGGCTACGGGACTTTTTGCTGAAGTGGCTATACCAACAGCATTAGTATTATCAACCCATTCCAAGATTGTTACAGAAAAAGATACACGTAGAAAAGGAGAGAGTTTCTGGAAAAATTCTGAAGCGATTTTTTGGAAGTCAGAAGAATCAAATGAAAATAATTTAAAAAATAGATTCAAAGATTTGGATGACCTGTTGTTACGTTTTCCGGATAATTATATATATATTCATCCTATAAAATTATCTCAATGGACAAAGAAATAAAAATAGGTATATTAGGAGCTGGTGTGACCGGTTTAAGTGTTGCGCGTTTTCTGCAACGGTATTTTGATGTTGAAGTGTTGGAACGAAATAATGTCTGTGGTGGGATCGCACGTACGCGAGACGTTAATGGGATAGCCTACCATACCGTTGGCGGTCATTGTTTCAACTCTAAATATCCAGAGATCCTTGATTTTGTTTTTAATGAAGTATTGCCAGAAAATCATTGGAATAGAATTAGGAGGCTCTCTAAAATTCGTTTAGACGGTCATGAATATACGTATCCTATTGAATTTTCAATAAAGGAGATTTACGAACATGATCCTCAATTGGCTATACGAATGAGTACAGATTTTTTAGCTGCTGTAGATGATGGAGTATACGCTAATCTTGCAGATTGGTTTTGTAAAAAGTTTGGAGAGACATTGGCCTTACAATATTTTATTCCATATAATACGAAAATATGGAATTTGGCACCATCGAAAATGGACTCATCTTGGGTTGAGGATAAACTCCCTATACCAGATAAGATATCATTTTTTGAATCCCTTATTTCTGATAAGACAGACAATATGCCCCATGTTTTTTTTTATTACCCAAAGTCTAATAATCAGAATACTTTCTTGGATGCATTGTCTCGGAATGTCAGCATAAAATATAATCAAGAGGTTCGTACCATAGAATATGATGTTAGAAGAAGGAAGTGGATTATTAACAACATATTTGAGTATGATTTACTAATAAATACTACACCTCTTGATCGTTTTCCTGCATTATTAGAAAAAGCTCCGGATAAAGTTCGAGATGCGGCTAAATTGTTAAGATATAACAAGGTCTCGAATATCCTTTGGAAAACGTTACCTACAAATAAAACATGGACATATTTTCCTGAAAGCGGCTTTAAATTTCATAGATATATCCATATAGGATCTTATTTCTCTCCGACAGTTCCCTGTTCTATATCAGAAGCTATAGGAGAGCATACTTTCGAAGAGTTGAAAGAAAATGGAAGAACAGATCATTTTTTACTAAGTCCATTAGCTTACAATCAGTCGGAACATGCATATGTTGTGTTTGACAAAAATTACAAATATGCAGTTCCTTATATATTAGAATACCTTTCTAAAATAGGAATTTATTCCATTGGACGTTTTGGTGAGTGGAAATATTATAATATGGATGTTTGCATGAAAAGAAGTATGGAATTAGCAAATGAAATAAAACAAAAGTATGCTAATTAAAATCAGTGTTATTGTTCCAATGTATAATTCTGAAAGATGGATTGGTAAATGTATATCATCTTTGCTGAATCAAGGTCTTTCTTCGGAGGAATATGAAATTATCATTGTTAATGACGGGAGTACAGACCTTTCTTTGTCTATATGTCAATCATATCAAAAAGATAATCCGAACCTCATCATTGTCTCCCAATCTAATCAGGGAGTGAGTGTGGCTCGTAATAGAGGAATTGAAATTGCTAAGGGGGATTATATTTGTTTTGTGGATTCTGATGATTATATTGTAGAGAATGGATTGTCTTATGTCCTGAACCACTATAGCGTTAATCAATATGATGTCATTAGATTTTGGCCTACAATTGTGACCAATAATATTTCGGATGATACTTGTTCGGGAAATATCATATTTAGTGGAACAGGAATTGGTTTTATAAAACAATATGGACTTGAGACTTTTTGCGTAAATTGGTTATATAAAAGACAATTTCTGAATGATAAAGAAATACGATTTTCCCCTTTAAAGATGGGAGAAGATTTCTTGTTTATCTCAACTGTATTGTTGAATAATCCTAAATTAATCTCAACATCATCCAATATTTACCGATATATAATACATGCTCAGAGTGTCACAACCACACGATTGGAAGAACATTCTAGACAGTGTGTCTCCGATCATTTGCAAGCTTTATCTGAATTGATAAGCAAGTTCCCCCCCCCCCCCCCCCAGATCTCTGATAATGAAAGTATATGCAAATCAGATGGGATATTGAAAAATTCGTTTAATGGGAAAATGATACTTATATTTAGTCGAATATTATCAGCTAATTATACGATGATAGAGTATGATCAAATTATTGAAAGATGTAAAAGAATGGATTTGCTCCCTATTTGTTCTACTTGTGTAAATATTAAATATAAGATTTGTTTTGCATTAATTAATATATTGGTAAACCTTCCTTTTTTATATCGAATATCAAGTTTCCTATATCGAAAACTCTTTATTCCATATTTCTTGAATCATTTAAATCGTAATGAATAGATGAAAGAATCATTAATTAGTGTTATAGTTCCAGTTTACAATACGGAAGATTATCTTCGTCCCTGTATCGAGAGTATACTAAGGCAAACTTATCCTTATTTGCAGATCATTTTGGTGAATGATGGATCTACCGACCATTCTGGAGAAATTTGTGATGAATATAAATTGAAAGATTCTCGTATAGAGGTGATTCATCAAGAAAATGGGGGTGTGTCTATTGCAAGGAACATTGGAATGAAATTGGCTAAAGGTGAATATGTTTCTTTCATTGATAGCGATGACTATATCCACCCGCAGATGTATGAATTTTTGTTGCAAAGTATCAAGGAGGATGAATACTCTTTTTCTATGGTTCTAGGGAAAAGAGTATATGACTATAATAATTATTTTCAACATCATAAATTATTCAAAAAACATCCCTTAACTCAAGAACAGATGATTAAAGGTTTGTTTAATAGTGCTCCTGTTAATGGTGTGGATGAGTTACAGATGATTGTGGTATGGAACAAACTTTATAAGAGAGAGCTATTGGAGGAGGAGCTTTTCCGGAAAACAGGTACGGAAGATACGGAATTCAATTGTCGCATTTATTTGCATGCACATCAAGCCATCTTAATTGAAGAGGCGATGTACTATTGGGTGCAACGCTCTTCCTCGATTACTCATCAGA
>JBJEOB010000155.1:0-11329 GCA_051880495.1 Lachnospiraceae bacterium
TTGTTTCACTGTTCGATTTTCAAAGTTCTCATGACCTGTTTCAGCGGTCAGCTTGTTTATAATATCATGTATATAATTAGAAGTCAACACATTTTTTAAAAAATTTTCACTTTTTTTCAATATTTTTTTATACACAAAATATGGTGCTAAACTGCCTTGTTAAATCACAAAATCTGGTCTTAATATATAGGTACTTTTCCTAACCGGAATATACATTTCAAATAAGTATTAACCCATCATAGTATGCGACGCAAGTTTCCATTAGCCGCAGCATTTTTAATGCGGACTGAAATATTATCCACTGCCTTGTAAAGATATTCCATCAGATTCTCATCATTTTCATAATAATCCCGGATTAACATTTCAACGACAGTTTTCAGTTTTGCACGTAAATCATCCGGACTTTCTTTCTGTATCTGTTCTTGCAGTTTTAAATATTCCTCTTGTTCAAAGTCCGTGACTGATATCGTTTTCCCTGCCATAACATGACAGATGACATTTATAAGAACAATTTCACATATATTATCAATCATCAGCTCATACCGTTTGTCATATCGGGATAGAATTTCAATTACATATTCATAAGGAAATTTGTTCAGAAATTTCTGTTCGAGCTGTATGCATAAAATATAGTCATTTATTTTATCTATTCCTGTATGTTCGGGGATATCTGTTAATACAGGATAGTCTAAAGTTAATATCGTATTCTGCGGTTCATATTTGCAGTCATACCATTTAAAAAACTCCGGTAATCCTTTCACAACTGTATCATACAGACACTTATTTTCGTAACTTGAAAAATGAGCCATAATCTCATTATACAGATTTAGCGTTTCTTTTGTCTTTTCTTCGACATACTTTGCGCCTATCGCATACATTCTTTCTGCGGACAATTCATTCTTTTGAACCGGCAAAAACTGCTGCGCCCTCTCTCCTTCATTAATACAATATAACACGGCTCCCATTAACTGCTGTGCCCTCTCATAAGTTATAGACGTACTTTCTTTTGAAGTATAGCCTTCTGCAAGTTTTGCCACAATCGATACAAGTTCTTCTATTTTATATTTCATAATTAATACTCCCCATATCCGTCAGTCTTGTTATAACCATCGCAGCCTGCTCGAATTGCCTGTGCAAAATCAGAAAGACATGTGCCTTCCAGATAATCCAAATCCCCAAAACACCGATTCTCATATTGTTCTTTCATAAGATGAATAAGCTCATCATCTGTAATTTCATCATTCATTTCGTTTTTAAACAGATAAAATATTTCCTGCAGACGGATTATTGTATCAGCATAATTACTCTGGTCAATAAAATCCGAATCACAAAACTCATAAATAATCTTTGTTACTATACCTTCCCCGAACTCGACACGCCTTTGTTCGTGCAATGCCGTTTTTCGACTTTCTAAAATCAACTGTGCATCCTCTTGTGACAATGTTAATCCAAACCGTTCCGTAAACTGATTTGTCTCAATTACCTTAGACAATTGATTTTTATTTTGTAATAAATCCAGCCAGTTATTATCCACCAAACATCAGCTCCCATCTAAAATGATAGGTCATTATAACACCTTACCGACTGCATAAACAGACTTGAAATTTTCGCCATTTTGTGGTAATATAACAACATAAGGAGGGAACAAAAATGTTCACCTCCTTATTTTTAATACACTATTCCCTGCTCCACAAGTAACAATATGCCTGCGTCCTCGCAGCAAATTTATGTGTCTTTAAAAGCTCTCTCACCTGCTCCTTTGTATACCAGCCCGGTTCGATTTCCTCAAAACTTGATGTACTTTCACCAAACTCACCGCATGCACGGCCTACCACGCATACATTTATTTCATTACTGAAGCCGACCGCGCTGTAACTCATACCCAGAAAATCATCAATCTGATACAGCGTAAGACCTGTTTCTTCCCTAAGCTCCCTTACCGCCGCCTGCTCCGGAGTTTCGCCCGGGTCAATTAACCCGGCAGGGAAATTAATAACCCACTCTCCCGGGGCAAGCCGGAATTCCTTATCAAGGAGAATCCTCTCACCGGTCTCATCAGTTACAATTATCACTACCGCATCCGGTTTATTATTATGAAGTTCTTCAAAGGAGGAAATGTTTTTATTACGGCTGATCATTTCATATATTTTCTTATGACTATGAATATCTTCATACTCGATATCATATCTTGTGATGAATTTTCCTTCTTCTCTTTTTTGTATATTATTGAATTTCATGTCCTCTTCCCCCTACACTTCATCCATCAAAGCCACGAATTTCTTATCAACTTCAGGAAATGAACGTTTTAACGATAAAGGTCTGCCGTTTCCGTCAAGGAAACAATGATTGCTCCTTCCTGATGTGCGAAGCTCGCCTGTTATCTTATCCCTCATTTCGTATTCAACCTCAAACTTGACTCCGTTATATTTTGACAATTTAACGTATATAAGAACCTCATCATCAAAATGAACCATGCTTTTATATTCACATGTGACAGCAAGAACAGGACTGATAATTCCCTTTTCTTCCATTTCTTTATACGAAATACCCGCCTGCTTTAATATTTCAATTCTTGCTTCTTCCATCCATCTTATGTAATTTGAGTGATGTATTATCCCCATCTGGTCTGTTTCATAATATTTTGCATGATGTAAATATGGCTGCATGTATATTTTCCTCCCTGCCCTGTGGCAAATGTCTGTTTACATCATTATATCATCACGGTTAACTAGTGTAAATTCATCTTTTGACCGGCAATATATACGGATAAGTTAAATGTTCGAAATGACATTTGCTCATAATCTTCCTTGGCATTCCTGAAAATGCGTCCGGAATTATTTTCATACATTTCTTCATTATATTTCGCCACGACCGGAAGTGCATCACATGATAAACGGTTAATATAACTCCAGCCTATGTGTTGAGTGTTGCCAATTTCAAGATTATATTTTGCGACCATGTAATCCGGTCTTCCAAATGCAACTATTATATAGAAAGAAGTGACAACTACAGCTGCAAACTTAAACAGTGAAAAATCATTTCTATAAACATACCTGACCACAGCTATCATAATTACAGCAATGACTGCAAGCGACCAGAGCACCATTATTCTTAAGAAAGTCAGATTATAAACTTCTATATATAATATCATTTTATATGCACTTGAGAAAATCATTACATATGTAAATGCACACATAGCATATAATATGCATTTTAAAATTCGGTTGTACTCATACCTTGATGCACATATTAATACAATTGCCATGTTTATGAGCGCAAGAACAAACAACTGGAAAAATCCTTCCCTTGCATATCGGGCGTAAGTATATCCGTCCGGAAGCTTAACATTCGAAAACAGAATTCCCCTTATCTGGATAAATGAAAATACTCCGTACACAAAACCGATAACACCCGTTACCGTTATTGCAGAGACAGCATCCGCATTTTTTTCTCTGTCGGTAAATACTAAATTTTTCGATTGAATCAGAAAACGCTGTAAGCCGTAGAATAAAAGCAGTGAAAAAGCAATTGTAAATGCAAGTCCAACCACGTTGATTTTTTCAAATAAAAGCTCATAAATTTTATCTATATCAAATACCGATTCAATCATATTTAAAAATACAACATCAGCACTCATCATAAGCGGAATGATTATTAAGAGCAGCGGCACCGTAAAAATCAGACCCCTTACTACCTTTATCACATTGGCATTTTTCTGTGTCTCCTGCGGATTATCACTCTTAATTTCTTTTCTGTATTTACTTCCATCCGAGAAATATGAAAGGCCGTTACCAATACTTGAAACACACAATTTAAGAATGCCTTTAATATAATGGAAGTCCTGCCACTCACTGTCATCCACAAAAATCTCAACACACAGGCAGATGAACAAAAACAGCACTATGCATTTACTCATGAAAATCAGTTTTGGGTCATTTGTCATAAAAATGGAAATTGAAATGAGCGCAATTACAACATTATAGAAACCACTGATTTTATTATCAAATGGTTTTCTGTTGTCGCTTATACTGTAAATCAGCCACAGACCTGTTGCCATCATAATCGGAAACATAATTGATGCCTGATTTCTATACATACAGAATGTGTAGACCACTGCAAAAATAATTGCATTTGTAGATATTTTCTTAAAATTATTCATATTATTTCTCCTTATTAATTAATCCCTGCAACATAGAAAAACTGACTCCCCAATCAGTTATTTCATTTGTTCATCCTCATCGATATACTGTAAAATTTCTCCCGGCTGGCAATCTAATGCCTTGCAGATGGCATCAAGCGTTGAGAACCTGATTGCCTTTGCTTTATTGTTTTTTAAAATTGATAAATTCGCCATGGTGATGTCAACTTCGTTTGCCAGCTCGGTAACGCTCTTTTTCTTCTTTGCCATCACCACATCAAGATTAATCTGTATTGCCATATCCACCTCCTAAATTGTAAGGTCATTTTCCAGCTTGTATGTAACTGCCCTGTCAAATACCTGTGCAAGCACCTTGCTGAACAACCCTGCAATAATAAATACAATCAGGATAACAAATACTGCCGACGTAACATAACAAAATAATCTGGCAAGCGTTACAACCGCGATACAGAAACTGTATGTTCCCATTTTCTTAAGGCTCTTAACATTTTCGCGGACGAAGCAGTCATCCTCCAAAACAGTTTTGAATATTTTGCGAAGCTCATATATTATAAGCACGGCAAATACTCCACAAATCATCATAATAATACACAGCGGAATAAAATAATTCCCTGTGTCTTCTCTGCTTACAAGTACATGCCTATCCATAAACGGAACAATATATTTGTAAATAAGCGGTACCGTAACAGTCGCAATAATCCCCGCATAAAACATAAAATCCAAAATATACTTTGTTACGATAGTAAGTCTATCCTTCATATATACCTCCAAACTGCTGCTGATTAGATATAGAAATTGCAATGCAATTTCCTGTCATATTAAAAAGGCAATGATATCTACCTTTTCCCAGATAATACCATTGCCTTTATTAAATGTCAATATATTTTTATCGTTTTTCGATAAGTTTTTATTGTTTTTCAGTTGGTTATGTCCAAAACTGGTGTTACTTAATTCCATGCATGCCAATCCGGATAGTTTTTATCAAACATTATTTTGTCACCAATCAAAGATTTTTTCTCTTCAACTATTTTTGCAATCTGTGTTTCTGTCACAAATTTCATACCTTGTTCTTTACACTTTTCAATGAACAATCGTTCCAAATCACTTTCTTCATCAAAAAAAGGTACATAATATGCCTCATCTAAATAATATTCAGCCAAATCAATTTCCAAATAATCATACAAATTATAATCAAACATAGCATTACAGTTATCTATAACATCTTTAATTATTTTTTTTGACTTTTCATCTCTAAGACAACTATAATCATACATTCCATCACAAACTGAAACATATATATAATCATTAATTTTACGAAATACGCCATCAGCATCTATATAATATGTTCCATGGTTTATTCCCTCAGAAATACTTCCCATATAATTATTAATTACCCCATAATTATTCATTTCAGTCTGCCAATTCATATCTTTGGTATAAAAATAATCGCTTACCATCAGTTGATCATTCTCATATTTTAAAATATAACAAATCCCATAATATACATCATTGTAATCCGTATAATATTCTGCCATTAACGCCAGTTGCTTTTTAGCACCAGCTTCAGGATATATATAGCAATACTTTAATTTTACATTTTTTCCTTCAAATAGAAAATCCGTTATATAGCATTCCGATTTATTTGGATAAACATCTAACTTTAAATGCGCAAACCGCTGTATATTTAGAAATTCCTCATATGCTTTTTCTGCTTCATCTTCAATTGTAAACTCTACGTCGTATTTCTTTTCCTCTGCTTCCGTTACAGCCCCTGAATTTGATTCATCTATCTTTTTATTATTAAAAAAAGATACCAATATCCCGATTGTTGCTATCAACACTACACATGATAAAACAAATTTCATATTTATGTTTTTTTTCTTCTCTTCTTTAACACCTAATTTTATATTACCCAACTTTTTACTTAGCATATTTATATTCCTCCAAAAAGGATAAAAAATATCTTCCCATACCCAAGTCGTGCAAAACCATGTGAAAGCAGAATCTGGACTATTATGATATGGGAAGTTTAATTTAGTTTTTATATTATTTGTATTTGCTTTTTATTTACTATATTATTCAATCTTATGTAATAAAGCAGATGCGTAAACTGCTTTATCTGGACGAATGTCCAAGCAGTTGCCCGTGTATGAACCCTTTGCATCTCTATAAAACTGTATTCTTAACCACTTGTCATCTTTCGAAAGAATAGGTTCTTGTATTTTAGCTGTCGCAGTAACATCGCTTGCTTCTTCAGTTGTTCCCAAAAACCAATATCTTTTTCCGGAAACATATTTAAAAGAAGCAATATGTACTTCATTTGTTTCAGGGTTATAATAGTCAATTACCAATTCACAACTACAATAATCATCTTCTCCTACATAAGTACCAACAATATCCCATGTGGTTAACAAATCAACTGGATATTCTGTTTTTTCCCATGAAAACACTAAACCACCATAGTTTACAAGAAAATACTCTATAATATATGTACCACTTTCATAACAATAAGTGTTTTTACGCATTATATTATACTTAATAGTATATCCAATATCATTTCTTTTTTCTACCGACACATCTTGAATATCATAAAATTTGCTTTTATATGATATACGTTCTTTCAAAAGTTCTTCCTCAACTATACTTGGTAATTCTTCTGAAAGAATAGAAATATTAACATTAGATATGTTTGAAGATTCTAAAATCCAGCCCCCTTTATCATAGTAATTGTAGCAACAATAATAATCCCCCTCTACTTTATAATATTGATCGCTCATTACAATTGTACAATAAATTTCATCCACTCTATCTTCTGTTTTCCTCTTTACAATTTCGAGAGAGTCAACCGTCATAGAATATCCTACACCATCTACACGAATGGAAAGTATATCTGCTGGAATATCCTGTATTATCATCTGCTCATCATACAGTTTTTCCTTACATGCAGTAAGAAAAAAAATCATTGCCAATATAAACATTAATGCTATTCTTGTCTCTTTTGTTTTCATGCTTTCTCCTTTTAGTACAATATGCTATTAAATTAATTAAGTCCAAATCCTGCAAGGATACCTACAAACTCATCTGACTGTGCAAAACCTTCAAGCACTGCATCTCTTGTATATGCGCCTGAATCAAGTAATCCAACCCATGTGTTGTATCCATCTGCATCACATTCCCTGCCAAGAAATGTTGCGTAAAGATGTCTTACATAATCACCATTGCTTGTTGCCTTAGCTATATACTCGTCTGACCTGAAGAAACTCTTTGCTGCCACCTGAGGCGTTATTTGTTTTGTGATTATTATTCTACACCAGTTCTCTACACCTTCTGTTTCAGGTGCTCTCTGTAAAACATTAAAGTAGCATCTTCCTACAAACATTGTTACATTTGGCTGGATGTTCTTATAATGATTTAACTTATCCATTCTGTTCATTCCATCAACCGTACCCTGTTCAATTCCACTGTCTGTACAGATTTTTTTGAACTCATCTGACATTACGAAGCCATGGAACACCTTTTCTACATCAACTCCGGAATTCATTGCATCTACCCAATATTTCTTTCCTGATGCATCAGATGCTCTGCCAAGGAATGTATTGTACATAATCTCGACTATCTCTTCATTTGATAGGTTCTTACTCTCAAATTCAGAAGAAAAGATAAATCCATATCCTATTTCTGCTCCTGTTGTCTTTTTAGACGCAAGCTTATTTGACCAGTCTTCAATTCCTGCCGGGTCTGCCGGTCTGCCTAATGCCAGTGTATATAATCTTTCAACAAAGGCTTTTATCTGTGTACTGACAGGCTTTGGTGTTACCGTAACCGTACATGTTGCTGACTTAGTCCCATATTTTGCCGTTATCGTGGCAGTTCCCGGATTCTTCGCCGTGATTGTACCGTTTGACACAGTTGCTACATTGGTGTTGGAACTTGTCCATGTAATATCATTAACAGTTAATTTTGACTCGGTATTAGTTAATTTAAGTGCCTGTGTGTTATCAACCGATAATGATACATTGTTTGCGCTAAGTTTTATTGGCAGCTCAATTTCACATATAAATCCAAGCGAACAGCCTCCAACTACAGCATCATTCCATTGTTTTAAATATGAAAAAATTTCTAAAACAGGCTCCTTCCCTTGTGCATTATCCGGCTGTCCATCTGCCCAGTTTGTATATGTTACTTTTTCACCTGTTATCCAGCTTAACTGCTTATTGATTAATGTACCGCCAAGATAATATCCTCCACGATACTTCTCTCTGTTATGAACCAGTCCTGCAATTGTATCCTGTTCACCCTGACTGGTGATTGTCGCCAAATGTCCGCCCATGGCCTCACATTTTGCTTTCGCCTCATCCCAGGTCAGTAAATCATCATATACCAGATATTTTGAATTCTTATATATAGTCTGAGCCACCGGATTAAATGTATTTTGCAAGTCTATACTGTTGTACTCAGACATAGCAAAATTACCGGATGCGTCATATGCATAAATATGTGTGTTATAGAAACCTCGTTCCAAGTTATGATCATAATCATTTACTCTAAATACATATCGCCCGTTAACATATGTACCAAGCTGAGTATTATCCCAATTTGCATCCAGGTCATCCTGTCCATTATACTGTGTCCATGTTGGGAATGCCACTTTTGCAACGCCCACATTATCTGTCGCCACACAGGAAATTGTATATCCTGCACTGTCTTTTACAAGCTGTACATCGGATATTACCGGAGAAGTCGTATCAGCGTCCGGCTGATAATTCCTTGCTCTTGTAATTGCCATTGGATATGATGCATTCAAACTCATTGTATGAATTTTTACCATTGCAATATTAGCAACCACTCCACTAACCCAATTACAATCCAATACTTTAATCGTATTATTTGCCTCATATGAAAGAAACATTACTGAATGACCATTAACACGTATAACATCCCCAATTCTAATTCCACTGTTTTGAAGATTTTCCTTTGTAAATGCCTGTCCTTGAGTTCCTAATAAATCCCTGTATACATCACTTGTGCTACTATCTTTTGCAATATACCATAATGCAAAGTTTGCAAATCCTGCACAAGTCCATGCACTATTAGTTATACTTCCTGTAGGAGAATAATGTCCGGGAAGAAGAGAAACATCAACCGTATACCCAAATGTAGACTTAAACCAGTCTGATTGCATAACGTTTGTATTTTTACAATTTGTGCAGCCACTCGCAATAGCATTATTCGTAGCATGACCACATGCCCCCTGAGTAACTGTAAACTGGATTCCCGAGCCCACATTTAAATTACCATCATTAATTTTTAATTTCTTTGCCAAGTCCATAATTCTCTCTGTGACCTGCGCTTCATTTACAATTGGAAGACTTGATGCTTCATCCGACACAATTACATTTTCATCTGTAACAATACTGTTTTCGTCCACTTCCTCAGCAAGAACGATATTATCTGAACCCATGACAGATAATATCTCAAAAACACCTATCAATACCGCAAGCATAAATGCAATATATTTTTTTTGTTTTTTCATATCTTTTTACCTCCGTGCTCTAAAAATTTTTCTCACATGCTTTTAAAAATAAATTACCATAAATACATAGACGAAAATACCCGATTGTAAAAACTGGTACTTTTTTTGTAAAAAAAAGCTATTCTCCGGAAGAGATGTCATCAAGTGTGACACTCTCTTTCAGAGAATAGCCTTATTAATTTTCTATTCCATATAATTTTTAAACTGGTTATCAACATCCCTGCCTGCATACATAACACGGATGACAGTCACAACCCGTGCTTCCTTATCCGCAATATAAAACACCAGATAGTTATTAACAGGCATTATCCTTAGTCCCCTGCCATGCCATGGTTCTTCTTCATAGAGTCTAAATTTTTCCGGGAATTTCTCAAGTCCTATAATGTGTTTCTCTAATCGTTCAAGCTGTGCTGCCGCATTCTCCGGTGCAAGCAAATCAAAAGCAATATACTCATATATCTCTCTTAAATCAGCATCTGCCTGATTTGTGGTAGTTACCTCATAAATCATATTCCGTAATCTTTACGAATATCAGCAAATGCCTTTTTCACAGGTTTCGTTCTACCCGCAATCATATCCGTATATCCTTTCTCCAACTCTGCATTTAATTCCTCTTCAGCCAGTTCTGCCACATTAACAGGTCGTGCCGTAGGTATTTTTACTTCAAACGGAAGCCCTCTGTTTAAAATAATCTGTTTATAAAACATATTAATGGCATTAGATGCAGGAATACCAAGTGCCGACAAAATGTTTTCTGCCTGTTCCTTCACATCTGGCTCTATTCTTGCATATAAATTAGCTGATTTTGCTGCCATAACTTTACTCTCCTTTTTCAAATCTCAGTATTCCCTTTTATCAGATATATTATACTAAAATGTGCGCACAATAGCAATACATTCCCATTCAAATATTACTGATATATCCCAGAAACTTTTCCTTCGTTTCATGATAACGGTTTCGACTCACCGTTACTTCCATTCCGTTTTTCAAAAGAATTCGGTCATTCTGCAGTTCCTTGATGTAGCGCATGTTGACGATACAGCTTTTATGGCACTGTACAAATCCCTCCCCTACCTTTTCCAGCATGGTTGATATCTTGTCATAGGTCTCGTACTCCTGATTCCGGCATACGATACGGATTTTTCTTTTCTCGCTTTCCATATACAGCACATCACAAATCGGAAGACTGATGACTCTTCCGGCATTCTGTATCACAAGAACATTCAGCATCAAAGCTTTCAGATTGTCGAATGCTTTATCCAAAGCATTTTTTAATTTTGCTTCATCAACCGGCTTTTTCAGAAAATAAACATGCTCCGTCTCATAGACATCCACACAGTATTCCACATATCCCGTAATATAAATTATCTGAATAGAACCATTGATGGAAAGAATCTGCTTTACCACATCAATTCCGTTAGCTGAATCTCCCTCCAGAAAAATATCAGATACCAGGATATCTATTTTCTTTCCACTCTGCGCCATGGATATCAGCTCATTTCTTGAGGAAATTGTAGTAATTCTGATTTCCTTGCTACAGTTTCTTTCAACCATTTCCTTTAACATATCGCATTGAAGCTTATCATCATCAAAAATCACGATTTCAAACATGATTGAAAACCTCCGGGTGTTTTTGC
>JBJEOB010000155.1:11429-29813 GCA_051880495.1 Lachnospiraceae bacterium
GTTCCTCTTCACGGTTTTTCTGGTGTTCAAGCTGTAACCGTAACTGTCCTTCCTTCGATTGCTCCAATTCCTTTTTACCGGATTCGTTCAAAAGTACGTACATTAACCATTCCAGAAAAAAATTTAGTATAGATATTCCCAAAATAATGAATGCAACCCCTATAGTCATATCCCGATTCCAGAAGGAAGAAAGGCAAAAATAAAAAAACATACTCTGAACAACAAGAAGTGGAACAAATATAATAAAATCTGATGTTTGTTTATTGTTTACTTTCATCCAAATATGGAAGAGAATGCTAATTATGATGAAAAAGATTCCCAGAAAACCCAAGCGAATCAAAATCAACAGTAATGGTTTTTGCATCAGAACATAATAGCTTTTCCCTGCAATCATAAAAGTAATAATTGCACTGACTCCTTCACTCAGATCAGATGCTAAAAGATTGATTCCTCCCCATACAATTGCCTTTACATATCCTGAATCCACAAAAAGAACGGCATAAAAGACCGTAAAAAAAATCGCAATGATAATCCGAACCCATGTATCAATTACTCCGATGCAGTTTAGATACATAATGAGCGCACACACAATCCCTGACGATAATAAGTAAAATGCCTTTCTCTTAATGCCAAGTGCCTTCACATTATAATAAAATGACAGGATTGTAGGAAACATGATTGTCAGCACATTCAATAATGGATCCACTTCCGGATTCATAACTCAACCTCACATATCTTCTCATTCAGCGTATCAATCAACTCTCCGGCCTCCTGATACTCTCCACGGTCAATCAGCACATAAATAGTCTGCATATAATTTCCAAAATCATGACGAAATCTGGATGTTTTCTCCAAATGTTCAATAATCGCATCATAATGCCGAAGCTGTTCTTCCAGTTCCTGATTCAATAAAAGATTCTTCTGTTCACTAATCTTTCTCTCCTGCATCTGAACCGCAGAAAGAAACAGAATCACATCAGCAATTACACATAGAATCACAAAAATAACCGGAATCCAGTACCAGTTAATCGAATCATAATCCGCTGATCTTGCAAACCTGGTAATGATACTAATAAAAACCGCCTGTGATAACATCACAATCACAAATAACAACAGTACCTTCTTATTTTGAAATAACCTTTTCATTCGTGTTCCTCCAAACTATGTTTCCTCAACATAAAATTTTGTCATTTATTTAGTTTTCCCTATACACACTATAGTCGCGCTCCAACAGAAGCTCGCACGTAATTTTCTTCGCCGTTTCCTTGCCCATTTTCTCGATAATAAGCTCCCGTAGCTCGCGTTTGTTACGCGTTGTGACTCCGCCTAATTTGTTGGATTTGACTACTGAGGATAATTCAGAACGCCACAGAAGGCTCATCTGGTTTTTAAGTTTTGTCGTCGGCCGCTCCTTCGGGTTGCGGGAGGCTTCGCGAAACATCTCGATGTGAAGCTTTCCGTTTTCATCCTTGGCAATATCATATATTCCCCAGTGATTTGGGACGGCATCCTCAATCCGGTCGATGTAATGGACACCGGTCACGATATAACATTTATCGCAAAAGCGCTCGTAATTCTTAACCTGGGTAACGAGACGTGCAAGACTGTCCTTATCACTCTTAATTTCAAATCCGAGGATTTCATCTTCCGTGACCATTATTGCATCTGCCCGACTTTTGCCAATCACGAGTTCCTCAAATATTCTAAGCCGCGCCCCTGTATTTTCATAAGTTTCAAATAATACTTCCCTCATCTCGGGATCATTAAGTTTTTCTTCATTTTTCATGTGATAATTCCCTAAGAAACCCTGAATACCTCAATTATGCTGCGTATGCACTTAAACAGATAGGGTTTATATTCCTCAAAATTAACCGGCTCGCTCTTTAAAATTACCGTATGACAGGTACTGCTTACCAGTTCAAATATCGTATACAGCATCAAACTTGGATTTTCCCATTTAGAGCCATCCGACTCAAGCATTTTGTAGTAAAGGGCAGGTATATCCAACTCGCTTTTGATATCTTCCCTGGACAAGGCTCTTGAAATGAAGCCATATGAAAGATTCTTATTTATGAATTTGAGCAGGCGTGTATCAAGCGTTAACCGGTCAAGCAAATCATTTGCAATAAAAATAATCTTTTCCTCGACGGTATCAACCTCTGTATGCTTTTCCAGTTCCTCAATCGATGCAGCAAGAAGCTGCTCTGCCTTCTGGGCCACCAGTTTCTCAATCAGATCATCCTTGTCCTTAAAATATGAATAAAATGTTCCTTTTGCCACACCCGCATTGTTTACAATGTCAGAAATTGTTGTGTTTGGAATTCCCTTGTTAATAAAAAGAGAAAACGCATGTGATAAAAGTGCAGTTCTCTTTTTTTGTTTATTTTCTTCCGCTTTTCCCATATTTACGCGTTCTCCCATCTGTCAATCTGTAAATAATCTTAACATATGAGACAAATTTTGCAATACTAAAAATAAAATTTTTGACTTTTGGTCATTTTATTATTGACTATTGGTCAATTATTTGCTATATTGTGAAACAAGAAATGACCATTGGTCAAAAATAGGAGGAGAATATGTTAAAGGTTTCAGAAAAAATTGTTAAATACCGTTTCCTTATATTATTTTTAAGTATTGTCCTTCTGATTCCGGCTGGAATAGGTTTCGTTAATTTAAAAGTCAATTATGACATTTTATATTATCTTCCGGATGATATAGAAACCATGCAGGGTCAGGACATTCTTATGGAAGAATTCGGAAAAGGTGCTTATGGCATGTTTGTCTGTGAAAATATGAACAGTGCACAGGCAATCAGCATGGCAGAACAGATTAAAAAAATAGACCATGTTGCACAGGTAATCAGCTTTGATGACCTGACAAACGGCTCTGTTCCTAAGGAACTGCTTCCCGACTCAGTAAAAGATATCTTTTTCTCGGAAAATAACAATGCGGTTCTTATGTTTATTTTCTTTGATACAACAAGCTCCGCGGATGAGACGATGGCAGGCATCGAGGAAATAAGAAAAATAGCCGGCAAACAGTGCTTCTTATCAAGTATGTCCTCAATAGCAACCGACACGAAAAATCTTGTCGAGAGCGAAATGATGATATACACAACCATAGCCGTCATTCTATGTATGCTAGTTCTGGGAATAACAACAGATTCATTTATGCTTCCGGTACTCTTTATGCTAAGCATCGGAATGGCGATTATTTACAACCTTGGAACCAATTTTATCCAGGGAGAAATTTCATATATAACAATGGCCCTCGTTGCAATCCTGCAGCTTGGTGTAACAATGGATTACTCGATTTTCCTTTATCACAGTTATAAGGAAGCACAGGAAGAATATCCTGAAAAGAAAGAAGCAATGGCACATGCAATTGCTGCTACAATTACATCAGTAACCGGCTCGTCACTGACAACAATTGCAGGTTTTTTAGCAATGTGTTTCATGTCATTTACATTGGGCATGGATATGGGCATAGTAATGGCAAAGGGTGTCGTATTTGGAGTTATATGCTGTGTTACGGTTCTTCCTTCTCTGATTTTAATTTTTGATAAGGCAATTACCAAAACAGCACATAAAGCGCTCACCATTAAAACAGAAAAAATTACCCGGTTCATTACAAAGCACTACATTGCATTTGCAGTTTTAATGGTTGTTATGTGGATTCCTGCAATATATGGCAATAATCATGTAAATGTCTACTATAAGTTAGACGAAAGCCTTCCTGTTTCACTTCCGAGCCGCCAGGCAAACATAAAACTGGAAGAGAATTTTAATATGAATTCTGTATCCATGGTTCTGGTTAGTTCAGACCTGTCCTCAAAGGATACAAAAAATCTGCTTGATGAACTTAATGAAGTTGAGGGTATTGAATTTTCATTAGGACTGGATTCATTTGTCGGCTCAATGATACCTGAAGAATTGATTCCCGACGAAATCCGAAGCAAGCTTAACAGCGACAATTGGAAACTTCTTCTTGTTTCTTCCGCTTATCAGGTTGCAACTGATGAAATTAACGAACAGTGTGAAGAACTGGAATCAATTATAAAGCGATATGATCCGCATGGCATGCTGGTCGGCGAAGCTGCTGCAACCAAGGACCTTGTAAGAATTACCAACCATGATTTTAACATAGTAAGCATAGTTAGTATCGGGGCAATATTTGTACTTATATTTATAGTATTGAAATCAGCAATACTTCCAATAGTTCTTGTTCTTGTAATTGAATTTGCAATCTATGTAAATATGGGAACCGCATTTTATATGGGAACAACGCTGCCTTTCATTGCATCTGTCTGTGTTGGAACAATCCAGCTTGGTGCTACCGTTGACTATGCAATACTCATGACAACACGATACAAGAAGGAACGAATGGCTGGCTGCGACAAGAAGACGGCAATAGAAACTGCATTATCAACATCAATTAACTCTATTTTCTCAAGCGCCCTTGGCTTCTTTGCCGCAACGGTTGGTGTGGCATTTTATTCGGATGTTGACCTTATAGGTGCAATCTGCATGCTTCTTGCAAGAGGTGCCCTGATGAGTATGGTAATTGTTATCGTTATGCTGCCAACAATGTTATTTATATTTGATATACTTATTTGCAAAACGACAATAGGAATGACACGTATAAAGTAAATATAAAATGGAGGGATTTATTATGAAGAATTGGAAGAAAATTATATCATGCGCTTTGGTTGCCACATTAGTGATTACCGGCATGACCGGTGTTTTTGACAAAAAGGTTGTATCTGCCCAGGAAACTGAAATAGCTGTTTTAGAGGATACCATAAATCAGGTCACAAACGAAACCGGAATGGTACTTCACAGCCTTACTTCATGCAAAAATGAAACCGTTTTTGTCATCCTTGATGATAATGGCGAAATGGAAAAAACAATTGTCAGCAATACTTTAAAAAATTCCAAGGGCGAGAAAACTCTTACAGATTTCTCCACGCTTGATAATATCAGGGTTGTAAAGGGCGATTCTGAATGTACAAAAAATGATAGCGGAAATATTGAATGGAAAACAAATGGCAGTGACGTCTACTATCAGGGTACAACCACCAAGGAACTTCCCATAACCGTACATATTAAGTATGAACTTGACGGAAAACCCGTTTCGGCAGAGGAATTGTCCGGTGCAACAGGCCACTTAAAAATGACATTTTCATATGAAAACAATGCCAAAAAGGATGTATTGATTGACGGCAAAAACTGTACCATCTATCAGCCATTTACATTAGTTTCAGGTCTTGTTCTGGATAATAACAAGGCAGTTAATGTTACCGTTACAAACGGAGAAGCGATTGACAGCGGTGAAACGACCATGGTATTTGGCCTTGCTATGCCGGGGCTTAAAGAAAGCCTTGGAATTGATAATATAAAAGATATAGATATTCCTGAGGAAGTAGTAATCGAAGCAGATGTCGTTGATTTCTCACTTATGATGTCACTTACAATCGCTTCAAACAATGCACTTGAAAAATTAGGTCTTGACGGAATTGATACCCTCGATGATTTAAAAAATGATATGGATAAGCTTAAGGATGGAATATGTGATATTGAAGATGGCGCAACACAGTTGTCTGATGGCGTCGTAAAATTATCTGATGGAACCGGAACTCTGTCAAATGGCGTAGACGAACTAAACAGCGGTGCAGCAGAATTAAAAGATGGTGCCTATAAGCTTGCAGATGGTGCAAGTGCGTTAAATGACGGTGCCAATCAGTTAAGGGACGGCCTTGGTTCCTTAAAGAACAGCGCACCTGCATTAGTAGATGGAGTCGGACAGCTTACATCAGGAGCAGACCAGCTTGCTGCCGGCATTTCACAGATTACGTCAAACAATGATGCTCTTAACCTTGGAGCTGCCGGTCTTACAGATGGACTTGCACAGCTTAACAGCGCATTAACAGATGAGAATGCGACAAACAGCTTATCTGCTCTTATACAGGGTTCAGACATTTTCAATGAAGGTCTTGGTAATGCAGCCGCCGGACTTAATGCCATAAAATCCGGTTATAACTACAGCGAAGGCGAGCTCGCAGCAATGATTGGAGGTCTGGAAGCATACTCTTTGGCACTTATGGATAATCCTGATACTGCTGCCTACGGAACATATATAAATGTTTTGATTAACACTTATAAAGGCTTATATGATAATACCGCTACTGCAGCAGATGGTGTAAATACCCTTAACAACAGTTACGCACAAATTGATGGCGGAATCGACAGTTTAGCCGGCAGCATTTCACAGACCGCCGGTGCAGTCGGCCGGTTATATGCAGGTTCAGCACAGCTGCAGACAGGCATTACTTCATACACTGCAGGTGTAAACAGTGTGGCACAGGGAATCAGTACTGTTGATTCCGGATTAAACTCACTTAACAGCATGGTTCCTACACTTGTTAACGGAATCAATCAGCTATCCGACGGTGCAAATGCCCTGGCAGACGGTTCTCTTGAATTAAAGAACGGTTCAAGCAGTCTCGCCGGCGGAACCGATAAACTGACAAGCGGCACCGGCGATTTAAAAAATGGTGTGAGCGACCTTGTAAACGGTGTATCAGAACTATTAGACGGCAGTGTAGAATTAAAGGATGGCGTTATAAAATATGATAACGAGGGAATAAACAAATTGTACGACGTTGTAAATGATTCACTGACAACTTATTATGACCGCCTCATGGCAGTTTCAGATTTTGCCAAAGAATATAAGAGTTTTTCCGGATGTGAAAATGGAATTGAATCCAGTGTCAGATTCATATATAAGACCGGTGAAATTAAAAAAGCCAAATAATTAAAGTTTATCCTTCGGACTGCACAAAATTTATTGGAGAAGAAATAAATTTTGTGCAATCTGAAGAAGAAAACTTTATTATTGGGCTCATATTATTTACTCAAGCTCAGGTCCCCTTGAAATTGATAATTTTAAAAGGACCGGTGTTGCCAGTGCAGAAACAATTACTGTAAGAACGATGGCAGGAAGGATGGCAGGGTCAATCATTCCTGCATTGATTCCCTTCTGTGCCACCATAAGTGCGACCTCACTTCGGGCAACCATACCGATACCAACGACAAGTGACTGATGGAAGCTCATGCCACAGAATTTTGCGCCAACACCACAGCCGATGATTTTTGAGATAATCGCAAATACAACCAGAATAAGTGCAAATACAAGCAGCTGCATATTCATTGTCTTTAAATCAGTTTTCATGCCGACACTTGCGAAGAAGATTGGCGTGAAAATTATGTATGAGGCAACGGTTACCTTCTTGGCAATAAACTGGCGTGACTTGGCTATGTTACAGAGGATAAGTCCCGCAAAAAATGCTCCTGTAATATCTGCAACACCAAAGAATGTTTCGGCACAGTATGCCATTAAAAAACAGAATGCCAGCGCCCAGATTGCAACTCTTCTGCTGTGCCAGTGTTTTTTGGAAATGTATTTAAACAGCTTGTTAAATACGAATCCGACAGCAAGAACAAATACAAAGAAGAGAATTATTTTTACAACTACCATAAGGACATTTCCGGTACCTGATGAAAGTCCGGTAAGTACGGATAAAACTACGATACCGATGATATCATCAATAAGTGCTGCACTAAGGAGTGTTGTGCCTGTTCTTGTCTTAATCTTGCCCATCTCATTCAGCGTTTCAACCGTGATGCTTACTGAAGTTGCTGCAAATACAGAACCCACAAATGCGCCCTTTAACACATTATATGTATTAAACTCCATGTGGAAAAAGAAGAAATATAATGCACCACACATGATAAGCGGTACCGTAACACCCATGATTGCGACAACACATGCCTGCAGTCCTGTGTGCTTTAATTCCTCAATGTCAGTATCAATACCCGCCGTGAACATCAGCATGATAACACCGATTTCTGCTGCCTTTACAATAAAATCGGTACTTTCAAGAAGTCCGAGTCCGCTCGGCCCAAGAATTATACCTGCAAGAAGCGCTCCGACTACCTGTGGCATATGAACCTTCTCGCTTACAATTCCAAGCAGCTTTGTTGATATTAATATAACTGCAATTAACAATAAAAATGTATACGATTCCATAAAAAAAACCCTCTTTCTTTTTTTCAACGTTTATCATTATAACATTGAAACTAAAATACTCAAGGGATTTTTATATTTTTTATGTGCTTAATCAAATACAACTCCGGTAGGCTTAAAATTTTCAATCTCAAACACATGTCCCGTCTGTTCATATTCAACCCAGTGACCATTATATAAAATGAACCGGCGTTTTCTCTCATCGCCCTCTTTATAGTTAAAGGCCTCTGTTGACTTCGCACCCTGCTCCATTTTTTCAAAAGCTTCTATAAAATCCTCCGCACTAATCGGTGCATCCGAAATATTAAGCTCATGGTGCTCAGATAGTCCTTTAACGCACAAAAACGGCATATGGTTTCGTGTCACGTCATCCTCTTCCAGTCCCGAATTATAACCATGGTCTGCCATGACAATAATTACCGAATTGTCATAAATACCAAACTCCTTCAGTTTATAAAGGAATTTATCAGTTACCGTAAATGATGCCTCTATACTGCTTTTATAATCCGCATTATCATCAGATTCCACATTTTTATTCAGATACCATGGCACATGTGCACCTTCAAGATGGATAAACTTAAACCATTTTGGCAAATCCTTTAAAATTCCGTTTTCTGACATGCTCTGATACAGCACCTCATTTTCAAGTACATATGGAGCATATCCCTTTACGGTAAAAAACTGGTAGCATATTGATAGATTAAAATTACAAAATCTCTTCAAATCAAACAACGCATATCTGTATCCTGCCAGTTTTATCATACAACTGGCTGCACCGCGAAAATATGTCATCTGACGCTTCACGTTATATACATTTTCAAATCTGTCTGCCAGAGTACGAACAGATGGAACCTCTGTCGTATACATTCCAAGCCTGTAATCATTTGCTTCAAAATAATCAAAAAGCGGTGAGTCGGTGTATGCATTTCTGCGGTATTCCTCAAAATCACCGCCCTCGTACCATCTTCCCGAGAAAAGATAGCTCAGTGCATATGCTGTTGTCGGATATGAACCGACCGTATTTCTGTAGAAGGTAAATCCGTCAAACATTTCCCTGTATTCTTCATTCTCTGACAAAACCATGTCAGCGCCCTCTGAGCTTACCGCATCCAGAACCAGAATAATAAAATTCTTATCATTTGAAAATTCATACTGATGGTCAAAAGTCACACATACCTCTTCATCAGCATATTTTTTTGACTGAAAATGAAGTGTAAAAATTGTAACAGTAAACATGGCAATCATCACACAACAGACAAAACGTATTGCAAAAAGAAAACTGTCACGTTTCACGCGCTTATACAGCAAAATGACAATAACACTGACTACAATCACGGCCGCAATCGATTTAATTCTTCCTGCCATCATACTGTTCCAGTCAATTTCCTCGCCGTTTAATACCGGCAGGTCATTAACAAGAAACGTGCCCTGGATATAAGTAACAAAATATGCAATAACGTATGCTGCAAAACACACGTTATAAAACTTCTCATTTATAATCCATGCAAGGCCAAATGCAATAATACTGCACACTACTCCCACAAGAAACAGCGGAATTATAACCTGTAATACCTTATCTGCTCCAAATGTAAAATCCGCCTTGTTTATGTAATACATTTCAAGTACGCCATAAATAAAAAACAGGAAATTCATTGCCACAGATATTATAATTGTTGTTTTAACGACATTTCCATCAGGAACTCTCTTTATTTTCATATACCCTGCTGCACCTGTCCTTTTGAATATTTCTTTTCCAGCTCATCAATTTCTGTTGTCATCTTCACGATTCCGGTCTGAGGAAGCATATATTTCTTGCCGTTTTTTTCAAGGAAACGGTATGCTATCATGAAGGACAACTCGTCAAAATTGGTTAAGAACCTGTCATTTATCTGCCTGATACATTCCTCCACAGAATAGAAAGAGCCTATGTCTGTCGATGAAAAAATCTCATCAAAATTGTCCAGGCATACTTGCTTCTGATACTCAAAATCTGAAGAAATATTCTGTATGTTAAACGCTTTGATATATGCCCTGAGCCAGCCGGTTTCACTATTGTACCACTCACTTTCGGAATTATATGTACGATTCATGTCGGCAAAAACTGTAAACGCATTAACGAGTTCGTCATAAAATGCCGTGTCCTCAAATCCGGCAAGACTTAATGCAATAGCAGTAAAAAATATCAATAAAAGAATCCACAATATCTTATCAAGCAAAATATTCTTATATTCAATTGCAGCTTTCCTTTTAAAAGGAAACAGCACTATAAAAACCGCAACCAGCGCCAGAACTATAAACATATGCATTCTCCTAAAGCTTAATAACAAGGCAATTGTAACACATGAGTGTGCAGTTTTCAATTGATATTACTTCAGTAAAAAAGCAGGGCTACATATCGGTAGTCCTGCCTTCTATAATTAAATTCGACCATAAAGCTTTGTCATATCTTTGATTCTTGCCGCCAATTCATCTGATAACTGCTGCTTTGTAACTCTCCACTGCCAGTTACCACCAAGTGTGGACGGCTTATTCATCCGGGCTTCATTGGACAGCCCCAGGTAATCCTGCATAGGTATGATGCAAAGCCTTGAAACGCTCCGCATTGTTGCTCGAATCAGTACATCTATTATCTCGGTGTCAGAAGATTTAGTATCAGCAAAGTATCTTCTTACATTATTGCGCTCTTCCTGCGTAATTTCACTCCACCAGCCCGCCAGAGTTTCATTGTCATGCGTTCCGGTATATACAACAGAATTGATTGTATAATTGTGTGGCAGATAATCATTGGCACTTCCGGAATCTCTGGAGTCAAATGCAAATTCAATCACCTTCATGCCGGGAAAGCCTGTGGTTTTAACCAGATTGCGAACGGAATCCGTGACAAACCCAAGGTCTTCTGCAATGATTTCCCGCTTTCCAAGTTTTGCTTCTATTTTTTCAAACAGCTCAATACCCGGACCTTTCTCCCAGTGGCCATTCTTCGCAGAAGTGTCACCGTAAGGAATGGAATAATACTCATCAAATCCTCTGAAATGGTCAATCCGGACAATATCGTATATATTAAAGCAATAATTCATCCGGGATATCCACCACTCATATCCTGTTGCTTTATGATAATCCCAGTTATACAGCGGATTGCCCCATAACTGGCCGTCTTCTGAAAATCCATCCGGCGGACAACCGGCAACCGCAACAGGAACATTGTCCTCATTAAACTGGAACAGCTTACAACCCGCCCAGACGTCGGCACTGTCATATGCAACATAAATCGGAATATCACCAATGATTTTTATGCCCTTGTCATTGGCGTATTTCTTAAGCTTCATCCATTGTTCGAAGAAGATATACTGAACAAACAGCCAGAATTCAACATCATAATAACATTCTTTTCTGTAGTAATCCATTGAATATCCATAACGTTTACGGATATCCTCCGGCCACTCATGCCATGGCTTTTGTTCAAATCTGGACTTTAACGCCATAAACAGCGCATAATCGTAAACCCAGTAATCATTCTTCTTAAGATACTCATGAAAATGGACATCATCATTTATCCTGCTGTTTTCATAAGCTTTACGAAGGAGCTTAAATCTCTCATCATATATTTTTTTATATTCAACTTTTTTCGGATTCCTGCCAAAGTCCGCCTTATCGCACTCTGCCTTCGTTATCCATCCACGTTCAATCAGATCCTCAAGATCAATAAAATACGGATTACCGGCAAAGGTTGAAAAAGACTGATATGGTGAATCACCAAAACTTGTTGGTCCCATAGGTAGAATCTGCCAGTATTTCTGACCCGCATCACAAAGCCAGTCTACAAATTCATATGCTTCCTTTGAAAAACAACCTATTCCATATGGAGAGGGAAGACTGCTGATTGCTAATAACACACCTGATGCTCTACTCATTTATATCTTCATCCTCCTATTTTTGTCTCTATATTTGCTTAACGCTCTCACCCGGTTCAAATGTATACGGTATCAAAACATGTTCACCCGCACCCGGATAATGAATTTTCTTTAAAATAATCTCTACACCCGTCTGTGCAATTTTCCTGGTATCCTGACAAATTGTTGCAATTCGCGGAACACTGTATTTTGCTGAGATAATACCATCAAACCCCACTATCGAAATATCATTTGGTACGGACAGATTCATATCTTTTATGGCACGAATTGCGCCAAGGGCAATCGTATCACTGAATGCAATAATTGCGGTTATATTCTTGTTCTTGTCCAAGAGTTTTTGTGTCGCCCTATACCCGTCTTCCATGGAAAATCGGCATACCTCATAGTTTCTGTCTTTATCAAATGGAATATTTTTTTCTTTAAAACAGTTAAGACATCCCATATATCTCGAGTAACTAATCTGCGTTTTTGATGGAAAACCACCTAATATTCCAATGTTTACATGACCATGGTCTGTAATATATTTAGCAATTTCATATGTAGCCTGTGTATCGTCAACAGAAACCGAAGAAAGGTTTTTATGTTCCTCAAGGCTTCTTCCGTCGGTAGAGAGAATCACACACGGAACCGTAATCTGGTCAAAATGCTCATCAAAATAGATAAGATTGGCACCCAGAAAGAATATTCCTTTTGGAGATGAGTTTTTGCACATTTTTACTGCACAGTCAACCTCATTTGCATCTTCATCGATATATACGATTTCTACATTTTCACCGGTATCCTTAAGGCTTTGCTGAATTGCCTCCAGCATATCCGCAAAGAGCATGTTTCTGTTACCCTTTACAATAACGCCGATGGAATTGCCATTTCTCTGCTTAAGCATCTTGGCATTTTCATTTGGCTCAAAGCCCATTTCCTCGATTACTTTAAGTATTTTCTCACGTGCCTGTTCACTCACATCCGGATGGTTATTGATAACCCTTGAAACAGTTCCTACACCATATCCCGAAGCTTTTGCAATATCTTTTATTGTCATATTTTTTTCCTGATTTCTTCTAAATTATCCCTTTACGGCACCGGCAGCAACACCTTTAACGATGTACTTCTGACAGCTTATATAGAATATTATAACAGGAATAATTGCTAAAACAAGACATGCCATAATTGCTCCCATGTCAACACGTCCGTAACTACCCTTCATATACTGAATGATAATCGAAATCGTCTTATATTTCTTGATATCAAGAACCAGATAAGGAAGAAGGAAGTCATTCCATATCCACATTGCTTCAAGAATACCAACCGAAATGTATGTTGACTTCATCATAGGCATAACAACCTTGAAAAATGTCTGTACCGGATTGCAGCCGTCAATCATTGCTGCCTCCTCAACCTCAACAGGTATACTCTTGACAAATCCGCAGAACATGAATACCGCGAGACCTGCTCCAAATCCAAGATATACAATTACAATTCCCCATGGTGTTCCAAGTCCGAGTGCATCTGCTGTACCTGACAGCGTAAACATTACCATCTGGAATGGAATAACCATTGAAAATACACATAACAGATAAATAATTTTTGTAAAAATATTTCTAACTCGTGTGATGTACCATGCACACATTGAGCAGCAAATCAAAATTACACCTACGGAACAAACCGTTATGAATAATGTCCAGCCAAATGCCTTAAAAAAGTCATACTGTGTAATCGCCGTATTGTAATTTTCGAATCCAACATAACTTTCCGATGTAGGAAGACCAAATGTATCCAGATTGATATATGTCTTCGATTTCATAGAGTTAATCAGTACAAAGAATATAGGAGCGACAAACAAAATTGAAATCAATGTAAAGAAAATCGTTGCTGCCCAGCCAAACAGTGAATTATTCGGCTTTATGTAATTTTCATCTATTACTTTTTTCTTAAATAACTTCATTATTGCTGCACCTCCTTATTTCTTGTCAGCCTAAGCTGTAACAGACCGATAACTACTACCAGAAGGAAGAAAACAACTGCCTTTGCCTGACCAACACCTTCGTATCCTACGCGACCATAAAATGTCTCGTAAATATTGAGCGCCAGCATTTCCGTCTTATGCATCGGTTCACCGCCTGTCAGTGCCAGGTTCTGGTCGAAAAGCTTAAATGAATTCGTGATTGTCAAAAACGTACATATTGTAAATGATGGCATCATATTTGGAATTGTAATCTTAAACAGTCTCTGGAAACGGTTTGCTCCATCAATCATTGCCGCTTCTGTGATGTCAGCCGGAACAGCCTGAAGGCCTGCGATGTATATTATCATCATGTAACCTATCTGCTGCCAGCAAATCAAAATGACAAGGCCCCAGAAACCAAGAACTTCATTGAGTTTTAATGCTGTATCAAACTTGCTGAAGATACCATCGAAAATAAGCTGCCAAACATATCCAAGTACAATTCCTCCAATAAGATTAGGCATGAAGAATACTGTTCGGAATATGTTTGTTCCGCGGAAATTCTGTGTTAATGCAAGTGCTACCAGAAATGCAAGCACATTAATCAGAATGAGCGTAACGACTGCAAAAACAAATGTGAATGAAAAAGCATTAATAAATGTATCATCCTGGAATGCTGTCACATAATTTCTCATACCAACAAAAGTCGCATCTTTAATTGTCGTAAATTCACAAAATGATAAATAAATTCCTTCAATAAACGGGACTATAAACCCAATTGCAAATGCCGCCATGGTCGGTACGAGAAAAACCGCCCAATATTTCTTCATTGCCTTTTCCATAATCCTATTCCTCCAACGTCTGGATGAATTTACTTAGAAGCTGCTGCTTCCTTTGCCCATCCTTCTACAAATGCTTTCTCTACAAGTTTCCAGTTGGCATCTGTCTGGTCTGCAGCATAAACTGTAAGTGCAGAACCCAGCTCGTTCTTCCACTGCTCAGAAGGCATTGTTGTAAAATTCCAGGTTACAGGAGTCTTTCCGGCTGCAACATACTGGTTAGCACAATTTACAAGATGATTGGTTGACTCTAAGTTCTTCTTGAATGGAATTACAAATCCCATACCATCCTTACCTGATGGCATTGCGTTAGCTGAACCACAGATAGCCTTAAGTGCTGTGTCATTAGTTACGCACCACTCCATGAAATCAAGTGTTGCCTTAATGTCTGCTTCTGATGCCTTATTATTTACACACCAGTAGTTTTCTGTACCTGTACATAAGCCCTGGTTTTCTTCGCCCTTGGCACCGATATAAATTGGAAGCATACCGAGATTCTCATCTCCAAGTGAAGAAACATCTGAGTAAGCCCATGTACCATTCTGATAAAATACTGCCTTACCGCTTACAAACTCAGCAACCGCATCATCACCTGTCTTAACACTTAACTGTTTTGGACTTGTTGTTGAGTTGTTTATGTAAAGATCCCATACATTACGATAGTTATCAAGGAAAGTACCCTTAATTGCGTCTGTAGTGTTAATACCATCTGCCTTGTATTCATAGTAGATTGGTAAGTTAGCTAAATGTGTCTTAAATCTCCAGTCTGAAGAACCATCCATACCTGCAGAAGTAAATGCGCTAAAGCCTAATTCAGAAGATCTCTTTGTAATATCCTCACAAACCTTCTTTAAATCTGCAAAGTTCTTAATATCAGCTTCTGAATATCCTGCCTTGGCAAGTAAAGCCTTGTTGTAAATAATACCATAAGACTCAATAACATAACCAATTCCTGCAACCTTGTTTCCATCCTTAAGTGCAAAATCCTCAGATGCAAGCTGTCCGTAAACACCTGAACCTGAAAGGTCATAGCAGTAATCCTTCCAAGAAGCAAGACCAACAGGTCCATTTACCTGGAACATTGTCGGTGCATTGGACTTAGCCATCTCGCTCTTTAATGTTGGCTCATACTGGTCAGAAGCTGCGGTTACAACAGTAACCTTAACACCTGTCTCCCTTGTGTAAATATCAGCAAGTTCCTGCCACTGAGCATCTGCCTCCGGCTTAAAGTTCAAATAGTAAACCGAACCCTTTGATGAATCTGCCGCCTTACCTGAACAACCTGAAAGAATGGCCATTCCCATCATTACTGCGGTCGCAAATAACGCAATACCTTTTCTTTTCATGATTAATACCTCCATAATTTAAAAATAAATGTTTTTTGGAAACGTTTCTGGAATCGTTTCCAGTTATTGCTTACATTTATAATACATCTTATATATATTTTTTACAATATGTTTTTCTATATTTTTCTAAATTTGTCTATTTTGCACAAAAGTATGCTTTATTTTACAAAGTTAATCAATTTCTTTTTGGTTATTTTCACTGTTCCTTTCAACATATTTTAAAAATTCTCCTGCAACAAGCGAAGGTTCTCTTTGGCAGCTGTGTGTAAGATAATACTCTGCCATTACTGATGGTTCTTTCAGTTTCTTTACAACTACCTTTTCTTTATCAGCATAATATCCTGCTGCCTCCGGATAGATTGCAATTCCTACATTCTGTTCCGTAAGTTCATATGCATTAAGAACATGCGCCATTCGACAGATAACCTTTGGCTTTTTCCCCTGGCTTTCAAACCATCCTGTAATTTCCTGCAGACGCGAATGTCTTGACGGAATAATAAGCTCATACTCAGCCAGCTCCTTAAGTGAAATACTGTCACCGGGCTCTTTCGCCAACGGATGATTTGCAGGAAACATTGCAACCCACGGTTCTTCGTAAACAAACAGTCCTTTAAGTTTTTCCTCATCATATGGTCCGACAATTACTGCCAAATCACAAAGCCCATTATTAAGCCTGTTTAAGACGTCATCCGAATTACCATTCCACAGATTAAATTCTACAAACGGAAATTCCTTATGAAATCCTGCAATCCACTCAGAAATAAGATGTGGTGCCTTACCCTCAACAGATGCAAGATATAGCGTTCCTCTTAGTCCCTTTTTCATTTCCTTAATCACCTCAACCGACTGATTTGAAAGATGATCAATCTGTACCGCATACTGATAAAACCGTGCTCCCGCTTCCGTCAATGTTACGCCTTTAGAACCACGCAGAAATAATTCTGTTCCTAACTCCTCCTCAAGGTCTTTTATCTGTCTGCTCAGAGGCGGCTGTGCAATCATTAGTTTATCGGCTGCTTTCGTAAAACTTTTTTCCTCTGCAACTGTTATAAAATATCTTATATGTCTAAGCTCCATTTTATAACCCTCCCGTCTGTAATATATTATACCTAAAAGGTATGGCAATACGTTTATTATATGTATTTTACTATATCACATCTGCATGATAATATAAAGTTATCAAAAGGGAAAACAAATATCCTGAAAGGAGGGAACTCATATGTTAAAGAAAATTGCTGAATTTTTAAGAGAATACTACGATGAGTTTGCACACTGTGAATAGTATGAAAGAACAATTTAATATGGTTTGTAAAAATTAACGGGAATCGTACCATATAGATACAATTCCCGTTAATTTTTGTAAGGAATTTATGAAGTTTAAATTTGGATAATAGTTATTTATTATGTGTGGTTGCTTTCAGTGATTTGGTACATTGAGTGATTGGGCTCATCAAAACCTTACCTGTTCCGCGATAAACATTTACCAGACCTTCACTATTAATCATCGAGCCAACAAGTGTTTGTGATGAACGTTCAACCGTAAATTCCAGTCCTGTACTCCAGCAGATAGCAAATGAGCCGTCTATTTTTAACACATCATTTACTAATTCGATTTCAATTACTTCATCCATAGGGACATTGCTTTCAAGTGCTATTACACCCTGCCCCTGTAGTGATAAATTGAATAATCCTTCATTACCCATTATTGCTGACGATAAATTTGTGCGTGCAACAACCTTTTGCTGTACTGTACCATCACTTGCAAGAAACATACCATCTTCAATAGTTAATCCCTTCTGACCCCAGTCTTCAACATTCTGAAGGATAACATATTTATATGATGGCTCCAGAACAACGGTACCTACTCCTACATATTCCGGCTTTATGGCAGTTTCATTTGTAACTTTGCTTTTCACAACTTTTCCCAAAAGGTCCCCTACACCCTTTAATCCTGTTGTTGATGAAATATTTCCCGCTGTCCAATGCATAGCGCCTGCCTGTGTTATAACTGAATTATTTCCATTGAGATGACAGATTACCTGACGTCTTCGTACTCCCATTGCTCCCATGAAATATTCAGCAACAGCATTATCAGGAGCTACACTTGGATCCCTGGCATATTCTAAAACTTCAAAATTTCCAAGACGTTGAACAATTTTACGATGCTTATTTTCCAAATTATTAATTTTAATAGCCATATAAATCTCCTTTCCTATAATGTCAAGCCCTAAATCATTGATTCTTCAAGCTTTTCTTTAAATATT
>JBJEOB010000156.1:0-5929 GCA_051880495.1 Lachnospiraceae bacterium
ATGCAACACGTCCTTCAACGCCTTCCGGAACAAGCTTCTTCGCATCTGTCTGGAAATATCTGTCTTTAGAACCGTTTTCCATTGCTGCGATAGAACCCATACCACGATATACCTTATATTTTCTGCCCTGGAATAATTCAAAATCACCAGGAGCCTCATCACATCCTGCAAAAATGCTTCCCATCATACATACATTAGCGCCTGCTGCAATAGCCTTGACCATATCACCTGAATACTTGATACCGCCGTCAGCGATTACAGGAATTCCGTATTCTTTGGCAACTTCATATGCACTCATAACAGCCGTAACCTGAGGTACACCAATACCTGCGATAATTCTTGTTGTACAGATAGAACCAGGTCCGATACCAACCTTAACTGCATCAACACCGGCTTCAATTAAAGCCTTGGCTGCCTCTCCGGTTGCAATGTTACCTGCGATTAACTGAAGGTCTGGATATGCTGCCTTAATCTTTTTAACAGTATCAATAATGTTCTTTGAGTGGCCGTGAGCCGAGTCAACAACAATAACATCAACCTTTGCTTCAACTAAGGCTGCAACACGATCCATAACATTGGCTGTGATACCTACTGCCGCACCGCAAAGAAGTCTGCCCTGCTCGTCCTTAGCTGAATTAGGATACTTAATCTGCTTTTCAATATCCTTAATTGTGATAAGTCCTCTTAAATTAAAATCATCATCAACAATCGGAAGCTTTTCCTTACGTGCCTTAGCAAGAATTTCCTTGGCTTCTTCCAGTGTAATTCCAACCTTTGCAGTAACAAGGCCTTCACTTGTCATACATTCTCTAATCTTCTTAGAGTAATCCTTCTCAAACTTGAGATCACGGTTAGTAATGATACCAACAAGCTTTCTGCCTTCTGTGATAGGTACACCTGAAATTCTGAATTTTGCCATTAAATTGTTAGCATCCTCAAGTGTATGCTCAGGAGAAAGGAAAAATGGATCTGTGATTACTCCGTTTTCTGATCTCTTAACCTTATCAACTTCTTCTGCCTGAGCCTCTATAGACATATTCTTATGAATAATACCGATACCACCCTGACGAGCCATGGCAATTGCCATTCTGTGCTCAGTTACAGTATCCATACCTGCACTCATCATCGGAATATTTAACTTAATTTTCTTTGTCAAATTTGTTGATAAATCAATCAAATTTGGCGTTACTTCTGAATAAGACGGTACCAAAAGCACATCATCAAAAGTAATTCCTTCACCAATAATCTTTCCCATTTTTTTGTCTCCTTTATAGTATTTTTTATTTTAAATTAAGATAAATTTTATATACTTTAGCAGATATATTTTCAAAAGTCAATTACAAAATAACTTTTCTTGGTGCTATATATGAAATTGCCCCAAGCATCTTCTCATCCGGCTCAAATAAAAGCTTAACAATCTCATTGTTATTCATGACAAATGCCGCATACACCTTGGCATCAGCCTTGTTGGATGTTACATTAATAACCTTGTAGTTGTTATGTTCGAGGCGCATGGCTTCCTGCGAATCAACCGGCGCAACAAGTTCGACACGGTTAAAATCAAACGAGCCTACCTTCTTTCTTCTAGAACGGGCAATAATCTTGTCCACATCAAGCTCTCCGCCAACAAAGGAATACTCATATTCGTAATTAGAATTCCGGAACACAAAGAATGTTGCCACAATAACTGCAGCCGTAAGAAAAATACCGATATAAGGAATAAGCAAAAAAATGAATGATATAATTGAAAACACCACCATAAGAACTTTAATTGCCGTATCCTTCCCTGTTGCCCTGCATTCTACGATCTGTTCAACAAAATTATCATTCATGTTCTTCTCACCTCAAAAATAAAATAATTGCTAATAAGGTATTATACCATATCAGCAATTATTTTTAAAGGACTTTTATAGAATTAATTAACTTAATTAACACTTGAAATAACCGTTCTTGCAACGCCAATTGCATGGTCAGAACAACGTTCAAGATCATTTGCCATATCAGTGAAAATAACTCCCGCAAGCGGATTACATCCTGCATTGGCAAGACGCTTAACATGACCGTCGATAATCTCAACCTGCTTGTTATCAACATTTTCCTCAAGTTCTTCTGCCTGCTGCAAAAGCTCTATCTTGGCATCACCGAAAATTTCAACACTGAGTGCTACTTCCTTCTGACACATCATTGCAAGGTCATATAAATCCTGCTTACCATTTTCAGAAAGCACTGCATTGGCATTTTTCATACGTTCCGCATACTCGACAACATTTTCAGCATAATCCGAAATACGTTCAAAATGCGAAACAACAAGCATCATATTATGAACCGTATTCATATCCTTCTGAGAAAGTGAAACGGCATGAAGTTCAACCAGCTTGTCCACTATAGCCTTGTTAAGGTAATCCACAACCTCCTCCATCTGAAGTGCTTCATCGCCCTTTCTGCCATCCTGATTGAAAAAGCTCTCGATTGCCATTTCAAGGTTAGACGAAGCAATGGAACCCATACGTGTAATCTCCTTACGAGCCTGCGTAAGAATAATTGCAGGAGGAACCTGGCCAATGTTGTTCATGTAATGAAGCTTCTTTTCTTCCATAAGACAGATTTCATCCGGCCGTGGCTTAAGAATCCTCTGTGAAAGCTTAACTATCTTGTCTGAGAACGGAAGCATCACAAGCACCGCAAATATAGCAAAAATTGTATGTGTATTTGCAATCTGTCTTCCGATATTATCCGGAGACAGCATAGGTATCCATGTCAATATTACAGGGAAAATCGTAATCAGGCACAGCAAAATGGCTGCTCTGAACAGGTTAAACAGCAGATTGAGCAATGCTGTACGCTTACCCTCCCTGTTAGTAGTAAGTGAAGCAAGAAGGTTAGGCGTTACGGAACCTATTGCCGAACCAATAAGCAGATACACACTGCTTTGATATGTAAGAATTCCCTGGATGGCAAATGCCTGAAAAATAACCGTTGCAGATGAAGAACTCTGTAACAGTGCCGTAAATAACACACCAAAAATAACCAGCACAATAGGATTAGACATAGAAGAAACAAAACCAACAAACTCCTGCGTCTCTGCCAGCGGAGAAATTGCAGACTTCATAAGTGCAATACCCTCAAAAAGCATACCAAATCCCATAATGATGGAACCAATGTGCTTAACTAACTGCTTCTTAACAAAAATAAAAATAACTGCACCGACAAAAAGAATTACAGGAGCATATGCACTTAGGTTAAATGCAGTAACCTGAGCCGTTATTGTCGTACCGATATTGGCACCCATAATAACACCGATTGCCTGTGAAAGGGTCATAAGACCGGAGTTGACAAATCCGATAACCATCACGTCTGTTGCAGATGAACTCTGAATCAGAATGGTAATTGCCACACCAACCAACACTGCACGTAACTTACTCTTCGTTGCGCCTTCAAGGATTTTCTGCAGATTCTCACCGCAGGCATTACGCAGTCCCTGTGACATCAAAGACATTCCGTACAAAAATAATCCAATACCGCCTAATAACACAAATAATTCGTATTTAGTCATAATTTTTCCTGAACTCTCCTATTCGCCTGGTAGCACATCATAAATTACATTATACACAAAAGCAAATAAAAAATCAGCAACTAATTTTGTAATTTGTAAATTTTCGTCAAAATGCATATAAAACCGCCTTCCAAATTAACGATAACTAAACAATGTGGAAATTTTTATGTAGATGTCATTTTTGATAACATTTTATTTTATTTTTAAGTTTATTTTTAATTGTTAGGTCTTAATTATTGACATTTTGAAGATTAAAGGGTAAAATTCCTATCAAATATACAAGTCTGTCAGGAGGCGCAGAATATGAAAAAATTATCAAGACAGCTGTTAGCTGACACAGTTTTGCAAAAAAGGAAAAGCAAAAAACTCACTTTAAATGATTTATCTGAACGTACAGGCATTCACCGCGCGACCATCAGCCGAATCGAAAAACAGGACTATATGCCCTCCATTGAACAGCTTGAGAGTCTTTCAGGTGTCCTGGAGTTTGAAATAACCGATTTATTTGTTGAAGACAAACCTGCCGGATTAAAATTAAGTAAAAAATACAAAATCGCCGTTGCAGGAACAGGTTATGTAGGTCTTTCAATAGCCACACTCCTTGCCCAGCACAACACGGTTACCGCCGTTGACATCATTCCTGAGAAGGTAAACATGATTAACAATCGCATATCTCCTATTCAGGATGAATACATTGAAAAATATCTTGCCGAGAATAATCTCGACCTTACCGCAACACTTGACGCCAATTTTGCATACAAAGACGCAGATTTTGTAGTAATTGCCGCACCTACCAACTACGACAGCGTCAAGAATTATTTTGACACTTCCGCTGTTGAAAATGTAATCGAAACGGTTCTTAAGGTTAATCCTGATGCCATAATGGTAATCAAAAGCACCATTCCGGTAGGTTATACGGAATCAGTACGCAAAAAATACAATACGGAAAACATTATCTTCAGTCCTGAATTTTTAAGAGAATCCAAGGCATTATACGATAATCTTTATCCGTCACGCATCATTGTGTCAACCGACAGGAACAACAAGAAGCTTGTCAAAGCATCCGAGGAATTTGCTGCCCTTCTAAGTGATGGTGCACTCAAAAAAGACATTGATGTATTATTCATGGGATTTACCGAAGCTGAAGCAGTTAAATTATTTGCCAACACATACCTTGCCCTCAGGGTATCATATTTTAACGAGCTTGATACCTACGCAGAAATCAAAGGCCTTAACACACAGGATATTATAAATGGTGTTTGCCTCGACCCGCGTATCGGCTCCCACTACAACAATCCTTCATTTGGATACGGCGGATACTGCCTTCCAAAGGATACCAAGCAGCTGCTTGCCAATTATCAGGACGTTCCGCAAAACATGATGTCTGCCATCGTCGAAAGCAACCGCACACGAAAGGACTTCATCGCCGACCAGGTACTTCGCATGGCAGGATATTACTCATACACTAATGACAATAATTACAGCGCAGTAAGTGAAAAGAACATCGTTATCGGCGTATACCGACTGACTATGAAAGCCAACTCGGATAATTTCCGTCAAAGCTCCATTCAGGGCGTTATGAAACGAATTAAAGCCAAAGGGGCAACCGTCATTGTATATGAGCCGACACTGGAAAACGGCACCACATTCTTCGGAAGCCGTGTAGTCAACAACCTTAGCGAATTCAAGAAGCTTAGCAATGCCATCATTGCCAACCGCTACGATGAATGCCTTGACGACGTTGAACAGAAAGTATACACACGCGATTTGTTCAGAAGAGATTAAACACAGAACAGACAGAGGGTGTCCCGGAAGTCACATTCAACTTGAAGGCACCCTCTTATTTATAAGTATAATTAAAATTCCAAACTATCTGCATTAAGGAGAAAATATTTCATACCCATGATTACAAACCCTTCTTCATTTCTCCACGGTTTTTTCGTTCCATTTACTATAACAATCTTCTTAAATGAATCCGGGATATTTCTTAATGAGTTAAGCTCCTGAGTCCGTTTTTTCTCAGAAGTCATATCGAATGCCACCTGAATATAATATCTCTGACTGCCTTGGTTTACTACAAAATCAACCTCTAACTGCTTATGAACTCTCTTTCCTTCACTATTCTTTTCAAATACGTCAACAATACCAACATCCACATTATAACCACGCACAAGCAATTCGTTATAAACAATGTTTTCCATAATATGCGTAGGTTCCTGCTGTCTGAAGTTCAATCTTGCATTTCTAAGTCCCACATCCGAAAAATAATATTTCAGATTTGCACCTACGTATTTTCTACCCTTAATATCATATCGTTTCGCTTTAGAAATCAAAAATGCCTCTTCCAAATAATCAATATGGTTTGATATGGTTTTA
>JBJEOB010000157.1:0-5892 GCA_051880495.1 Lachnospiraceae bacterium
TTCTAATATGCATTTTTCTATTCGGTCCGAATGAAATCCACCACTATATTTTCTTTTGTTTATCCTTGACATGAACTGTATATTATATCCCTTTTTATAAAACACAGGCTGGCACCATACGGAATTACAATAAGTATCGGCATAATCCTCATGAAAAGCGTATGCAGGGTAGACATATATAAAATTTTATGAAAAAAACTCTTTTTAACTCTACTTTAAACATTTTACCCTACTTTAGTATAACAGCCTACTTTAGCGGACACTTTATCAGGGCACTTGTGTTTTGGTAACAATGTTTTTCCTTTACCGAATTACTGGCAACACCAATAAAATTGCTTTCCAGATACATCTCATCCGGAGAGTTTAAAACAAAATCAGGAACTATGTACACCATTGTAAATTCGTTAACCCCTTTTTTAAGTAAAATTTCTCTCTCGCATTCATCGCTGATATAATAGCCACTATACAATTGATACCCCAAAAATTCATTATCACCGTCTGACGTAAAAAATGCGGAATAAAAATTATTTAGTCTCGAATTCTCTGTTACGACAGGATAAAATTCACTGTCTAACTGATACAGGTTTAAATCACTGACGGCAAAGCTTGTTTCTTCTTCCGCATTAACTCTTACCTTTGCCTTAACCGCCGAATAAGAATTGATAATCGTATTTTCTTCTACCTCCATTTCAGAAATATACGGCGAATAACTTATGCTGCTATCCTGAATATCATCAAGAATATACTTCCAATCATCTGTAACTTCTTTCGAAACAATAACTTCTTCAACAGTAATATCAATATACGTCATTCTACTACCGGATATTAATCTCCACAAACATGTTACACTCTCACCAACCGAAACAAACTGTGTTTTATAAAATTCATCCTCATCTAATCTTATACGTTTATATATGTCATTATCAGCAGATCCTTCATTAGATGCACTTAGCTTATCAATATCATATTCCTCAGGATTAATCTGCCAGCCGGTATTGTTTTTATATTCAAGTAACAGTAGTTTAAAATTTTTTTTATCAATATTGTCCCAGGATTTGTCATTAACAGTTTGCCTGTAAATTTCTGTACAATACCATGATGTGACCGTTTCACCCGGTTCAATTCTTTTATTAGGATTAACCTTTCCCAAATATTCATCTGCATTACATGGTATAACACCATTACTTATCGCATCTGAATATACTGCCAGCAGATAATAAGCAAACTCCTGCGTTTCATCAGTATTATTTTCTATCTCAAGTTCAAATTCTATCCGGTACATATCATCAACAAAGGCTGCCTTAGCTTCTGTTAGTTTTATATTCAAATTATTATATGTAATAACATCACCTATACTTACGATAGTTTCTGTTTCTTTTTGTGTCAGATTGACATACGCAATTCTGACTGCTACAGCGATTATGATCAATAACATCAGATATTTTACTGTTTTCTTATAGAAAGATCTCATTGAACACATCCCTTCTTATATTTTCTTTTATATTATTTAAAAATCTTAACCAGCACATGTGGTTTTAATCCACATGTGCCAATCAAAGATTTCACACTAATATCAGAATAAAAAAGGTCTTATTTAAAATGGTATAAAACCGCCCGTGGCAGTGAAAAAACTATCTCCCTGATATACACCCTTAAGCGCAATCCATGCTCTTGTAGGATCCATTGTTAATGCAGAGTTAGGAATAGGACGTGACTGTCCAGCCGAGATATAATACATATCACTTACAGGAAGTGCACTTGATGGTGAATCAGTATCACTTTCGCAACCCATGACACGTACGTAAAATCCCGATGTCGCAGTATCACATTCTACACCAACGGGTGCTGAAGTTATCTTATGCACCCATCTTGTCGTATCTTGTACTACCTCGCCATATTCATAATACGTAAATGTATAATCATATCTTTTTTCATTACCATCTGCATACGCAGTAAAACTCGTTGATAATGCAGAAATAACGCCCAACGCAATTAATAATTTACTAATCCAGTTTTTCTTCAAATTCATCATATTCTTTCTCCTTTTTTGTGAAATATTTTGTCAAGATGTTTACAACCTAAAAATAACATCTTAATTTTATATTTCAATACATCTTGCGCCAAATGATACTTTTCATGATTTAAATAACATTTTTAGTATACATGGCACCTGCATAACTGCAGAAAAAATTATTCCCAACGATAAACATAACGCATATCCTGGCATTCTGAATAAGCATAAAATGATGATAGCTATATCGTAAAATACTATCTGAATTAAAACTATTTTCCTGTAGCTCTTATTCTCAGTCGGACTAAGTTTCTTTGAAGCTGAATCAATTGGAGAAAAAATACATAACCACATCTCAGCTATGATTATGCTGATAATTGTCCACCATCCAAAATCAAGATTAAGTGACATCCAGATTGTAATTGATACCAGAATTACAGATTCTAATATGCATTTTTCTATTCGGTCCGAATGAAATCCACCACTATATTTTCTTATTGTCATAAATGGAAGTATGGTAACTATTCCGCTAAAAGCATTCCCCATTACATATGCTACTGTTACTGACAATAATACCGGGCTAATTAACAACAGGGAACTGTACAATGCATATTCGTACAGTTCCCTGTCATCCTCACGTATTGCATCCTGTTTTATCAGCCAATCCACGATTGCCGACTGACACTTTTTAATCATCTGGTCTTTTTAAACCTATCAAGTGTTTTTGGCTCTTTAGGCTGATATGCCAAAATGCATGATGTAGAATTAGCTTCAACCTTCAGCACCTTGTTTAAAACAGTTACCATACTTTTTGCTATTTCTTTCTTAATAAGGATCATCCCCCTTCTGATTTGTAGTTAAACATCTTAACACATTAATTTTACGATTATGAAAAAAATTTTTCCACCCATTATGCGCCAAATGACACTTTTTCCGCCCCAAATGACATCAAAAATTAAAAAATTGAAATTATAGTGTGAAAATCACAAAATTTTTCATCATAATACTGCTGGATTGTTCCATTGTATTTTTTAACAATTCTGTTAATGCTCTTTAAACCATACCCGTGTGTCTTTTTATCTTTTTTCTTCGTATGAAGCCTTCCATCCGGCGAAAAAGGTTTTTCAGAACATGAATTTATAATGGAAATAAGTATTGAATCCGAACTGTCAACTTTGGTTATACTAAGGTCAATTATCCCTTTATTTACAAGCCTTGCAGCTTCTATCGCATTATCCAGTAAATTACATAAAAGTGTGGTCCAGTCTTCATCACATACCTTTTTCAGCACCCCGTTACGGATGTCTGTTGTAAAATTAATGTTCTCTTCTTCACACATTTTCATATATCTTGACAGTATAATATTTACTACATTATTATCCGAGATTTTTGTATAATTATTGTAAATGTTACTATTCATAATATTTCTGACATACTTATTTACCGCATCGGTATTGTTCTGTTCACTTAATATGGCAATTGTATTAAGATGATTATTTATATCATGAATAAGCATATGCTGTTCTTCATCACGTTTTAATAACATTTTGTAATATTCCGATTCATCACTTTCTCTTTGAAGCTGCATCTGAAGCCTGCTGTATTCATAGCTGTTTTCCTGTATATACTGCTGCAGCGCATATGTAATAATAATTACCAGAAGAAGCAGTACCGCACAAATCGTTACTAAATATCCGTCCTGCTTTGAAAATTCGGCATTAATACACAGCATATTTAATACAATCATTATACAGGCTGATATAAATATGATAATAGAGAGAAATGACGTTCCTTGTGCAGATTCCTGACTTTTATCTTTCTTTGACAACACATTTGCTACAATCTGCGAAGTTATTACATACAACAGTTTACTTAAAACAACAAATAAATTTCCGCTTCCATACAATTCATCCACCTCACGGTAATTCCTTATTACCAGAAAAGGCACTAACGACGCAACTACTAATTCACAAATTCCCATTAATGCTGTAAGGAATACTGAATGAAAAACTGCAACCGGAATTTTTGAATTATATACCACAATCATTATCAGACAATTAACAATGAAAAATAAAAGACCATTCACAAGGGGATTAGTCAATAACGCCGCCGGAACCAGACAAATATAACAGCCATACAGTATAACAGCCTCCGCCAAACGACTCACTCTGCAGGAAAATATTTTATGACAATACAGGCCTAATATTGATGCCTCAATGACATATACCATCAAATAGTACAAAACATCATTCATAGCTTTCCCCCATTCTGCTATCTCATGCTTTCAAGGTACATAAGATATTTAGCCTTAAATTCATGATATTTTCTTTTGGCATTATATGCCGTAAACCTTCCTTTACAAAGCTGTATTGTCTCTCCGTCATGCCTGTATACATATTTCATATTTATAATATAGCAGCGGTGGCATTGATAAAAACAATTTGCCGTAAGCGTCTGTTCCCAGTATTTCATACTGTCAAGCGTAACGTAGCTTTTTTCCATGGTATGTACCGTTACATTTCTTCCTTCAGTTTCTACCATGACAATGTCCTGCATCGGAATCGTATAATCCGCTTCCCTGCATTTAACCTCAACCACTGCATCCCGTGATGCAAGCCTGTTTAATGCATCCGTAAGATTGCGATACAGTCGCTGTTTGTCAACCGGTTTTGAGAGATAGCGAAATACATTAAACCTCATGGCATCATCCAGATACTCTGCGTACGATGTCACAATAATCGTAATGATATTTTTATATCGCCGGTGTAATTCATTTCCAACGTAAATACCATCATGACCTTTCATTTCAATATCCAGAAATAGTATATCCGGTTCCGTACTAATCGAAAGAAGCTCCTCACCCAATGAAAAAAAATATATTTCCGGCAATTCATAGTTATTATCCGTAAAAAACTCATTTATTTCTGTCTTTAACTGTTCCCTTAACGTCTGTTCATCATCACATATGTATATTTTCATTAAATCCCCTCATTCGCGCTGTCAGTCTGTAAATGTTTTAATACCTGACAGTTTATATCCATCACCTGTAATGTTCCACTCAAATACAAAACCGCATCCGATATTTACCGTGCTATATCCTGCGTTGATATAGCTTTTTACGCTCATAATAAAACCCATATCTTCATCAGCTCTATGAGTAAAATCTGACTCATACAGCCCCAGAGAAGTAAAATCCCATGTCCTTCCCACTTCAGTTACCTTGCCATCTTTGTCATACAGCCCCAATGGAATCGCACAATAATTAAGAAAATCGCCTTCATTTTGGCTCAAATCGTATCTTTCGTTTATCCCGGCAGATTCCAGTCTGATATTTACTCTATAATCGTCAATCAACGTGATTTCGTACGGAAACTTGTCGTAAGAAACATTTCCTACACCATTCGTATCCCAACAGACGCTGCCAAGATTCTTGTAACTGCCATTTTCTTTTGATGCAAATGCATATTGCAGACATCCAAATCTGTCACAGGCACACTCTATTATAAAATCCGTCACACCATCTTTATTAAAATCACACCAAAATACCTTTGGGATGACGGCTTCGCGCAAATAAAAACTTTTTCCAAAGCTGTCCAGCACATACTCTTCTCCATTTACATTCAAATGCGTATATGTACTTTCCGTATCATTTCTGAACATTTCCGTATCATTGCAATACATTGCCAGTTCTACATCTGCATTTTGAGAATAATAAATCACGCTTCTGTCCTTCGGAAGTAAACTTAACATATTATCCACAAACTGAACATTCCCGCCATAGAGCGACATATATTCTGAAGCAACATTACTTTTATTAATCTCACATATAAAAAAGTGATTTTCTCCAACACCGTCAGCTTCATCAGATAAATAATATTGCT
>JBJEOB010000158.1:0-29331 GCA_051880495.1 Lachnospiraceae bacterium
CTTCACTTACAGCCACACCGCCATACGCCTGACTGCCTGATGACCTTGGAACAGAAATTCCATACAAAGAATGTACATATGATGTAAAGCCCGAACAGTCAAAGCCTCCCGGAGAAGCACCACCGCTTCGATAAGGAGTACCAACAAACTGTAATGCCGTACTTGCAATCTGGTCACCGGTTGCCGAACCCGGATTAGAAGGTGTAGTAGGAGTGGTCGGGGTAACCGGTGTATTGGACTGCTGTTTCTTTTTAGCCTCTTCCGCAGCCTTTCTTGCCGCTTCCTCAGCCGCTTTCTTAACAGCCGCAGCAATCTTGGTATCTAAATCCTTTACACTCTTCTCCTTTTGTGCAATAAGTTCATTTATTTCATTCTGCTTATCATGGTACTGGGTCTGAAGTGTTTCAAGCTCTGTCTTCTCAACCTCAAGCTGATTAATAGTCTGCTCAATCGCCAATATATTATTGGCATATGCCTCAAGCTGGCTTCTGTCATATTCCGTTATCTTCTCGGCATATTCAACCTTATTAAGTGCCCCGGAGATATCATCTGTTGTAAGAATCTGAAGAAGTATTCCTGAATCCTTTCCGTTCTCATACATATACTTAATACGAAGCTTCATCTGCTCATATTGCTTTGCCTTAAGTTCTTCCATGGCATCAAGGCTGTCCTGATTAGCCATAATCTCCTCACCCTTTGCAATAAGGGCATTCTCCGTCTCATCTATTTCAATAAGCAGATCTGCTAATTCATCCTGAAGTTCCTTTACCTCGTTCTCAGTTTTTTTCTTTTCGTCTTTTAACTTGGATACATCATCTGCATATACAAATTCCCCTGTACATAAACCAAAAATTAGTACAAGTGCAATAACCTTATTAAATATTCTTAATTTTCTTAACATAACTCCATCCTATACGGTATAATCAATCGTATTTCCAAGCATGCCTGCGGCATCCATGGACTTGGCATTCCTGCCGTATGGTGACGATTCATTATACTTAATTGTTGTATTGGTAACACCGCCTGATACATAACTTCTGCCACATTCAGGGCAGATTGCAGTCTGAAGGCGAACTGAGGCATTAATTACCCTTCCGTTACCCTTGTCTGCTTTCTCGTATGCATTGGCAACATGTTCCTGTTCATGTGACATTACCTTAGCTGCCGAATTACCCGGTGAAATGTGTCCCGGTGCTTTAAATGACACATCTGACTCATTCGAGCCATCCTGATACTTTCTGTTTTTGCAGGTTTCGCATTCCACAGCTCCCGTCTGTTTCAGCCTGCGAAGTTCGGCAGGATTTTCAGCTTCGATTCCTGAAGTTTTAACAGAACCATAGTCTGACATATTGCCATAACCGCCGTATATTCCATTATAATTCATCAACGAACCAATCATGAAAACACCTCCCTGCCTGTTACAGAAACGTTATTAGGCATTATATCAAAACAATTTTTCTAATGCAACACCTAATATTTACCATATAATTATACCTCAAACCCCCTGTTTATACAAGATAGGAAATTGCGATGCAGTTTTCTGTAAAGGTTAGGTGTCAAAAGCCAAATGATAAATTTTTCTTCGTCAGATTTCACAAAATTTATTTCTTCGTCTGATAGGAAATTGCGTTGCAATTTCTCTATCTTATTCCGATGTGCTAAACACTGCGATGAACCTCATCTGAGTTTCATCTCCGTAGCACATAAGTCACTCATCAAATAATTTTTGTGCAATCTGACGGATATATTTTAATTATTTGGCTTTTGACACCTAACCTTGTAAAAGAAAAATGATATAAAAAAATTTATTCTGTACACACTCTTAAAAATAGGGTAGAATAAAAAAGATGTTTTGTATTCTGGAATTAATTTAGGAGGACACGAAAGTGGCTGATTATTCAAGCGAAATAAAAAAACGTAGAACCTTTGCCATCATCTCACATCCGGATGCAGGTAAGACTACGCTTACAGAAAAATTCTTATTATATGGCGGCGCCATCAATCTTGCCGGTTCCGTTAAAGGCAAGAAAACTGCACGTCATGCAGTATCCGACTGGATGGAAATTGAAAAACAGAGAGGTATTTCCGTAACTTCCTCTGTACTCCAGTTCAATTATGACGGCTATTGCATCAATATTCTTGATACTCCGGGACACGAGGATTTCTCAGAAGATACCTACCGTACCCTCATGGCTGCCGATTCAGCAGTTATGGTAATTGATGCAAGCAAGGGTGTTGAGAAACAGACCATCAAGCTTTTTAAGGTTTGTGTCATGAGAAATATTCCTATTTTTACTTTTATTAATAAGATGGACAGGGAAGCCAACGATCCTTTTGAGCTTCTTGACGAAATCGAAAAGGTTCTCGGAATTGCGACATGTCCAATCAACTGGCCGATTGGTTCAGGCAAGGATTTCAAGGGTGTATACGACAGAAATGAACAATTCGTTTCTAAATTTACAGCCACAATGAACGGTCAGAAGGAAGTTGCCACCCAGAACATTGATATAAATGATGCTTCATTAAAATCAGAAATCGGAGATGCTTTCTATGATAAGCTGATGGAGGACATTGAACTTCTTGATGGAGCCAGTGCTGATTTTGACCAGGAGGCTGTAAGTAACGGTAAACTTTCGCCTGTTTTCTTTGGTTCCGCACTTACTAATTTTGGCGTTGAAACATTCTTAAAGCATTTCCTTAAGATGACTTATTCACCGCTTCCAAGGAATTCTTCAGAAGGAATAATAGACCCGTTTAAAGAAGATTTCTCTGCATTTGTATTTAAGATTCAGGCAAATATGAATAAGGCCCACCGTGACCGTATTGCATTTATGCGTATCTGTTCAGGAAAATACGAAGCCGGCATGGAAGTTAATCATGTTCAGGGCAACAAGAAAATCAAGCTTTCGCAGCCGCAGCAGATGATGGCTCAGGAACGTCACATTGTTGAGGAGGCGTACGCCGGTGATATTATCGGTGTATTTGACCCTGGAATCTTCTCAATCGGAGATACCTTATGTGTTTCCAACAGAAAATTCGCTTATGAAGGAATTCCTACATTTGCACCTGAACATTTTGCAAGAGTGCGTCAGGTAGATACCATGAAACGTAAACAGTTCGTAAAAGGCATCAGCCAGATTGCCCAGGAAGGTGCCATTCAGATTTTCCAGGAATTCAATACCGGTATGGAAGAAATTATTGTAGGTGTTGTCGGAACACTTCAGTTCGACGTATTAAAATTCCGTCTCGACAGTGAATACGGCGTGGAAATCCGCCTCGAGCCGCTTCCATACGAGCACATCCGCTGGATAGCCAACAAAAATGAAATTGATGTCAACCGAATCGTCGGAACTTCTGACATGAAAAAAATTAAGGACTTAAAGGACAATCCTCTTCTCCTGTTCATAAACGCCTGGTCAGTAGGCATGGTCGAAGAACGTAATCCTTCCCTTAAGCTTACAGAATTCAGTCGCGACTAAAAAATATAGGCGGATGCGAAACTACCGTAGTTTCGCATCCGCCTTATTTTTTATATCTCAATTGTACCTGTAAATACCGTTTCGGCAGGTCCTTCCATGTAAACCACATTTTCATTGCGGTCCCATGTTATGTTAAGGATTCCGCCAAGCAGTTTAACTTCAACAGAATTGTCACACAGACCATTCAAAACAGCTGCTACAACTGTTGCACATGTACCTGTTCCGCATGCCCATGTTTCACCCGAGCCTCTCTCCCACACTCTCATTTTCAGATGCGCTCTGTCTACAAACTCAACGAATTCTGTGTTAGTCCGTTCCGGGAATACCGGATTATTTTCAAACTTAGGTCCGATAACATCCACAGGAAAATCATCCGTAGAATCCACAAATACAACAGCATGTGGATTTCCCATGGAAACACATGTCATTCTATATGTCTGTCCGTCAATGGTGATTGGTTCATTTATTACAGGATTACTATTATCAGATGATCCTGTCTTAACAGGTATATCCGCCGCATTTAAAATAGGACTACCCATATTAACACATACCGTTTTAACCCTGCCGTCTATAACATTCAGTTTGAGATATTTTATACCCGATAATGTTTCAACAGAAATATCTGTCTTAGATGTCAGTCCGTTGTCATAGACATATTTTCCTACACAGCGGATTCCGTTTCCACACATTTTACCCTGAGAGCCGTCTGCATTGTACATTTCCATAAAGAAATCTGCCTTATCAGACTTTTTGATAAGAATAAGTCCGTCTGAGCCTATTCCAAAATGCCTGTCGCTGATTTTAACCGCAATCTCACCCGGATTGGTCAATTCGTTCTGCGTACAGTCAACGTATACATAATCATTTCCACAACCATGCATTTTAGTAAATTCCATATAAGTACTTCCTTCCTATATGACATCAGCCATACACGCCCATAACCATACGGGCGGTTTCAACCATACTGTTACCACTGTCCATGCTGCACTTCTGAATATATTTGTGCGCTTCATCCTCTGTCATGTTATTTTTTTCCATGAGAAGTCTCTTTGCGGTTAATATAATCTTCTGTTCTTCTTCGTTACGGATTCTTGGCTCTTTCTTCTTATTCTTTCTCTGAATCAGCCATGTCTCTATAATCATCTGGAGAGTTTCTACCAGTGCGTGAACCTTCAATGGCATTGATAAAAATATAATATCCTGTTCTCTCACTTCTTCCCAATGACCTTCTGATGCAACCATAAGAATCTTAAAATGCCCCGGCAGGCACTCTCTTAACTCAGTGCACACCATATCCGAAAGCTTATATCCGCATACAACAACTCCGCCATCCAAATGGTCTGCGAGACTTATTACATGTGCTCCTGAAGTACATGCCGCAGAAACAGAAAAACCATTTCTGATAAGCACGGATTTAATATTTTTGGCATCTTCAATCTTTGGAAAAGCCACTATGACATTTGTTGTTACCATTATTTATGCCTCAATACTAGAATTTTCCAAGATATCTGTCAATTTCCCAATCAGAAACATATTCATTATACTGAGCCCATTCCTGTTTCTTAGCTTCTGTATACTTGCTGTAAATATGTTCTCCAAGTGCTTCCTGAATGAATTTGTCATTTTCAAGACCTTCTATTGCCCTTCCAAGAGTAGCCGGAAGCGCAGTAATCTTTCTTGCCTTCTTTTCTTCTTCTGACAATTCGAAAATATTGCAGTTAACACTTTCAGGAGGTGTAAGTCCTCTTCTGATTCCGTCAAGCCCTGCTGAAAGGCATACTGCCAGTGCAAGATACGGGTTAGCTGCTGAGTCCGGACAACGAAGTTCAACTCTGGTTCCGTTTCCTCTTGCTGCCGGAACTCGAATTAACGGGCTTCTGTTCTTTGCTGACCATGCAACATAGATTGGTGCTTCATAACCCGGAACAAGTCTCTTATATGAATTAACAAGCGGATTGGTAATTGCTGCAATACCGTTCATATGTTCCATAATACCTGCTATAAACTGATAAGCCACCTTGCTGAGACCATTTTCATCTTCAGGGTCTGCAAATACATTCTTTCCGTTTGAAGAAAGTGACATATTAATATGCATTCCTGAACCGGCCACACCATACTTTGGCTTTGGCATAAATGTTGCATACAGACCGTGACGCTTTGCAATTGTCTTAACTGCAAGCTTGAATGTCATAATATTATCAGCCGTAGCCAATGCCTCATCATACTTAAAATCAATTTCATGCTGTGCAGGTGCACATTCATGATGTGATGCTTCAACTTCAAATCCCATTTCTTCCAATGAAAGAACCATATCACGTCTTACATTTTCACCAAGGTCCGAAGGTCCAAGGTCAAAATATCCTGCCTTTTCATGTGAAATTGTTGTCGGATTACCGATTTCATCAGTATGGAAAAGGAAAAATTCACATTCAGGTCCTACATTGAATGTATATCCCATATCTTCTGCTTCTTTGAGAGCTCTTCTAAGTACATACCTTGGATCTCCCTCAAACGGTGTTCCATCTGCCTTATATACATCACAGATAAGTCTTGCAACCTTGCCCTGCTGTGGTCTCCATGGGAAAATGACAAAGCTGTCAAGATCCGGATACAGATACATATCTGATTCTTCAATTCTGACAAATCCTTCGATAGATGAACCGTCAAACATACACTTATTATCTAATGCCTTACCAAGCTGGCTTTTGGTAATGGCTACATTCTTTAATTGTCCAAAAATATCCGTAAACTGCAGACGGATAAACTCTACATCCTCTTCCTCGACTAACCTGACAATGTCATTTTTAGTATATTTACTCATTGTTCCTCCTTAACGCTTATGCGTTTTAATAGATATTTTTTTTATTATCACAATTTTTAATAGAATTGTCAATGAAAACTAAATGTGTTATCCTATATTTGTTAAATATGTTTTTAAATCTTAACTTTATAAAATAAAGTTTATGCATAATTTTTCGCATTTGATTAGAGGAGGATATTAAAAAAATGAAGAAAAGACTTTCAACCGGCATTTTATTGTCTCTGGCACTGGTCATTATGCTTGGCACTTCATGTACAAAAAGTGCAGACACAAGTGCAACAATTTCTCCGGACCTGCCACACATTGCTGAAACCACAACTGAAATCGTTACTGAGCCGCCTACCGAAACTGACCCGCCTTTTTCGGCTGTGAATGTTGACCTTGTCATGGTGGGTGATATTTTGGCCCACGAAGGTGTGTATAAAAGCGGATACTATCCTGACGGAACAGTTAATTTTGACCATATGTTTGCCCACGTAACAGATGACCTTCAGGCTGCAGACATAGCTATAGTTAATCAGGAGGTAGTTCTTGGCGGAGAAGAACTTGGTCTTTCTGCTTATCCATGCTTTAACAGTCCTACACAAATTGGCGATGCCCTGATAACAGCCGGTTTTAATGTAATTCTGCATGCAACCAACCACACACTCGACAAGGGAATCAAGGGTGTTGACAACACGCTTAATTTCTGGAGAACCAGCCATCCTGATATTCCGATTCTGGGTATTCACGACGAATCATTTACTGATTACAGCACCCAGGATATTTATGTTTATGAAAAGGACGGTCTTAAGATTTCCATCTTAAACTATACTTATGGTACCAACGGAATTCCTATTCCACAGTCACGCCCTCTTATTGTAAATATGCTTGAAGAAGATAAAGTCAGAACCGACGTTCAAAGAGCCAAAGAAATTTCTGATTTCGTAATTGTGTGCCCGCACTGGGGTACGGAATATGTATATACTCCTGACAGTTACCAGCAGAAGTGGACGAAAATATTTTATGACCTTGGCGTTGACCTGGTCATCGGTACACACCCGCACGTAATCGAGCCTGTTGAATGGATTGAATCAGAGGGAAGTGATCATAAAATGCTTGTTTACTACTCTCTTGGAAATTACATTTCATACCAGAGCAAGCTTCCGCGTATGCTCGGTGCAATGGCACAGGTAACAATTTCGATGGATTCTGTAGAAAATCTCGGCGACAATCTTCCATACGGCAAGCTTGTAACCGTACAGAACGGAAATAAGGAAGAACAATGCTTAATATACATTTCCAATTACGGAGTTGAGCCGCTTGTAACCCATAAATTATATGGTCCGGGTCTTATTACCACCTATAAATTAAGCGATTACACCGATGAACTTGCAGCGCAGAATCTCATTAACAAAGACGAGCCGGGCTTCTCCTTACAATTCCTTAAGGATCTGTCTAAACAGGTGTTCGGAGATTTGGTAAATTTTGAATAAACAGGAGGTTTTTCTATGAGTATTAACGTGTCATCCGCCAAAGTAATGAACAGTCTTTATAATAACAACAATGGAACAACGACATTTTATACAGGAATTTCTTCAAGGAGTACCGTTAAGGTTAATGCGGAGGTAGAAAACTCCATTTCTGCCAATTCAGAATTCCAAAGGGCGGTTCGCGGATTGAAAAGATGCAATTTTGAAACAGGCCTTAAATCAGAAATAAAAAAATATACCAAAAAGCTTGTTGACAGCTTTAATAAAGTCATAAGCAGTGACGGCAACTCATCTAAACGCTTTACTGCCCGAAAAAACGAACTGATTGATTTAGTTGATAAATATTCAGATGAATTATCAAAGGCAGGAATAACCAAAACCGATGGCAGGCTCAAATTTGACACTTCCAAATTTGATGATGCCAAATTAAGTGACATTGAGAATATTCTTTCGGGTAAAAGTGACTTCATTTCCTCAAGCACCAAAATCATTTCTTCAATGAACAACATGATTAAGGGAGAAGTCTGCCAGACAGTTAAAGAAGATATTTTTGTATCAAACAATGTAGACAGTAACAACATACAGCTTGCCGGCATAACCAACCGTCTTGCTGTAGATATTAACGAGATGCTTAATACGCCTTTGGCTGATGATGAGAGTAATGAAAATGCCATATTGTCTATGCTCAACGGATATATTGACCACATTAACAGTTTTTATGATGAAATAACTGATAATACGGATATTGAATATTCTGCCAAGGCAGCAGATTCGCTGAATTCCATTTTTGAATTAAATAACGAATTTGTTGAGGAAACAAAAAAGGATCCTTTCCCTTATAATGATTTATTCAATAAGGAGAACCCTTCTTCATATGGCAATCAGATACAACAGCTGTATCGTGATTTATTTAGTGAACTTGTAAATGCATCTGCCAAAGACTTTTCAATAAGCAGCTTTGTTGATTATCAGGTGTAATTATAAAATCTTTACTATATTTTCCCTGTGGCTCATTACCATCAGATGCTCATCCTCTGAAAAAGTATAATCTGCAGGCGGCATCAGTATTGTCTTTCCATCTTTCTTAACACCGAGAATGTTTATATTATATTTTTTACGCATATTTAACTGAATAATGCTTTTACCTATCCATTCTTTTCTCACCAGCACTTCATAAATTGCATAACCATCAGCAAGATCAATGTAATCAAAAACATTATCGACACTGCAGCGGCTTGCCATTTTTTCTGCAATATCACGGTCAGGATAAACGACCTCATCAGCTCCGTTTTTCAGAAGAAATTTAGCATGTATATCACGGTCTGCACGGCTTATGACATACTTTGCTCCAAGCTCCTTAACAAGGCTTGTTACCTCAAGGCTGTTCTGGAAATCCTCACTGATACATACAAAGACAATATCGAAATTAGCAATTCCAAGACTCTTTAAAACATTAACATTTGTACAGTCACCAATCTTGGCACTTGTCACAATAGGAACAAGGTCCTCCATTATCTTCTCATCCTTGTCGATAATCATAACCTCGTTTCCAAGTTTAACAAGATTCTCACAAAGTGTATGTGCAAATCTTCCCATTCCAATAATAAGTATAGATTTCATATTCGCATCTCCTATCCCACAGTAATCTTCTCAACCGGAAGCTTTATAGGTACCGTTCTTCTTTTTTCAATAAATGACATGGCAAATGTCATACTTCCTACTCTGCCGCAATACATCAGCATAATCAGAATGCCTTTTGATATCATGCATAAATCTCTCGTTATTCCTGCCGACATTCCGGCTGTACCAACCGCCGAAAAGACCTCAAACAGAATATCTATAAAATTCATGCTTTCCAGCGACATAATTGCAAATGCTGCCGTAAGTGCCAGAAATAAATTGATATAAAATACGAGACTGGCTCTTTTAATTACTTCATCATCAAGCCTTCTTCCAAAAATATTGTATCCGGTCGAATCACGCATGTTTGCCCACAAATAAACAAAAATAACCAATACCGTTGTTGTCTTGATTCCACCTGCAGTTGAGCCCGGGCTTCCGCCAATAAACATCAGCAGAATCGTTAACAGCTTACTGCTGTCAGTAAGTGCTCCCGTATCAATCGTATTAAATCCGGCTGTTCGTGCAGTAATGGAACTGAACATTGATGTAAGCACCCTGTCGCCAAACGACATTCCCGCCATCAGATTATTTCTCTCAAACAGCATAAAAAGAAGCGTTGTGACAATCAGTATTCCAAACGTCATTATCAGAACAATCTTGGTATGTAACCTGTACTTTCTGAAATTGGTTTTCTTATCCAGAATGTCCTGCCATACAAGGAATCCAAGTCCGCCAATAACAATAAGCGACATGATAATAATATTCACATACCAGTCATTGTAGAATAACGAAAGCGATGAGTATTCTCCAAAGCATCCCATGAGGTCAAAACCTGCGTTGCAGAATGCAGACACGGCATGGAAAATACTGTAATAAATTCCACGTTTAGGTCCAAGAAGCGGAATAAATTTAAACGAAAGCAGCAGAGCACCCGTACCTTCAATAATCGCCGTTCCGAAAATCATCATCTTGGCAAGCTTTACCATTCCGCTTTCCTGAATTGCGCTTACGCTTTCCTGCATAAGTCCTCTTGCTCTTAAACCAATCTTCTTTTTAAAAATAACAAGCAGGAAAATGCCAATCGACATAAATCCAAGTCCGCCAAGCTGAATAAGGCAGAGTATTATTACCTGTCCAAATGTAGACCAGTATGTAAATGTATCTGCTGCAACGAGTCCTGTAACACATGTTGCACTGGTTGCAGTAAATATTGCTGTCATCCAGTCCGTTCTTTCACCGCTTCTGGTTGCAAAAGGCAGCTCTAACAGCAAAACGCCAACAATGATAATAATCAGATAACCCAGGGATATAACCTGAATCTTCGACATTTTTCTATTTTCCATTTTACTTTCCACCATAAGTTTTTTTACTATCAAAATAAACAAAACTGTCTATGGCATCAAGAATATCCTTAAATACATCTCTTGGTGCCACATCTATATATTTTTTAAGTATTTCTTTCTCTTTTTCTCCCTTGTATCTTCCGTAAAAGATATCATACAGATTATGTCCGCGCACATAAATTCTTATAAGTTCCATGTGCTTTTTTATATCTTCTTTAGACTCAATCGTAATCTTTTCCCTCTCAAGCATTTTCTTTACGCTAGATAATTTGTAAAGATAATCGTTATATTTTGAATACAGAATATCATAAAACGATTCTTCTGTCTTTATTACACCAATCTTTGCCATAATTTCAGGAACAAGAAAATAATTTTCGAAAGAATAATATTTCAAAATAAGCACATTATTTTCCTGAACCCTCGGTATACTGCGGTCATACTGTCTACTGTTATGATAATAGCTGCATAACTGTTTCTTAAGATATTCAGGGTCCTTACCGTCTCCGTCACGTATCATAAGGAACTGGTCTTTTAAATACATACTGTTGATGTATTTTAGGTTGGCATAAGTCTTAATGTTGGTACAGCTGTTTGTTGAAATAATTGAAACCCTTCTTAAGTTACCTTCATCATCGTAGGTTTCTCCATAATACTTTTCAAGTAACAGCGGCAGCCTTGCCTTATCCTGTTTGCCCTCGACAATAAATACAAAGCTTACATTCATAAGATCATTTGCCGAATAACCAAGGTCGTCAAGTATTTCATCAATATCGACATCTTCCCTTACTGTAGTATAACCCTCCCTGTCAAGAATAACCTGTTTAATCTGTTTAGAATTAAAATTAAAAATCAGATTAGGAGAATGTGTTGTAAATGCAACCTGGTTTTTCTTGCTGAGGCGGTATAATATCTCACTTGCTGCTTTCTGAAGCTGAGGATGAAGATACATTTCCGGGTCTTCTATAAGTATGATGCTTGGTATGCTCGCACTCGTTTCAATATATGTCTCAAGCAGCGACAGTATGTAAATGCTTTTCATACCGGCACTCATTTTTTCAATTGCACCTGTAACACCGCGTTCATTATTCTTAACATAAATGCTTGGATTAAATGTATCCTTCGTTGATATGTCAATACCAAATTCTATATTTTCAAGCTGCGAGCCGTTTTTATGGAAATAATAATTAAGTCTTTCCATAAAATTCTCCAGTCCCAGATTCATTAGCTTGTATTGCATTAATTTGGCTGTTTCCACCACCGAAAGTTCTGAAGGCTTTTTCTTATTAATTACGCCCATACACTGAAAACACTGATTGCATTCCCTGCTCTTATCAAAAATACAAGAGTCCGATTTCAGCTGCTTAAGTTCTCTGTTATTTGTAAATATCTCATTCTGGATATCAGTCATATCCCTTGATGTAGAAATATAATGAACCTTAGGAAATACCTCTTTTATCCATAAATTGTTCTTCCTGATTCCGTCATCATAGCGTACCTTGCCTTCACGGCTTACAATAAATGTAAATTTAAGCACTCCGTTCTGATATGAAGGCAGTTTATTGCAGAAATCTTTAAGCCACAGATCATATCTTTTATAGCGGCTTATTACACCGTTTTCATTTAATATTTTAAGATCGTTATCATCAACAGACAGCTCTACATAAACTGTTATATTTCCTGCCGACAGGTTATAATCCGATTCCTGTATCTGATATACACCTGCAACTGCCCTGATTGCATCAAGCACAACGGTCTTTCCGACACTGTTTCTGCCTACTAAAATTAAAGCACTGTCGACATCTTCCATTGTTAATTCCCTTATAGACTTAAAATTATTAATTTTCAGTGTTTTAATCTTCATTTAATAACTCCTTTTTGTCTTGGAAACGTCTGCATAGCTATGATTATTTTAACATTTATCAAACCTTTATTCAACACTATATTTTTACTTCTTCGCCCTTTTACAAAACCCGGATTTTTGATAGAATAACATTGTCAGTCTACTTTTAAAATGAGGAGTAATACCATGAACAATCAGATTATTTCAACCAAGGCCAATACCCTGTATGCGCTTCAGAATATCCTTACAAATTCAAAAATAGAGGAAATGTTCATTTTATATATTGGAGATTTTGAAAAAAATCCCCATGCAGTCTGCCGACAGATAATGGAACAATTCAAAGGTAAACGGATTGTTGTCAGAAGCTCCTACTCTAACGAGGACTCATTTAACCATTCCAATGCCGGACATTACAAAAGTATTTTAGACGTAGACTCGTCAGATGACAATCAGATAATCGCATCAATCAGGGAGGTCATCCATTCATATGAAAATGATCATCCGCTTGATTATGAGCAGGTTCTTATTCAGCGTCAGGCAGAAGATGTTGTAATTAGCGGCGTTGTTTTCTCCCGTGATATTCATGGGAACAGACCTTACTATCTTATTAACTATGATGACAATGGTTCGACCGACTCCGTAACAAGCGGACATGGCGGAACTTCTCTTTGGATTGCAAGAGACTGCGAAACTGCTACTCTCCCGGTTCCATGGAAAAATCTTATAGTATCCGTAAAGGAAGCCGAATCCATTCTTGATGGTCTTACCCTTGATATAGAATTTGCAATTGACAGTAAAAATCAGGTCACACTCTTCCAGTTAAGACCCCTTGTTGCAAGTATACGACAGGAACGCTACATGGAAGACAGTGCATATTTTTCCCTCAAAAAAGAACTAAAGAATCAGTATCTTTCGTACAGAAACGAAATAGATGGCTCAAATATGATGTTTTCCGATATGGCTTTCTGGAATCCGTCAGAAATCATAGGTGCCAATCCACACCCTTTAGATTACTCATTATATTTGCGGATACTGACAAGCCATGCCTGGAATGAAGGACTCCGTCCGCTCGGATACCGTCCCGTATACAACGACCTTATGTACAAGCTCGGCAACAAACCATACATAAGTCTTGACTACTCTTTCTATTCGCTCATACCAAATGATTTGCCTGATTATCTGGTAAAAAAGCTTGTAAATTTTTATAAAACCAAAATTGCAGCCAATCCTACGTCACACGATAAAATAGAATTTGAAATTGTATACAGCAGCTTTGATTTTTCCACGGACAAAGCAACCGAACAGCTGCTTGACGCAGGATGGACTAACGAAGAGCGCAACATTTTAATTAATTCCCTTCGAAAACTAACCATCACCACCATAAGTAAACAGAGGGAATTTATTCATGATGACTATGCAAGTCTCCATAAACTCGAATTAATCCGTCAGCGTAGCGAAGAAATATATCATAAAGAAAACAAGTCTCCAAAAGAGCTTATTGACGAAATAGCAAGATTATTGGACGGCATCTGCTATTACGGAACACCTCAGTTTGCCCGTCAGGCAAGAATAGCCTTCATGTCACGTGCCTTTTGCCGTACCCTTGCCGAGAGCGGCTGGTTTTCAGAAAAAGAAATGGATGCCTTCATGAGTGGTGTAACCACTGTTTCTTCCGAATTTGAAAAGGATTTTAAGGATTTTACATCCGGCAAAATATCAAAGAAAGTATTTGACAAAAAATACGGTCACCTTCGAAGCGGTACTTACGACATTTTGAGTGACTGTTACGCAGATATGAATTTCCGTTCAATGTCACCGAAGGAAATCAAAAAAGAAGAACATCCTATAAGCAGCTCGCTCAACTATCAGCGTTTACAGGAAGCACTAAATTCCGCATGTCTTCCTTTTGATGCACAATACTTCTGTCAGTATCTTAAGATGGCAATTGAACAGCGTGAATATTTTAAATTCGAATTTACACGTTCTCTAAGCCTTGTTCTTGAGCTTATAAAACAGCTTGGAGCACTGCTCGATATCAAGCGTCAGGATTTATGCTGGCTTAGTATTGATGATATTCTTTCGGTCCGCAGCTTTACTGAATATGGTGATATTGCCGCTTCATGGCTTACGATAATTGAAAAGCAGAAAAGTCTTCATAAGAAACAGATGTCACTTATTCTTCCTGATATAATTACCGGTCCTGTCAGCCTTGATATGATTTATGTATATGAGGCAAGGCCTAACTTCATAACATCTAAGGTTGTTGAAGGCGAAGTTGTCAATCTGGAGGAAGAACCGCTTGCCGACATAAGCGGTAAAATTGTTGCAGTCACTAAGGCCGACCCCGGTTTTGAATGGATATTTGCCAAGGGAATCAAAGGCTTTATAACCAAATATGGCGGTGCCGCATCACATATGGCGATAAGATGTGCTGAATTTGAAATACCTGCTGCCATTGGCTGTGGTGAAAAGATTTATTCAGAAGTTTCCAAAATGTCATATATTGAGCTTGACTGTAATGCAGGTAAGATTTCCGAGGGAATTCAGTTTTCAAATCTGCATGCCCTCATCACACAACGTGAAGGGATTAACCAGTACGGCGACTATACCGACATACTCGAATCAGCGTACATCCGTTTCTATGAACTGATGGGATTCATTCCAAAGCCGGTGTCTAACCATACAAAAAACTTTGAAAAACTATTTGATGAGCCTATAGACCTTCTCATTGTTGTTGGTGGTGGTGCACTCAGTCCTGCCCTTTATGACAGACCGCACAATGAAGAATTGCAGCCGCACCGTGACGTTACCGAAGAAAAACTCATACGCTACTGTGCAGGTCACAACATACCTATTATTGCAACCTGCCGCGGTATGCAGTATGTAAATGTTCTTTTCGGCGGGAAACTTCACTATCACCCTGAGCTTAAGGTCCCGCATCCTCGCGGAAAGGACCATGATGTACTTATGGTTGAAGAAAACCGCAAAATAGTCGTAAACAATTTTCATCAGGACTGCGTATTCATGGAAGACCTTGCACCATGTTTTACACCTGTTGCAGTCGACACGGATAATAATGTTGTGGAAGCATATAAATCAGACGAAATGAAAATTCTCGGGCTCCAGTGGCACCCTGAAAGACCATTTGAGACCTCTCTCGCATACGAGGAAACAAGAAAGATTATCATGAACTTTATGAATAAACATATTAAATAAAAATTGCTTCTGATACTCTGTAAAATACGCTAACTTGACGCAATATGTATTTTATGATAATTTTATAAACATATATTTTCAATAAAGAAAGGAAAAACAAATGACAACATCTACTATTGGTATTTTGGTTATTATTCTGCTCTACCTTACAATGATGGTCATTGTCGGTTTTATTTTTTCTAAGAAAAATAACAATGCCGGCGACTATTATCTTGGAGGCAGAAAACTCGGACCTTTTGTAACAGCCATGAGTGCTGAGGCTTCCGACATGAGCAGCTGGCTTCTTATGGGACTTCCGGGAGTCGCTTATCTTACAGGTGTGGCAGATGCTACCTGGACCGCAATCGGTCTTGCAATCGGTACATATTTCAACTGGCTGATTGTAGCAAAGAGACTAAGGAAATATACCGTTAAGGCAAATAACTCCATTACAATCCCTGATTTCTTTGCCAACCGTTACCACGATAAAAGTAAGCTTCTGCTTGCAATCTCAGCTATTTTTATTGTAATTTTCTTTATTCCTTATACAGCATCAGGTTTTGCTGCATGTGGAAAATTATTTTCGACATTATTCAATATTGATTACAAAATTGCTATGATTATAAGTGCAATCGTAATCGTAGCCTATACCGCACTTGGAGGATTCCTTGCTGCAAGTACCACAGACCTCATTCAGAGTATCGTAATGACACTTGCACTTATTATTGTAGTGTTCTTCGGCATTTCAAATGCAGGCGGTGTTTCGGCTGTCATAGACAACGGAAAAAACCTTGCCGGATACCTTTCATTAACAAGCATCCATGATGCTGCAACGGGTACCGCCGGTTCATATGGTTTTATTACAATTCTTTCAACTCTTGCCTGGGGACTTGGTTATTTCGGAATGCCACACGTGCTCCTTCGTTTTATGGCAATTGAAGATGACACAAAGCTTAAACTCTCAAGAAGAATAGCTACTGTCTGGGTTGTAATCTCAATGGGTGTTGCCATTTTTATCGGTATAATCGGAAATCAGCTTGTCAACATTGGTTTTATTACAAATCTTGATGACTCAGAAAAGATTCTTATTAAGGTTGCTGACCTGTTAAGCAGACACAGCTTCATCGGAATAATATTTGCCGGTATCATTCTTGCAGGTATCCTTGCCTGTACAATGTCAACAGCAGATTCACAGCTTCTTGCTGCCTCATCAAGTATTTCGCAGAATCTGTTAAAGGATACCTTCGGTTTCAAGCTTACAGAAAAGGGCGGAATTATCGCTGCAAGAGTTACAGTTCTTGCTATTGCTGTTGTATCGGTATTCCTTGCAATGGATCCTAACAGTTCCGTATTCGCTATTGTATCATTTGCATGGGCAGGCTTCGGTGCCGTATTCGGTCCTGTTATGCTGTTTTCATTATTCTGGAAACGTTCAAACAAATACGGTGCACTTGCCGGAATGCTTTCAGGCGGTATCATGGTATTTGTATGGAAGTACCTTGTAAGACCTCTTGGCGGTGCATGGAATATTTACGAACTGCTTCCTGCATTCATTGTAGCATGCATATTTATTATTGTTGTAAGTCTCCTTACACCTGCTCCGGACGAATCAATCGTTCGTGAATTTGAGGAAATCGATGCTGAATGCAAAGCTAAATAATCATTAGAAATCATTTAAAGGGATATCCGCCGTATATGGCCGATATCCCTTTTTTGTTAATAATATTCGGGCGTTAAATGTTAAATAATTAAAATACATCCGTCATCTTGAACAAAATTTATTTCTTCGTTCCGATGTGCTAAACACTACGATGAACCTCAGCTGAGTTTCATCTTCGTAGCACATAAGTCACTCATATAATAAATTTTGTTCAAGATGACGAAGAAAAATTTATTATTTAACTTTTAACGCCCGAATATTATTAATACTAAAATGTCTTACCTACAACATCTTTATCTTTTTTAAGATTATTATCATTACAACACATATTGAAAATGTTATTCCACAGATTATTCCAAATCCGTACGGGGTATGTGCAAGCGGCATCCACTCTGTATCAACATTCATTCCGTACAATCCTGATATAATTGTCGGTATCGCCATCACAAGTGTTATTGAAGCAAGATATTTCATTACGTTATTTAATTTTTTATCCATAACAGATGAAAGCAGTTCTCTCGTTCCCCTTGTAATGTCTCTGTATATCTGAGTCATTTCAATAGCCTGCTGGCTTTCAATCAGTACATCATCAAGCAGTTCCTCATCCTCTTCCGTGTGCTTGTTCCTTCCGTATCTTGAAAACCGCTCCAGCACAATCTTATTGGCCCTGAGTGATGTATCGAAATATACAAGTGTCGACTCCAGCTCGTGCAGATTCATTATGTCTACATCGGCTACACCCTTACTGATTCGCTCTTCTATCTCCAGGCGCTTTTTATCAATTACACGCAGATATGCCTGGTAGAAAATACCTGTTCTAAGCAGTATCTGATAGCAGAAGCGTATCTGTTTCCTTGTATCAAATCCCTTTACAAAATTATTCATAAACTGCTGCAGTATTGGTGAATCCTCAGAACATATTGTTATAATAACATTACCCGTAAGAATCATACCTACAGGTATTGTTGTATATACCTCCTGCTTATGTCTGACTTCAACCGACGGAATGTCAAAAAGAAGCATTGCATAATCATCATTAATATCAATTCGCGAGCTTTCCTCATCATCCATCGCCGCTCTTACATCGGCAATATCAATTTCGTACCTCTGGGCAACTTCCTCAAGTTCATCCCGTTCCGGCTCGGTTAGCACAATCCATGCTCCGTCTTCATAATCATATATTTCATGAAGTCTGCCATTATCTGTTTTAAATTTCCTCAACATTAGGTTCACATCTTTCTCGTACCTTATACAAATATATACTAACGCACGATTTTATTTTATTCCCGAATTTTCAGTTGTATTGCCAAAATCCGTGTCCACAAGTGCCGCCAGAATATCGCTTGTATTACTTATCGATACCTGTCTGATAAGATCGTCCACATCCGATTCCGATTCCGCATCACGACATCTTAATATAAAATGTTCTTTCTCCGTCTCAGTCATTGAATTAAGAGTCTTAAAAAAATCATCGTCTTCAATCGGCGGTAACCCAAATCTTGCTATATTATCATCCATAATTTCCACATCCTTTTTTATTTGATAGGAAATTGCGACACAATTTCTCTATCTTGTTTTAGGATGCAATGGATTTAATAAAAATATACCTGAAAATTTTCATTTTATAATCTTACTGTTCATTTTCAAGCGCGCTCTTGCACTCCGAAAGACGTTCCTTCTCAGCCTCAGGAATCTCCGGATATTTAGGGTCACATTGTTCCAGCGTCTTAATAATAATTTCAGATACAACATAACGGGCAAACCATTTCTGATCGGCCGGTACGATGTACCAAGGACTATGCTTAACTCCTGTTGCCTCAATCACGTCCTCATAAATATTATGGTATTCATCCCAAAGCTTACGCTCCTCTACATCCGACTTAGAGAACTTCCAGTTCTTGCTCTCGTCATTGATACGTGCCATAAATCGCTGTTTCTGTTCTTCCTTCGAAACATTAAGGAAAATTTTGGCTATTCTGTAGCTGTTCTCATACAGATATTCTTCATAGTTTGCAATCTGCTTATATCTCTTTTCATAAAACTTTTTAGAGCCATCCTTTAAGCAGCGTTCAGCCATCACATAGTTATTCTCCATATGATGTACCTGTGTCACAAGAACATCCTCATAATGTGATCTGTTAAAAATTCCAATCTTTCCACGTTCAGGAAGTGCCTGATTTACTCTCCACAAATAGTCGTGGGATAACTCCTTGCTTGTAGGCTGTTTAAAACTAACAACATTAACACCCTGAGGGTTAACACCGCTCATAACATGTTTTATGGTTCCATCCTTGCCTGCAGCATCCATAGCCTGCAGCACAATGATTACGCCCTCTTTACTTTCCGCATACAGCTTATCCTGTAGCTGTGCAATCTTTTCAATATTTTTCTCGGTCTTTTCAACATATTCCTGTTTTTCCTCTTTTTTTACACCGAAATCATACGCCGACTCAGATATTTTCTTAAGATTAGGACGTTCACCCGTATAACAGAATTGTTTCAGATCCATACTGCCGCACCTCCATTTTTTATTTCATTATACACTAAAATAATAATTAGATACAAATTTTTTACAAAAAAGTCTTGCATTTAGCAAGTTATTTTATTATACTACATAATGTTCGTACAAACGGCGCGTGGCTCAGTTTGGTAGAGCGCTGCGTTCGGGACGCAGAGGTCGCGTGTTCGAATCACGTCGCGCCGATTCCTTGGCAGGGGCACAAAATTTTATACAAGTTTTGTTCCACAAAGATCATGCACATTGCATGGTCTTTTTTAAAAATTATTAAGAGGTCCGCTTATGAAAAAAAGAAATCTTGGATTGGGATTAGTTTTATCGGGACTTGTCTTTATCGCAGGATGTCAGTCAGATTTATCCGGTGATACAACAACTAAAGAAGCAGTTATCATTGCCGAGTCCGAGTCGGTATCAGAGAGTGAAAGCCAGTCACAATACGAGTCTGAATCTGAATCAGAATCTGAATCAGCATCAATTGCTGCCATCCCTGTACTCACAGAATTAAAAGACAGTACGCTTGATTTAGAAGCCAAAGTATTTGACCGTACATATAACAAATATGCTACCTATGGTGATGTCCTTGAATACATTAAATCACAGCCGTCTGATGAGGTAATTGATTTACACCGATATCATTTATCAATAATGCAGCAGCTTGATATACTTGCCATTTCAGACAATGTTGAATATGCATGGTTTGTTGACATTGACGGTGTAACGGTGGACAGCGATGCAACCGAAATCGTCATCAGCGAGCACGATATCAAATCAAAAGAATATACAATTGATGATATCATTTCACTTTTACCTAATATTAAGCGTATTGAAATGTGCAACTGCGGTTATACCAACGACGAAATGGCTGAAATCTGTGACTCCCATCCGGATATCAGAATAATCTGGGAAATTGTTCTTTCACACTGGAGAATAAGAACAGACGTAGTTGCATTTTCAACAATGAAGACATGCGCACAGACATTTTATATGTATAATGAAGACGCCAAATATCTTAAGTATTGTACAGACCTTGTTGCACTTGACCTCGGTCATAATTTTGTTACCGACATCTCATTCCTGCAATATATGCCTGAGCTTAGAATACTTATACTCGTAGACAATACAAAAGGATGGGAAAACGGCCGTCATGTGTATCTTAATGATTTGTCAATGTTACAATACACACCGAAGCTTCGATACCTCGAATTCTTTGTCGGTTCTGTCAGAGACCTTAGTTTTCTACAGTACACACCTGATATAGTAGACCTTAACATAAGCTATAACCCTGTAAGTGATGCCTCTTATCTGTTTAATCTGCCAAAGCTTGAAAGATTAATGATGGAGCATACCAATATCCCATACTCTGAATATGAGCGCCTTGTAGCTGCATATCCGGATGCACAGATTGAATATTACGGTGAAGGTTCAATTGACCATGGCTGGCGAGAACATCCGCGTTATTATGCTATGCGTGATATGTTCAAAAATAATTATGTAAATCAGTTATTTTTAGACTAAAATCAATATTATGGCGTCAAAAGCTAAATGAAAAATCTCTCTTCATTTAGCTTTTGACGCCATACTTAATAGGACAACTGCTTACATGGCAATTGTCCTTATTTTTTATACTTTATTTTGTAAGGAATGAATATATGTACCATTCACCGCTTACATTTTCAAATAAGACCTGATAATTTACATGTTCATTTTCAACCTTCCCCTTCACAGTGTTCTTGGTCAGGTCAATCTCAATATTACAAATAATATGTGTATCATCAAGCATTCTCATTTTTGTTACCGTCTCATTTTCAAATACAACAGAGGTTGACTTTACCGTCCATTCAAGTGCTGACTGTGAATTAATCAGTGCACTGTGTGCCTTGCTTCCACTACGTACGGCTGTCATTACACCATCCTTGTCGATAACTCCGTTTAAGTAATTAAGATAACACTCAAACTTATCAAGTACAATCCTAAAAAGCTGTTCATCTGACACATATAAAGATTCCAGGTAATTATTATCTGTCTGACTAATTTCATTTCCACTGTGGTCCGTGACTTTTATGTCAGATATGTCTGCTGTCTTTATTACACACTTAAACGGCTGTATTTTATTACCTGTCAGTTCATAATAGTCTTTATATAATTTATTCTTTATATCATGCCTGTTTTCCGGGTTATAACGAACTCCGTTTACAAATATTGACATGCTATCATCTACGATAATTTCATATTCATTTAACACAGCTTCTGTTTTATCTTCAATCTGCATAGCTTCGGACTCATTTTCCGCTGCTTTCATTTCAGACTTAATCCCCTGACGCAGAATCTCTTCATCGTACGACAGCTGAAAACGCGATAATGCTCTCCATTCAAACAGACACACAAAAAATATCAAAACAAGCCATACAAGTACATAGCTTATTACAACATGCTTTAATTTCATAACTGCTTTATACTCCCTTTTACTGAACCAATATACAGGTCGGCATTTTCCTCGGACCTGACAATGATGCACATGAATTCAACAACTCACCTTTATAATACATTACACTTGAGCTTCCGCCATCCAGGTTAGCTGCATTTACTGCTCCGTATTCAATCATTATTTCTGCGAGGTCCGCATATGAAGCGCCAAGACTTGAGCTTTGTCTTCCGTCTATCACGAGAAGAAGGATTGCTCCGTCTGACCTTTGTCCTATTGCGGTTCTGGGATTTAGTCCTCCACCCTGCGATGCCTGCGTGGCTTCACCGTTTAACACAAGAATCGGGCCAAAAGAAACCGCGTCACGGATACCGGTTTCCAATGCCTTTCTCGCCGTCATAGTACCTGCAATCAGAACATTGTCCTTATTAAGTCCTATCAGCTCATAACTGCTGTCAAGATTACCATATTTGAATTCACCCTCCGATATTACAATACCAAGTGGGATTCCGCCATTGCCGTATCCCTGCGGGTCATCAAAGCCCCCTGCATTTATTCCTGCAATCGCTCCATAGTTTTCAATCATTTCCTCAACACGCTTACCCGGCACATCGCTTGAATATGTTGCGGAAGATGTACCTACTTTAACTCTTGACGGGTCTTTTACAATCATCATAAGTCCCTTGTATGTAGAACCCGATACATTTATTATTTCGATTGGCTCCTCAGGCTCTTTTTCTTTTTCATCTTCTTTTTTATCGGTTACCTGCTTATTCTGATTGTCTGTGTCTTCTGTCGGCTTCTTGTCAATCACAATCAACGAAGTATCAACTTCATCGGTTACAACTGCCTGCTTGCTCAGTTCAATCTGCTCAATTTCTTCAGGTGTACAAAACCAGTCCGCCAGGAATCCAACCGCACTCGTTTCCCTCACTGACATGATAAACAATTCCTTAGCTCGTTTTGAGGGGCCGTTCACACATACCCACATCACACAATATAGACATAACACCAGCATCAACAGTGTTAATGCAAAAAATATCAAAATTCTGCTTATTACTTTTTTCATTCCAAAATACCTGTATCTGTCATTTTTCGACTTTATTTATAGTCTTATCTATAATAGCACACATTATCATAAAAAACTATGCATAGCTTATCAATTCTTAAGATTTCTTGTATATGTATTTAAAATATATTATAATTGTTGTAGTTTTTTAATAAAGGAAGCGGATTTGGATGCAGAAAAAAGCTGTAATTACAACAACATGCATTATTTTTTTAATACTTCTACTTTCACTTATTTCAATATTTCTTATGGAATTCTCCACAGCAGATGAAATAATCGCCGAAATTTATCAGAACGGAATTCTGGTAGAAACAATAGATTTAAACAATGTTACCGAAAGCTACGAGATTACTCTGGATGGCACGGATGATTCTTATAACACCATATATGTCGAGCACGGCCGTATTTCAATTAAAGATGCCTCCTGCCCCGACCACCTGTGTGTCCACATGGGAACAATCAGTAATTCAGCTCTTCCAATTACGTGCCTTCCCAATAAAGTCATTATTAAAATAAACAGTAAATATTCCAATGATGACTTTGACGCCGTTGCCCAATAATTTTTTTGTCCGGGGGAAATAATGAATATCAGAAAAACAACTACACTTGCACTGTTAACAACAATTTCATTAATCATTTTTTTACTTGAGAATATGCTTCCGCCGCTTGTTCCAATTCCCGGAATCAAGCTTGGGCTTGCAAATATAATCACCCTGATTGTACTTGTAAGATTCTCACGCCGTGATGCCATATTGGTTACCGTCACACGCGTCATCCTTGGTTTTTTCTTTGCCGGAAGCATAATGAGTCTTACATACAGTCTGCTTGGCTCTGCACTAAGCCTTACAGCCATGATTATACTTCATACATTTTTAAGCAAAAAATACATTTTTTTGACAAGTATTATCGGGGCAATATTTCATAATATCGGTCAGATTATTGCTGCAGTTTTATTTACATCAACGCCTTACATTGTAGCATATCTTCCGTTTCTTATGATAAGCGGCATCATCACCGGTTTATTTACCGGTTTATGTGCATTCTTTACAGAAAAAAAATTACCGGATTTTATTCGCTGATAAGGCAACTCTTTAGTTATCTGTAAATATAATAAATAAAAAAGGCTAAAAATGTATACGGACAACTTTTTTCTCAATACCCTTACAAGCCATGAACCTGATGCAATAGCCGGCATTACCGGTAACAGTTCCTACCCACATCTTTATGGCGTCGCTAATTTCTATCAGATTAACAACGGCGGAATCTTAATTCAGGTAGAAGTATCCGGTCTGCCTGATGAAAATACGCCTCATCGTTTTGGATTCTACGCCATGCATATCCACCAGTTCGGTAACTGTACACCTCCGTTTGATAAAACAGGAACCCACTATAACCCTTATAACGCCGAACATCCACATCATGCCGGGGACCTTCCGTCTCTTTTTTCCAACAACGGTTACGCATGGATGGTTTTTTACAATTCACTCCTGTCAGTTAAAGAAATACTAGGCAAATCTATTATAATTCACAGCAGAAGGGATGATTTTACAACCAACCCATCAGGCGACTCCGGAGACAAAATTGCCTGTGGTTCAATCCGTTCTGCCAATTCTTATTTCAGATAATATATAGCAAGGAGTCCGCTTGCGGACTCTCGCGCCGAGCGCGGTCACGCAAGCGATATCTGCCTTGTACACGCGAGTTCGCATCCTCGCGGAGTGTTTTTATTATTTTCATTCCGTAAATGCTTCCTTGTATTTTGGAAGAACTACTTTCCAAAACAGCACACCGTTTATCACAAATAGTACCCCGAAAAAAGACCTTGCCAGCCACTCAGGCAGCAACAGAGCAATTCCATTCATATCACCACCGCCGAAAAAGCCACACAATACGCTCAAATACAGTGGGGCTAGCAAAAGCATTGCCATCGTAATATAATACATACACGCCTTGAATACTTTAGAATGAACCCTGCAGATTGTCGTACACGTTTATTCATATCATACATACTCCTGATTTTTGATTACCCTTTTTTATTAGAGAGTACATCTTCATGTCAATAACCTTACCGTTTTTTACGGCATTGCTTCTCAATGTACCCTCGTATTGGAATCCGGCCTTTTCAAGCACACGGCAAGATGCAGCATTATGTGAAAATGGTTCTGCGTAGATACGGATAATATCGCTCTTGTCAAAAACATAATCACAAATCTGTTTAACTGCTTCGGTCATTATTCCTCTGCCCCAATATTCTTCTGCTATGTAATATCCCAGTTCGGCGGTCTGCCTATGAATATTTACCTGACGAAAAATTCCGATACTGCCAACTACTTTACCATCTACCGTAATGGCAAAGGCAAACGTTTCATTTTCATCTGCAGAAAGCATAGCCGTGATATAATCTGCTCCATCCTGCTCGGTATAAGGGTACGGCAATCCGTCACGAAGATTATCCTGTACTTTTTTATTTGAAAGTGCCGCTGCTAAATCTGCTGCATCTGACAACTCCCATTTTCTTATTTTACTAATCATCTTCCACCCCCGGGTAACTGAAATAAAAAATCCTTTACTATAAAATACCATAATCGGAGTAAAATAACCAGATATAATCATCAATCGCTATTCAGACTCTTGAGAAAAATGCTATGCCATAAAACCAGACTATTCCCATCGAAAAGTCTTTACTGAAACGACTGAACAAATAAGTGTAATACCTACAAGCAGTACTACAATTTTCCATACATTTTCTAATTCTGCTCCCATAGAAACCGCTTTCATAAGCTTAATTCCCTGTGTCAGCGGCAACACACCCGCGGCCTTCTGTAATCCACTTGGAAACAGTTCATACGGAATTGTTGCACCGGATAAAAACAACATAGGAAAATACACAAGAGTAGTAACAGCATTTACTGATTTAACTGTCCTGCATAGACTTGCCATCAATAATCCAATGCTAAACATAGACACCAGTGTCAACAACCATGAGCCCATAAATGCCAAAACATTTCCCTGCATTCTATATCCCAGAAACACAACAGAAACGAATGCCACAGATACGGCAGACAAAAGCGCCGTTACCCCGCCACATAACATATCACTGCCTAAAATCCACATAGGACTGCATGGTGTGGTAAAAAAATGTTTCAATATTTTCTTATCACGATAGTCAGAAATCGTAAGCGGGATACCCATAAATGCTGCTGCACAGATTCCCACCGCTATCAATGACGCAAAAGAACTATCCAAATAAGTAAACCCTGCTCCAGCCTGTTTCTGTCCGGCAATCATATTAATCAATATCATAACTCCCACCGGCATTGCAACGCCAAAAATCAGCATATCACCGGAACGCAGTGCTAATTTCTGTTCAATAAAATATAATTTCATAAATCGTTTCATCGTGTAATCTCCTCTCCCATATACCAAAGATATGCTTCCTCCAAGTTATCATAAGGACTGCTTTCAATGACATTTTTTACCGTTCCTTCCGTAACCTTCTTACCATTTTTAATCAGAAAAATACGGTCACACAAGCTTTCTGCTTCTTCCATATAGTGTGTTGTCAGAAAAATTGTAGTACCCTGCTTTTTTAATTCCTTTAAATGTTTCCATACCTCTCTTCGCGCTGCCGTATCCAGTCCTGTTGTCAACTCATCCAAAAACACGATTTCAGGTTTATTGATAAGCGCCAATGCAACAGATAATCTTTGTCTTTCTCCTCCGGACAGCTTATTTACCTGTGACTTTTCATACTTTTCCAATGAGAAAAGCTGCAGTAACATATGGTAATCCTCCGGCTTCTTATATAAAGCTGACATTTCTTTGCACAGTTCATCCACCCGAATATTGTTTTGATAGTTGGATGATTGCAATTGCACACCTACCCGTTCGAATACTGCCTTACGATCTGCCCGTGGATTAAGTCCAAATATTGTTCCTGTACCGCAATCCGGCTTCTTCAGTCCAAGAAGCAGATCAATCGTTGTACTTTTTCCTGCCCCGTTATGTCCTAAAAGTCCAAATACCTCTCCTTTTTCCACACGGAAGGTAATTCCATCTACAACTACTCTTCCGTTAAATGACTTTTTTAAGTCTTTTACTTCAATACATGTATTCATACATAGCCTCCTTTTCGTTATGCGGCTATTCTATAACCTCCCCATAAGGGACGAGTCAAGAGGTATTTTAAAGTTGCTTTCAAACAAACAACACATGAAGGCAACAAAAAAGAAAAGTCATTTGACCCTACTATAAAAAGTAAAATGCATTATCTACAATCATATATTAGTATTTCACTTCCGAACATTCGCAATTAAGACTTTTTGTGGCTTTCAGCACAATTTTGTCAGAAGTTCTGTGAACAGCGACATAGTAGCAAAGTGCAGCTACACACGCGCCGACAATTATCCAAAGATCGAGTGAAAAAAACGCTATTACCATAAAAACCATCAATATCAAATATAAAATCCACGTAATCACAGTCCCGTTGATTGAAAACTCCACCTCAAACATTCCATCCCATCTCATCCTGCTTTTGCATGCCACTTTCCAGAAATGGTTATCCTGACATATTTGAGATAATTCATCCATAGCCATGTTACTGTACACTCCCATCAATCTGATTATGTACATCTTATGATTCAGACATCAAAAGGTCAAGTTCTTTCAGGATTTCATCACCATTCTGATCTGACGATAGGAAATCTTCCCAGAACGATTTGAGACCGGCAAATTTTAAATCTGCGTCAGAATCAAATTGATCTAAAAAATCCCATACCCTTTTCGCATCATCTGTATGTTGATAATCAATTTTCCACAGTTCCTTGAAAGTTTCTCCTTTTTTACCCTGTGTACATATGATTCCATCTTCCGTAAAAGCGGTAATCGTCCAAACTTTATCCTCATCATTTTTCTCTAATGATGCACATTCCTTGACGCTTTCATTGGAACTGATTCCTACTGTTGTATCTCCTAAAAGTGCCAATTCCTGTGTTTTTGTTAAAGCATTATGTGCAGCTTCATATCTTCCCATATAATATTGCTGATAAAAAAGCTCTTTGGATGTTACTGTTTCCGTATAATTTTTTGCGGACATACGCTTTTCATCGGCTGTACCCTGAGCATCAATTGTTGATTCAAATGTGGTGGTACTTGTTGTTTTAGCAGCATAGTAACCGGCATATGATACGCCGGCATATTGTGTATTTACTTCCATACTTCCTCCTTTCTGCAGTCCATCTGTCAGTCAGGACTGCACCGCTCTCCTTAAAAGGCCCGAGCAGCAAATTAAAAAGGCACTGTATTTCAAATTCAATCCATTGAAATACAATGCCATCCTTGTATTTATAATATCGTCACATAAGTATAACTTCTTTAGCGTTTTTTATCTTTCACAGACACTGACTGCTTCAATTGCCACACTTCCGCCTCTCACAATTTCTATTCGGTTACTAAATCTCTTTTTTAATAAGTTTATAATATCGTTATTTCTGTTTTCTGTCTGGGTACATTCTAAAAGAACATCTGTACCATCATAGTCAATGATGGAAACACCAAATACTTTTGATATCCGAAATAACTCCTTGACATCTTCCTCCAGGCAGCCACTCACTTTCACAAACAGGATTTCTTTCATGTGAATAGGTAAATCTGTGTAATCTATTACCTTAATTACTTCAACACTTCTGCTTAATTGTTTTTTAATCTGCTCAAAAGTCTTATCATCACTGGTCAGACTGATTGTCATTCGTGATATGCTGCTATCCTCAGTAAGCCCAACAGTCAGGCTGTCCATATTATAAGATTTTCCGGAAAACAAACCGGAAATACGGGCAAGTACACCGATTTCATTCTCTACTAATAAACAAAGCCATCTCTTTTTCATTTCAG
>JBJEOB010000159.1:0-9993 GCA_051880495.1 Lachnospiraceae bacterium
GTTATAAGTTCTACTTCTTCAACTTTAAACGATTTTTCAATATCATCAAGAATTCCCTTAAGTGCATTTACAATTGCAAATCTATCCTCTGTTGACAGTATACCCTGCTGTGCAAGCATTGTTACATGTGCAATGCTTCCTTCAATATCCTGCTTGTAAAATCTCTGGTCATAAGAGATTGATGCGTTAAAATTGTGTACTAACTGGTTGGTCTCCTTAGTAAAGCGTCCACCCCAAAGTTTCATAATAATCCTCCTTAGATGTTTAATGCGTCACCGGCATTATCATTTATAATATTATCCTTTTTGTTTTTTTGTACTAATGCCGGATAATGTTTGGACAACATTAATACAAAAAGAATTATAACACAAATTATGGTAATTGCTATACCTGATTTAAAACCTTCCGGCGAATAATCCATTGAAATGGTGTGAGTGCCCTTGGAAACATTAAGGATGGTAAGGGCGTCAATTATAGACTCCTGTTTAACCACTTCGCCGTCGATGCGTATTTTCCAGCCTAGGTCATATGGTATCGACAGAAGCATTTTGCCGTCGTAATCAGCAGTAATTGTACCTTCGATATGTGTGTCGCTCATCTTGGTAATTTCAAGACCATTTTGGCTTAAACGGTTTATCGCATCTATAAAGGCTGTCTGATTGATTGTATAAGCAATAATGGACAGATTGCCGTCGGAGCTGTCAGACAGTGTAACCTGTACATCATCAGTACTGTTTAGAACGCCGAGGTCAATAATGTGATTATGCTTTATGTTATATGTTTTGCTTGTATCGTTGATGTAAACATTAACTGAGCTTACACCTGAGCTGACTACCTTAATATATACCTGCTGTGTGCGCGCCACGTTTACCGAAGCAGAAGTGCTTGAGGTATTTTTTGTGGTCAGCTGGACGAAAACATCATCCACGCCGCAAGCCTCGGAAATAAATGAATTCTGTACCTTGAACGGATTACCGTTTTTCATATCCCATTTTTCAGTAAATGAAGACGGAACCATAAAGCCGAGAGGCAGTGTATAGTTGTTCTGATACAGATATCTGCTGCCTGACGATGCAACATAACTAAGCAAAGTATTTTCAACCAGCTGTGTATCGGAAAGAAGGTATTTTACACCAAGCAGTGCCGATGAAAGATAAGTAGCTCCATTATACGAGTAGGCATTTGTTGAACTCTCCATTCCAAGATGACCATAAAGCTTTGAAAGACCGCCATTAGATGTGGAAGAGAAAACAGATGCGGAGTGGTAATCGTGCCATGCAGCATCATTTTTAGTACGAAGTCCCGAAATTTTCTCAACGCGGTAAAAATCGTCGCTAAGATTATCGGCCGTATCAAGAAGATTTGCAATATCCTGATTATCTTCAAGATAGTAGGTTCTTCCGGTGGTACTGAGTGCTGTCTCCTCAAAATTGATTGCACATTCAACTATGGTAATCGTGAAGAAAAAGAACAAAAATACCTCATAAGGCACCCTTCTTGCACGGAAAATGTAAATAAGCAGCATGTAAGCCGCAATAAATGCAGCACTTATATAGACCATCTTGAAATCAAGGAAATCATCCGTAAACAGCTGCTCGCAAAGGAATAGAAATCCGAGTGCTATCCACAGTGAAGAAGTAAGCTCTTTGCGGCTGTAATTTTTTATGTTCCTGAAAGCATCGTAGCACATGGTCAGCAAAATAAAGATATATATAAAACTCTGTCTGCACGGAAGTGAGTTAGGATAGTGGAAACCGTGCCAGATAAAGTTAGGAATGTTCATATTAAATGCAATCAGAAATACAAACAGCAGGGCGATTTTGCCTGCTTTCTCGCGGACATTTATTTTCCTGTTCATGATATACAGCGGAATGAGGAAAAATACAGCTACTCCGCAGTAAATATTTGGATGATGTTCAAGTGCAAGGTGGGTCTCAATTCCAAACATATGCCTTGTGAGCATCTGAATAATCGGGAAATATTCAGTAAGGCTTTTTGGAAATGAAATATCGCTTGAAACCGTATAGGACAGCGCAAACATTTCCGGTAACAGCAGGCAGGCGGCAAGTCCGCCGGCAAGCAGCGAATATGCAGCAAATCTGAATACTGTTGCGAAAAAATCACGGATGGAATCATGTCTGAACCTTATCATAAGGAATACAAAATAAATCACCAGTGTAAGGCAGATCATTATGGCAATATAATAATTTGACAAAATGGCAAGTCCAAGCGTGATACAGTATAAAAAGCATTTTTTCTTTGTCACAAGCTGTTCAAGACCGAGTATGATAAGCGGCAGAAGCCATACGCAGTCGAGCCACATGATGTTCCAGCTGTATGCGGCAAGATAGCCTGACAATGCATAGAACATACCGAAAACGGATATGAATATACTTTCGTTGTTAAATCTTTTGGCAATATAGTAAGTAAATGTTACACTGGCAAGGCAAATCTTAAGAATGATAAATGCATTCATTACCTCAATAAGATATTTATGAGGAAAAATAAATATAAGCCAGTTTATCGGTGACGACAGATAATAAGCATAAAGTGCGGTGAAATTGACACCGAGGCCTATGTTAAATGAATAGGTGAGACTGCCGTGCGAACGCAGCTTGTACCACAATTCCGAGTAAAAAGGAAGGTACTGGTGGTACATGTCGGAGCGCAGATAGCATTTGTCACCGAATGGAAAAATCTGTCTTGCAAAGTAAATTACAATAAGAATGATGAGAGGAATGACAAAAGCCAGAGCATAAACAAGCTTTCCTCTCAGGGGTATATAATTATATGTCTTTGTTTTCTTTTTCATCTTTAACTCCCTGATTAACTATGGTATTTTCCCTGGCAATGTAAATCGGACGGTTCTTGCTCTCAATAAATATTCTTGCAAGATATTCGCTTATGATTCCAAGCGAAAGCTCGATGAGCCCGCCTAAGAAAAGCAGCAGAATAATTGTTGAGGCGTAACCCGGAAGGTCCACACCAAATACAACAGTCTTAATAAAAATATAGATTCCGTAAATAATAGCAAGCAGGGAAATGACACAGCCCATTACGGAAACCAAATGAAGCGGTGCAACGGAAAATGAAGTGATTCCGTCAATCGCATATTTTAGCAGGCTTCTCAATTTCCACTTGGTAACACCGAGAGTCCTCTCAATGTTGGTGTATGGAATCCATTTGGTATTAAATCCTACATAACTGAAAATGCCCTTCGAAAAACGTTCAGCCTCGTCCATAGCCACAATGGCGTCAATCATAGCGCGTGACATGATTCTAAAGTCAACGGCACCATAAGGCATTTTCACAGAAGTAAGCATGTTATTTACCTTGTAAAACTGTCTTGAAAGGAAGCTTCTTACCGGAGCTTCGCCTTTGCGGTTGGTGCGGTATGCGGCACAGCAGTCATAGCCTTCCTCTATTGCCTGAGTCATCTGTGGAATCAGCGCAGGCGGATGCTGCAAATCTGCATCCATAACAATGACGTAATCACCGGTTGAATTCTCAAGTCCTGCATACATGGCACCTTCTTTGCCAAAGTTTCTTGAAAAAGAGATATAGTCTACATTATCATATGTATTTTTAAGTCCTTTTAGAATAAGCAGGGTATCATCGCGGCTTCCGTCATCAACAAAGATGAAGCGGAAGGAGTAATCCGGAATCTTCGATACGATATCATTGGTAGTATTGTAAAATGTCGATAAAACTTCCTGCTCGTTATAGCATGGTACGACAATGTCAATTTTTTTCATGTTTTTTCTCCCATAGGGCATAGTCATGCCAAAAAATGGCATGCGTCCTGCCTAAAATTATACTATATGCAAATTGCTGTGTAAATATGCAAATCCCTATTGTATTTCTATTATATATTGGTTAAAATTAACGTGTAAAGGGGATTATGCATAACAATCCGGGAGGTTATTATGCATAACAAAAAAATAATTAAATCAATCAGTATTATAAGTGTTTTTTTAATTTTTGGGGTATTATATCTGTTTTTTCGGTATGATAACAAATCAGATGAATTTCTGATTACCGCTGACACGGAGGCTGTAACAAAAGAACAGGATACGTCCGTAGGACAGATTTATGTCTATGTATGCGGTGCCGTCAATAATCCCGGTGTCTATTGTATGCCGTCTGATTCAAGAATGTTTGAAGCCATTGAGATGGCGGGAGGCATGCGTGAGGATGCAGGCGCAGGACACCTTGAGCTTGCAAGGGAAGTTGTGGACGGCCAGCGGATTTATGTACCGACTAATCTTGAGGAATCCTTAAGTGTTCTTGAAAATGTTACCCAGGGTCTTATAAACATCAACACGGCTACAAAAGAGCAGTTAATGACGCTGCCGGGTATAGGTGAGGCAAGGGCTGACGCAATCATTTCATACAGGAACACAAAAGGCGGTTTTAACAGCATTGATGAATTAATGAACATATCAGGAATCAAAGATGCTGCATTCCAGAAAATAAAAGAACGTATTTGTACCTGAGAGAAGAAAAAGAGGTAAGAGTATGAGTAATAAGGTTTTGATTGTCGAGGACGAAAAATTGATTGTCAAGGGGATTCGTTTTAGCCTTGAACAGGAAGGGTATGAAGTCTTATGTGCATATGACGGGGTGGAAGGCCTTGAAATGGTCAAGAATAACGACGTAGACATAGTTCTTCTTGATTTGATGCTTCCGGGCATGGATGGCATGGAGGTGTGCAGATATATCCGTGAGTTTTCAGATGTACCGGTAATTATGCTGACTGCCAAGGGCGATGATATGGACAAGATTCTTGGATTTGAAAATGGTGCGGACGATTATATTACCAAACCATTTAATATATTGGAGGTAAAGGCGAGAATCAAGGCGATTCTCAGGAGAAACCGCCAGTCATCCGTAAAGGAGCAGGGCGGTGATAAGCTTGAAATCGGAGGACTTACAATTGATTTTGCATGCAGGAGCGTTGTTGCCAACGGGCATGATATCAATCTTACTGTTAAAGAATTTGATCTTTTGGAGCTTCTTATTAAAAACAAAGAAAAAGTGTACAGCAGGGAAAGCCTTTTGAATCTTGTGTGGGGATACGAATATCCGGGAGACGTACGTACGGTGGATGTTCATGTAAGACGCCTGAGAGAAAAGATTGAGCCAAATCCAAGTGAACCGATATATGTTCATACAAAATGGGGGGTAGGTTATTATTTCCAGGCTTAAATATTTTATCAACAGTATACGTTTTCGAATGACTGCGGCAATTATCGTTGTTGCAGTCATACCTATGCTCATTATGGAGCAGGGCGTTATAACAACGCATCGGGAATCAGTTTTAAAAAATAAAGAATCAGAGGTCTCAGGACAGCTTAACCATGTTGCGGCAAAGATAGGCTTTCAGAATTCATACATTAACCATATTGAGCAAAAATGTCAGGATGAGCTCGAAATGATTTCAGATATTTTTGACGGAAGGGTAATGGTTGTAAACAGCCAGATGCGGATAGTTTATGATTCATATGTATTTGAAGAAGGAAAGACGCTGGTTTCAAGTGCAGTTATCAATGGTCTTCTGGGAAAAAACGGTAATAGTGTAAAACAAAACGGTATACGCGAAATTGTTGTGCCGGTTTATAACAGTGCAGGCGCGATTACGGGACTTTTGATTGCACAGATAAACGAAAGTGAGTTTCTGGTTACGCTTAAGGAAACAACTGCAGAATTATATATAATAAGAATCCTTCTTATAATTGCAATAGTAGTTATTGCGGTTATTTTTTCGGGGATGCTTGTGAGTCCTATTGAGGATATAACATCATCAATAAAGAAGTATTCGCAGGGTTATGCAAACCGTGTAGTCAAAAGCGGATATTCTGAAATTGTCGAACTTTCGGATGCATTTAACAAATTGTTTGGCAGGATGAGCAAGCTTGACGAGTCGAGACAGGAGTTTGTTTCAAATGTTTCGCATGAGCTTAAGACACCGATAACTTCAATCAAGGTTCTTGCAGATGCACTTATTGAGCAAAAGGATGTTCCTGTTGAGACATATCAGGAATTTATGACGGATATCGTTGCCGAGATTGACCGTGAAAATAAGATAATAAATGACCTTCTAGCTCTTGTTAAAATGGACAAGAAGGCATCAGGAATGAACATTACACATGCCAATATAAATGAGCTGATTGAAAATGTATTAAAGAGACTCAGCCCGCTTGCGTCCAGGGAAAATATAGAAATCACGTACGAGAGCTTTAGAAACGTTGAGGCGGACGTAGATGAGGTTAAGCTGTCACTTGCGGTAACCAATCTTGTTGAAAATGCAATTAAGTACAATAAGAAAGACGGCTGGGTGAAGGTATCACTTAATGCCGATTACAAATATTTCTATATTCAGGTCGAGGATTCGGGTATAGGAATTCCACAGAGTCACCAGGAAAAGATTTTTGAAAGATTTTACAGAGTGGATAAAACACGTTCACGTGAAACGGGAGGTACCGGTCTTGGACTCGCAATTACAAAGGAGACTGTTACCATGCACAATGGTTCAATAAAGCTTGAGAGTAAAGAAAATGAAGGAACCAGATTTATTATGCGTATTCCACTCGGATATATGGAATCAGGTAAGTGAGGGATGCAATGAAACGTAGAGCAATCTGTTTTATAATTATGGTGTCATTAATGGCTTCTCTTGCCGCCTGCAGCCAGTCAGGTGATGCCAGGAAAAAAATAGAAGGAACAAAGTATTTGATATATTACCTTGATAATAATAATTTTTATACGGAAGATTATTATTCTACAACCACAAATGCGTCAGACCTTGTTAAGGAATTATTGTCTAATATGGGTCTTATGGAGGAAACACAGGATGGCATGACTTTGCATGTTACCAATTCCAACGTAGCAAATGGTGTTGCATATGTTTATTTCAATGATGCATACAGGGAGCTTGACAATGTATATGAGGTTCTGTTTCGGACATCAGTGGTAAAGACGCTTACGCAGTTAACAGATGTAAGCTCAGTTTATTTTTATGTGAATAACAAGCCGTTAACCTATGCAGACGGAAGTATTGTCGGTCAGATGCAGGAGGACGATTTTATAACAGGGTCGGATAATGATTTGAATAACATGGCGCGTGTAGAGATTACGCTATATTGGGGTAATGCTGATGGCACCGGATTAAGGGAAAGCCATATAGATGTTGCTTATGTCAAGACAGTCCAGCTTGAAAAAATTATTATTGAGCAGCTTATACAGGGCCCGGACGAGGACGGATACACATCTGTTTTGCCACAGGACATGGAAATTATCAATGTAACCGTAAGAGACAGGACATGTTATGTCAATCTGGATAATAAATTTACCGAAGGTGTAAATGGTATTCCGTTTGAAGTTAGTTTGTACAGTATTGTCAATTCATTGTGTGAACTCGACTATATAAGCAAGGTACAATTTCAGGTTAATGGTGACAGCCGCATTAATGTCGGCTCAACATCGTTAAACCAGTTTTATGAAAAAAATTATGATATTATTGAACAGGAGGTATTACCATAAAAAGACCGTTGTTGGGAATACTGGCAATGGTTTTTTTGGGAGACATCCTCGGATTAATCCTTAAAAAACCTGCCGGTCTTATATTACTATTTCTCGCGGTGAGCCTTATTGCGATTATTGTAATTATGTTTTCATCGCGTGGAAAAATTCGGGCATGGTATATTATCATGCCACTGTTTATGATAGTTACTTTTGCAGTTTCGTCAAAATCACAGAATGAATATCAGGTCCGTCCGGACACAATTTACCAGATTGAAGGAAAAGTAAATAAAGTAGTTGATAAGTCGGGATATACGCAGATTTATCTTTATAATCCGAGCATATGTGAAGGTGGTGCTGCAGTCAGCCTGACCGGACTTATTGTCAATTACACCGGCGAAAGTGAAGTTATCCGTGGCATGCGTATTATGCTTTCCGGAAAGATAAAGGAATATGAAAATGCAAGAAATCCCGGTAATTTTGATGAGGCGGTATATTATTCCACGATGAACGTTACTAATTATCTGTGGTCTGACAACCTTGAGGTTCTTACGAAGGCACCGCGGATTTATGAGATTATTTTCAATTTTAAGAAAAGGCTGATTAATGTTTACAGGACCATTGCACCGGAAAATGACGCCGGAATTTATGCGTCAATCGTGCTTGGTGACAAATCATTTCTAAATTCTGACATCAAATCTCTCTATCAGTCCGGTGGAATGGGACATATCCTGGCTATTTCGGGTCTGCACATAGCTATTATCGGCATGGGACTGTATAAGCTTCTCAGAAAATTACTTGTTCCATTCCTGCCATGTTTTCTCACCTGTTTCGGCGTTATTGTCACATACGGCATAATGACTGGCAGCAGTGTTTCAACAATCCGCGCTGTAATAATGTTTCTGATGAGCATATTTGCCGGTGTCCTTGGCAGAAAATATGATATCCTAAGCAGCCTTTCACTGTCAGCAATTGTGATTCTTCTAACTTATCCCAAAATGATTTTTAACAGCGGGTTCTGGCTGTCAACGCTTGCCGTGGCAGGAATTGTGTTAATAAAACCGGCATTTGATGAATTGCTGGGAGACAAAAAGAATTCAATTACGGATGCTTTTTTTGCAAGTCTTTCCGTAAATATTGCAACCTTTCCCGTAATTCTCATCTCATATTTTGAGATTCCTCTTTATTCAGTTTTTTTAAACATGCTTGTGCTTCCATTGATGAGCCTATTGATGGTAAGCGTTCTTCTGGGAGGGCTGTTTGGCCTTTTATGGATTCCGCTTGGCACTTTCTTTGTCGGCCCCGCACATTTTATTCTTCTGCTGTATGAACTCATATGCCGTCTTTTTCTTTCTCTGCCATTTTCAGTCCTGATTATTGGCAGACCGATGAAAATGCAGATTTTTTTCTATGTTATTCTTGTTGCTTTGGCTGTCATTTTATGCCTACATCTTAGAAAAGAATTACTTCTTCTTATACCCGCCGCATTTATCATAATTTGTATTCATTTCCCAAAGGATTTTCAAACAGTTATGCTTGACGTTGGCCAGGGCGACTGCATACACATTACATCATCCGGCAAACATCTGCTTATTGACGGTGGCAGCAGTGATGTTAAAAATGTAGGAAAATACAGGATAATTCCATATCTTAAATCGCAGGGGATAGACGAATTGGATTATGTTGTAATGACGCATGGCGACACCGACCATGTAAATGGTCTCCTTGAAATAATGAATTCTTCAAATATAAAAATCAAATATCTCATTCTCCCAAAGCTCGATGCCGGGACTGAAAATTATGAGATGGTTAAAAATGAGGCTTTCAAAAATAATATTCAGGTTGCATATATACTTGCAGGAATGGAATTTAATTGCGGAAATGTAAGTCTAAAATGTCTCCATCCGTCATCCGGCTACAAATATTCTTCTGAAAATGAATATTCTGTTGTCCTGAAGGCTTCATATGGTGAGTTTGACATGCTTTTCACGGGTGACCTTGATGACGTGGCAGAACAGCATTTGCTTTTGCACTCTGCATTTGATGATATTGAACTGCTCAAGGTGGCACATCACGGCTCAAAATACTCGACTTCAAATGACTTCCTTATGCGCGTCAAGCCTGAGACGGCCCTGATTTCATGTGGCTTAAACAATAAATATGGGCATCCGCATGAGGAAACGATGGAGCGACTGAAGTATATTGGGGCAAATGTGATGCGCACAGACGAGTGTGGTGCCATTATCATTGAGATAAAGAAAGATGATGTGAGGGTTAGGGGTTATGTGCGTCCATGACAGACCTTCAATGCTCCGCCTTCTAACCGCTTATCGCTCACCGCTCACTGCTCACCCCGCGAGGAAGCGGAGGCGGGGTATGGGAGGGGAACCAAAGAGTGTGATACCCCGTGAGGAATCGGAAGCGGGGTATGGGAGGGGAACCAAGGAGTGTGATACCCCGCGAGGAATCGGA
>JBJEOB010000159.1:10093-28996 GCA_051880495.1 Lachnospiraceae bacterium
GTGCAACCAAGGAATGCGATACCCCGCAAAGCGAAGGAAGCGGGGTATGGGAGGGGAACCAAGGAGTGTGATACCCCGCGAGGCGAAGGAGGCGGGGTATGGGAGGGCAACCCAAGAATGTGATACCCCGCGAAGCGGAGGAAGCGGGGTATGGGAGGGGAACCAAGGAGTGTGATACCCCGCGAGGAATCGGAAGCGGGGTATGGGAGGGGAACCAAGGAATGCGATACCCCGCGAGGCGAAGGAGGCGGGGTATGGAGGAGGCACCGGAGTGTGCCATACCCTAGAGAGGAAAGAGAGGAATCATTATATGTTTTATAATTATGATACAATAAGAATCAGAATTGAAGAGATAAAAGAGGAACTGAAGAAACTTGAAACGCTACAGAGACAACTTCCGGAAGGAGATTTGATTTGTGCTAAGAATGAGACTCGCTACAAATGGTATTTAAGAAATCATGGTAAATCTCAATATATCCCTCGAAAGAAAATGGAATTTGTTGAAGAACTGGCACTCAAAAAGTACTATGAATTAAAGCAAAAAGATTTACAGAGTGAGATGGAAGCATGTGAAGCATATGCTCGTGTTGCATTGTCGAAAGAATCGAACCGAGCGGAAAAAATATTATTACATCCGGAATATGAACGATTACTTGCGGGAAAATTCATGTCAGGTAACAAAGAACTGGAGGAATGGAGCAATGCCGATTATGAGCAGTGTCGAAGTCATCCTGAAAATCTGATGATAAAAGGAACCCAAGGGAAAATGCTTCGGTCCAAATCGGAAGCGATGATTGATCGTGTCTTGTTTACAGAAGGTATACCGTTTCGATATGAGGAAAAGATTGTGTTGGGAAGTATTGTTCTGTATCCGGATTTTACTATCAGGCACCCGTTGACAGGTAAATACTATTATTGGGAACATTTCGGTATGATGGATAATGCCGAATATGTCAATCATGCTTGCAAAAAGATTAAAACCTATTGTGAAAATGGAATTGTTCCATCCGTCGATTTAATTCTATCTTATGAGACACAAAATCATCCTTTTAGTATCGATGAAGCCGAGCGAATAGTAAAACAGTATTTTTTGTAGCAGATTGTTGAATTAAACAAAAAATCTGATATAATGGTTTGAAAACAAACAGAGGTGCAGGATTAGATGAATATTGAAAAAAATCTGAGGGGCGGAAAGTTTAAAAAGCTCCTTGAAAGGACTATGGCCGATGCAAAAAATAAAACAAATTTAAACAGGCTGGAACTGGAAGTCATTTATTTATTGTCTCATTATGACGAGATGACAACATTGACAGATATCTGCCGGTATACCCAGATGAATAAAGGTCATATGTCAACTACGCTTGACAATCTTGTAAAAAAAGGATATGTGGTATGCAAAAGGGATGATAAGGACCGCCGGTACGTTAAATATGAGCTGACTGATGCATCAGAGCAGATTTGCAAGGAAATGGAAGCTGTCTGGTCAGAAATGATTTCAAAAGTGGTGGAAGGAATTGATGAAAACTCTTTAGTCATATTTAACAGTGTATCTGAGCAGATTAGCAGGAATATAGACAGGTTACTGGAAAATGATTAGAAACTGTCGCAATGTGACCAGCAGTAGGGGGAGAATCTCGTAAGCGAGATTCTTTTTTTATAATTTCTTAATAAATAAACTGTTGACATATGTTTTTGATGTGATATAATCGTTTTTAAACAAAAGGTTTGGAAACAAACTATATGTGCTTCGCAAGAAGCATATATTTTTTAAAAACTAACTGGCACTCAACAAATAAGAGTGCTAACAAAAAAGGAAAGAGGTAATGATTATGCAGTTAAAACCATTAGGAGATCGTGTTGTATTAAAACAACAGGAAGCAGAAGAAAAGACGAAGTCCGGAATCATTTTACCGGATAGTGCAAAAGAAAAGCCACAGACAGCTGTTGTCATTGCAGTTGGGCCGGGAATTGAAACAAATGGAAATAGAACACAGATGCAGGTTAAGGAAGGTGACCATGTGATTTATTCACAGTATTCCGGAACCAATGTAAAGCTTTCGGATGAGGAATATATTATTGTAAATCAATCAGATATTATTGCAATTGTGGAATAAATTATTTTAATGATTTTAGAAAGAGGGAATAAATATGGCAAAGGAAATTATGTTTGATATTGAAGCTAGAAAAAAGATGGAAGCAGGTGTAAATAAGCTTGCCGATACCGTAAAGGTCACCATCGGACCGAAGGGACGCAATGTTGTTCTGGATAAATCTTATGGAACTCCTTTAATTACCAACGATGGTGTCACGATTGCAAAGGAGATTGAGCTTTCGGATCCGTTTGAAAATATGGGTGCCCAGCTTGTGAAAGAGGTTGCTACGAAGACAAATGATATTGCCGGAGATGGTACGACAACAGCGACAGTTTTGACGCAGGCTCTGGTAAATGAGGGTATGAAAAATATTGCTGCCGGAGCAAATCCTATTATTCTGAGAAAAGGAATGAAGAAGGCTGCGGATGTTGCAATTGATGCACTGGTTGGCATGAGCAGGCCGGTAACAGGCAAAGAGCACATTGCAAAGGTTGCCGCAATCTCAGCCGGTAATGACGAAGTTGGAACAATGATTGCCGATGCTATGGAAAAGGTTGGAGAGAATGGCGTCATTACAATAGAGGAATCAAAGACAATGCAGACTGAAATAGATGTTGTAGAGGGTATGCAGTTTGACAATGGCTATTTATCCGCTTATATGTGTGATGATACAGAAAAAATGATTGCCAACATGAATCATCCATATGTTTTAATCACTGATAAAAAGATTTCTAATATAAAAGAAATTCTTCCAATATTAGAGCAGGTAATGCAGCAGGGAAGAGAAATGTTGATTATTGCAGAGGATGTTGAGGGCGAAGCACTTACGACACTTATCCTTAACAGGTTAAGAGGTACGCTGAAGATTGTAGCAGTTAAAGCACCGGGTTATGGTGACAACCGTAAGGAAATGCTTAAGGATATTGCAATTCTGACAGGCGGACAGGCTGTGCTCGATGACCTTGGCATGCAATTAAAGGATGTTACGATAGAAATGCTTGGACAGGCTAAGTCGGTTAAGGTAACAAAGGAACATACAACCATTGTTGATGGTGAAGGCAGTAAGCAGGATATTGAAGACAGAATCAAAATGATTAAGAGACAGGCTGCCGAGGCGTCTGAATATGACCGCGATAAGCTTATGGACCGTGTAGCTAAACTTGGCGGCGGTGTTGCTGTAATTAAAATCGGTGCGGCAACAGAAACAGAGATGAAGGAAGCTAAGTATCGTATGGAGGATGCACTTAATGCGACCAGAGCCGCTGTGTCAGAGGGAATTATAAGCGGTGGCGGTACTGCATATATTCACGTACAGAAGGCAGTATATGATATGATACCTGGTCTGGAAAATGATGAGAAAACAGGAGCAGAAATCGTAGCAAAGGCATTAGAGGCTCCGCTTCGTGCAATTGCTGAAAATGCAGGACTTGAGGGTGCTGTTATCGTCAATAAGGTAAAGGCATCTGATGACGGCATAGGTTTTGATGTTGTTTCTGAGCAGTATGTCAATATGATAGATGCAGGAATTATTGACCCTGTTAAGGTTACGAGAAGTGCACTTTCCAATGCAATCAGCGTATCATCAACCTTATTAACAACGGAGGCTGCTGTGGCTGACATTAAGGAAGCTGCACCGGCGATGCCGCCTCAGCCGGATATGGGTTATTAAAATAAGACCACAGTGTTTAAATAAGGGAAGTGACAGCTTGTTGCTTCCCTTATTTTGATAGGAATTTAAAAGATATATAAGGAGGAGCAGCATGGCAGATAACACAGACAAGACAGATATTATCAAACTTTCCAATGAATTGACTTATCAGAGACATTTATTCAATCGGGAATACAGAAAAGATGTTTTTATGAAAATGAGTATTCCGGAATATATTGCATTACAGTATATATCCATGGAGGAAATGTCAAACATTTACTCGGGACGTACCTACCTGAAGGATTTGGCGGATAAGCTTCAGATGTCGATGAGGCAGGTTTCCAAAATGGTGGAAAAACTGAGGGATGCCGGATATGTTGTATGGTCTCATGATGGTAACGGCAGCGAGGGAACATATGTGACAATCACTGAAAGCGGACAAAATATGCTGAAAAATCAGGAAGAAATACTGAAAAAGTATTATGGAAAAGTATTTGAAAAGTTCGGAAAAGACAATCTGATTCAGCTTCTTCAGCTTATGAAGCAGTTGGAGACCGTTATGAGCAGTGAGATGGAGAATTTGGAGGTAGATAAATATGATGACGGAGCAGATGAATGATTATGTCAGAAAACTTGAATCGGTTTGTATAAAAAATGATAATATTGCCCCGCGGTTATATGAAGAATATGGCGTGAACCAGGGCCTTCGGGATGAAAATGGAAAAGGTGTCCTTACCGGACTTACAAATATATCAAAAATTGTATCTTCAAAAATAGTGAATAATCAAAAGATGCCGTGTGATGGTGAACTGTGGTATAGGGGATACCGCGTTGAGGACCTGATTAATCATTTGGGAGAAAATGAATTTGGATTTGAAAAAATAGCATATCTTCTTCTGATGGGGAATCTGCCTGATGAAGAAGAGGAAAGAGATTTTAAAAGAATCATCGGTGAATGCAGAACCCTGCCAACCAATTTTACTCGTGATGTCATTATGAAAGCACCGTCGGAGGATGTGATGAATTCAATGACCAGAAGTATTCTTACATTGGCATCATACGATAAACAGGCAAAAAATCCGGGCGTGAGCAATTCACTTCGTCAGTGTATCCAGCTTATCAGCGAATTTCCACTACTGGCTGTATACGGGTACAATGCTTACAATCATTATGAAAAGGATGAAAGTATGTTTATTCATCATCCTAACAAGCAGCTTTCTACGGCTGAAAACATTTTGATGATGATGAGGCCGGACCGCCAATATACCGTTACGGAAGCTAAAGTTCTGGATACGGCACTTATTCTGCATATGGAGCATGGAGGAGGAAACAATTCTACTTTTACTACAAGGGTTGTTACGTCATCGGGGTCTGACACCTATTCTACCATGGCTGCAGCCATGTGCTCATTAAAGGGACCAAAACACGGCGGAGCGAATATTAAGGTCATGGAAATGATGGATGATATACGCAGTCATGTGAAAGATTATTCTGACAGGGATGAAATAGAGGAATATTTAAGAAAGATAGTGGATAAAGAAGCATTTGACCGTAAGGGATTAATATATGGAATGGGACATGCGGTTTATTCCATTTCTGACCCAAGGGAAAAAATATTTAAAGGTTATGTAGAACAGCTTGCAAAGGAAAAACAAAGACAGAAAGACCTTTTGCTGTATGAAAACATAGAGGAACTAGCGCCGAAGATTATTGCAGAGAAAAGACATATCTTCAAGGGTGTAAGTCCTAACGTGGATTTTTACAGTGGATTTGTTTACGATATGCTTGGCATTCCCGTTGAACTTTATACGGCAATGTTTGCAATAGCCAGGATTGTCGGTTGGAGTGCACACAGAATCGAAGAGATGATTTGCACGGATAAAATCATCAGACCGGCGTATATGAGTGTAATGGAAGAGAAGAAACTTAGTTAATTATTTATAAAGAGAACCCATCTGTATATCATAGTGTGAAACAGATGGGTTCTTTGTTTAGTCTAATGTCTTTATTTGCTGGTCCTGATACAGCGGATTTTCCAATATTTCCGGAGAATCTCCGATGAATGCTTTGGATGCTGTCGTGTCACCCCTGAGATACCACATAAACCATGCTGTCATATATCCGTCAGATTGAACGCATGTTTCGCCGTGGTCATAACCGGTTTTTCTGGCAATGACAACAAAAGGGGAAGAGGATGCATGTTCGTACATTTTTTTCATTCCGTCGAGAGGAGTAACTGTTTGTGCATCAATATCTCCGGTGCCTGCTATTATGGCACACGGTACGGTTACCTTTGATATATCGTAATCCCATTCGAGAACGGCCGCCAATGCCTCAACAGTAGGACTGACAAGAAATGCAGCCTTATACATTTCGGCATGTCTGGTTTCGGTAACAGTATTAATGCAGGCGGCACCACCCTGGGAATGCCCGGTTACGCCGATGTTTTCGGTGTCTATATGCTGATAAAAAATGCTGTCCGGCTGTTCGTTTACCCTAAGAAGATATTGAAGACTCATATCAGCAGCGAAGCCGTTCCAGGAATATTCCTCCTCATTTGCAATGACTATAAAGCCCCATGATGCGAGGCGGTTATAGCTTGCTTTGCTTCTTGAAGCATGCATTCCGGTTCCGTTATTAATGACTATCACAGGATATTTATTATCGCCTTCAACCATTTCGGACGGATACCATATTTCATATTTTTTGTAATTTTCAGGAACAGCCTGTTCAAAATATGATACTTCATAGGAACCATATTGAGCATATGTCTGTTCAACTTTCCCACCTGTTTTTATTTTTTTAGGGTAGTCTTCGGGAAGAAGCTGCCTGTGTGCGTTCCAAAATAGTAATACTGCAATTAAAACAATGATTGTTAAAATGATTATACCAATGATTTTCATTATTTTTTTCATTACGACCTCCTTGATTTTTTGCTGAGACAAATGTATCATACTATTAATGGTGAAACAAGTATCTCGGCAAAAATGAGACATAAAGGGAGGTTTGTATCGGCACATGAATAATTCGGAGAAGAATTCTTATGTACGGACGCATATTACGGAAGCTTTGCTTAAAATGATGGAAAAACAGGATTTTGCTTCCATTACTGTTTGTGAGCTTACGAATGAGGCCGGTGTAGGAAGGGCATCTTTTTATCGTAACTATACGGATAAAGAAGATGTTCTCAGACAGGAATCCGTACGCCTGACTAAAATGTGGGGAGAAGAGTATGAAAGTAATCCCAATTCCACGCCCTTCAATGTTTTCGAGAGTCTTTTTAACTTTTACAGGGAGAATAGCAGTTTTTACCAAAAGCTGTACAAAGCAGGGTTATCCTCACTGCTCTTAGATACTATTGTTAAAATTGCAGGGCCCAATGCAGAGATGGACAATCAGGAGGCTTATGGAAAAGCCTTTCTTGCATATGGAATTTACGGATGGGTAAATGAGTGGATTAGCCGTGGCATGGCAGAAACGGGGAGCGAACTGAATGCAATGCTAAATAAGCAATAAGTAATTTCAACACATTCCCCGTTTTGTGTTGTTCATTTTGATTCTGAGGTCTCCTATAATGAAGCTATCAAATATAAGGAGGCTTTAAGTTATGAACACAGATAAGATTTATGCAGAAGCAATTGCAAATGAGTATTCACCAAAGGATGCATCCAAGGTGGTTGCGCTTAAGAAACTCGACTACAAGGCAAAACTACCGGCAAATATTTTTGCTTTTTCGTTCGGTACAATTATGGCTCTTGTACTTGGAACAGGAATGTGCCTGTCAATGAATGTAATTGGTAATGGCGGTACAGCCATGATGGTTGTCGGTATTATCATTGGTATCATCGGAATTGTCGGAGTGGGCGTCAACTATCCTATTTACAGGAGAATGCTGGAAAACGGAAAGAAGAAATATGCATTTGATATCCTGACTCTGGCAAAAGAAATAAGTGAAGCAGGAGAATAAGGAAAGGGGGCAGTGTTATATGAATAAATCAAAAAGCAAATATTTTAATACTGCCCGTTTGCTGGATGAGGCACTTATTAAACTTTTGGCGGAAAAGGATATAATGTTTATATCTGTAAAGGAAATCTGTGAAAGAGCAGGAGTGAACCGGTCGACTTTCTATCTTCATTACGAAACAATCGGGGATCTTCTTGAAGAAACAACAGAATATATAGTCAGCAAATTCCTCGCATCATTTGAAAAAACAGAGGGACTTTTCGGGGAAGATTTTGAAAATGTTCCGCTTAATGATCTTGTTTTTATTAATGAGAAATATCTGAAACCATATTTGCAGTTTATTTATGAAAACAGAAGCGTATTTAAAGCTGCCATTCATAATCCCGTAAGCATGAAAGCTGATAAGATGTATTCAGGTATGAAAACATGTTCTTGAGCCGATTATGCAGCGGTTTAACATTCCGAAGGATGAGCAGAATTATTGGATGGCGTTTTATCTTAGGGGAATCTGGGCGGTTATTCAGGAATGGATAGATGGTGATTGTAATGAGCCTGTAGAGAAGATTGAGTCGATTATCGAGAAATGCGTGTTTAACGAAAAGGTTCTACATGAATAAAATAATTGGAGGATAAAAGATGAAAGCAGCTTTATATCGGGGAGTGCATAATATAGAAATTGCAGAAATGCCGGATTATGAGTGTGGTGATGATGCAATTATTTTAAAAAACATATATTCAAGCATATGCGGAACAGATGTTGCGGTTTACAATCATGGTCTTGGTCTGGGACACCGTATTACTGTCGGTGGTGAATTTGGACATGAGACCGTGTGCAGAGTGTCCGCAGTAGGAAAGAATGTAACAGATGTGAAGGTCGGAGACAGGGTTTATCCTTACCCTCTTTTGGTAACAGGTGATAAGAAAAAAGCAGGGACTATAGGCGGATTTTCTGAATATATTTACTGTCCGCACCCGACGTGGGGAGAATCAATTTATCATGTGGATGAGCAGATTTCAGATAAGGCGGCAGCTTTGATTGAACCATTTACCGTTGGCTGCAGGGCGGCAAGGAGAGCTCTTCCCGGTAAAGGACAGAAAGGACTTGTGTTCGGAGCCGGCACAATTGGAATAGCGGCTGCAATTGCACTGAAGTATTTCGGATGTGAGCAGGTCGTTATTTGTGATTTTTCTGATTACAGACTCAGCATCTGCAGGGAACTTGGATTTGATGTATATAACAATAAATCTGATACTGAACTTTCCGGACTTATGGGCATTATCGGAAGGAGTATGGGTGTGAATGGTGAGGCTGTTGATTGCGATATATGGATTGATGCAGCCGGAGCCGATAATATCCTTAATGCATACGAAAAATATGGTAAATACAACAGTAAAATGGTAATGGTTGCTGTAGGAACAAACAGGAGAGAGGTAGATATTCTTGGACTTACCTTTGGCCAGAAATCAATTACCGGCAGTGGCGGCTATACACCGCAGGACGTCGAAGACGTTTTAAACATTATGAAATCAGGTAAATGGGATATTGAGAAGCTGATTACCCACGAATATCCGCTTGATGCTTTATCGGAAGCAATTGAGAAAGCATCAGATGTTGATAATGCATTGAATGTAATAATTAGATTTGAGGAGACTTTTCTTTAAAGTCTCCTTTTTTCAGTTTATTGGCAAAATATCGGCGCTATGATATAATTAGTGAAATTGAAACAGATATAATAATTAGCCGAGGTGTATTGTGTTTCTTAGAATGTATAATTCTTCAGATTGCGAATTTATAGCAGAATTATTCTATCAAACAGTTCATAATGTAAATGCCAAAGACTATACAAAAGAGCAATTGGATGCATGGGCAACCGGCAATGTGAACTTGAATGAATGGAATCAATCTTTTTTGGAACATTTTACGATAGTAGCTGTCAAAAATGAGATTATTGCAGGTTTTGGGGATATTGATAAAACCGGATATCTTGACCGATTATATGTCCATAAAGACTTTCAAAGACAAGGTATAGCTTCTGCTATCTGCGATGAATTGGAACAACGGGTCAATGTCAATAAAATCATAACACACGCTTCTATTACTGCTAAACCCTTCTTTGAACAAAGAGGGTACAGAGTAATTAAAGGACAGCAGGTTATCAGAAATGGAGTTTCTTTGACGAACTATGTAATGGAGAAACAAAAAATTTAATTTATGGAAGTGGACGAGAATAATGATTATTTTGATTACTGGAGCATCGCATACAGGAAAGACTGCCCTTGCACAGAAATTACTTGAAAAATATAAATTTCCTTATCTGTCAATAGATCATTTAAAAATGGGTTTAATCCGAAGTGGAAATACCAGACTTACTCCGATGAGTGATGATGCAGACCTCACAGATTATTTATGGCCGATTGTTTGTGAAATGATTAAAACTGCCATAGAGAACAAGCAGAATCTTATTATTGAGGGGTGCTATATTCCTTTTGACTGGGATAAGGATTTTGCAAAGGAATATCTTGATAACATTCGATACTATTGCCTCGTAATGAGCGAGAACTACATAAGAAATCATTTTGCAGATATAAAGAGATATGCGGATGTTATTGAGAATCGTTTAGATGACGAGGGGTGTACTTTGGAAAATGTGTTAAAGGATAATTCTCACATTTTGGAACTGGCTGTAAATCACAACGTAAACTACGTGCTTATTGATGATAAATACGAAATTGATATTAATTTATAACGCCCCAGCTTATAGGACTGCATGAAAAATATTAATTTGTCGGCTTGTTAATTTCCAATTTTTAGTGATAGGGAGATGTACAATGAAGTGTTTGATTATAAAGGTACTCAGTATATGTATTGCGGTAGTAACCGTAGTATACTTGATTATTTATAAAGGAAATACCATGATTACAAAGATATTTAGCGTGTGTATTATAGCTGCAATGGTAATATATTGGATTGTTTATGAAAGAAATACAAGAAAGCGAAAAAAACAGGAATTACAGCGTGATGACTATTTATTTGCGAAAGAAAACGATTTGCCATTACATATAAATTGGAATGAGATAAATGACTTTTTGTCAGATTCCGGATATGGTGTAAATATGCCAATGGAGAATTGGTTTATGTTGGATTGGGCGCGACAGCCCTGTGTGGAGGATGGTATAAAGGAAGGAAAGTTTTCTATGAAAGGGTTTCGGGTGTTACAAGCTTTAAGTAACGATATGAAACACATTTTTTATGATGTGAGGTTTTATTATGACCGTGGTCCGGATATAGAAGATAAAAATAGGAAGTACGAAGCCGTAAAAAAGGTGTTGGATACAAAATACGCCGGTTTGTCAGAAGAAGTACGGAAGAATATATATGACCAATTTGTTAAGATATATGAAAGAAAAATCTAATTACATTACAAAGGGGGAATGATGAAGAAATGTTGAAATAATTATATAAATTCATATACTTAATATTGAAATATCTATAATTTTTGTGGTAAAATAAGATGAAATTATAATACTCTTGGAGGCGCTATATTATGTTTAAGCGAAAAGTATATGAAAAACTTGTAGATTGGAAGAATGAATGGAACGGAAAATATGCCTGTTTGCTTGAAGGTGCCAGACGAGTGGGAAAGACAACAATAGCTGAGGAATTTGCTCGTAATGAATATGAGTCATATATTTTGATTGATTTTTCAATTGCGAGTAAAGAGATACTTGATATATTTGAAGATATTTCTAAATTAGATAGATTCTTTCTAAGACTTCAAATGGAAACAGGAGTAGAACTGATTGAAAGAAAGTCGGTTATCATTTTTGATGAAATTCAGTTGTTTCCAAAGGCAAGGCAAGCAATAAAACATCTTGTGAAGGATGGTCGATATGATTATATTGAAACTGGTTCGCTTATTTCTATAAAGAAAAATGTGAAAGATATACTGATTCCTTCAGAAGAACACAAGCTATATGTTTATCCAATGGATTATGAAGAATTTTTGTGGGCAACGGGTGGAAATCCGAATGTAATCGATATGGCGTATAAAAGTAATATGGAAATGGGAAATACAGCTAATCGAAATGCAATGCGTGATTTTCGTATCTATATGGCTGTAGGTGGAATGCCACAGGCTGTAGAATGCTATATTGAAACAAATAGTTTTGAGTCTGTCGATAAGGTTAAGCGAGAAATACTGGATTTATATTATGATGATTTAAAGAAAATTGATACCTCCGGAAGAATCACGGATATGTATAAATCGGTACCAAGCCAGTTGGCAGGCAAGAAAAAGCATTATGTAATCACGGCGGCAACGGGAAAACAGAAGACGAGAAAAGATGAAGAACGTCTCTTTGAACTGATAGATTCAGGTTTAGTGTTGCCTTGCTATAATGTGACAAATCCCGGTGTATCGTTATCACAAACAAAGGATATAGATTGTTTTAAATTGTATTTATCAGATATAGGTCTGTTTACAACGATGCTTTTTAATGATTCTGAAAATGGAATAGCGGATATTTATCGCAAATTGTTAAGTGATAAATTACCGGCGGATTTAGGATATTTATATGAAAATGTTGTAGCACAGATGATAAAGGCTTCCGGAAGAGAGTTGTATTATCATACATGGAGAAAAAAAGCGAGCACACATTCATATGAAATCGACTTTTTAATTACAGCAAAAAACAAATTGATCCCGATAGAAGTAAAATCATCTGCTGTAAAGAATCATGAATCAATAAATCAATTTGAAGAAAAATATTCAGGACAAACAGGCGACAGATTTTTATTGTCACAGAAGGATGTCGGAAAAGTTGGGACGCTTAAACTAAAACCAATATATATGACCCCTTTTCTGCTGAAGAATATTTAGAAGTTATGTTATCACAGTAGCCAAGAGGTGTGATTTTTATGATTTAAATTGAATTGAAAGACTTAGTATCATATCAGGAGGGTCAAGTTGTAAGTAAAAGACTTGTTCAAAATGATTATGTAAGTATGACAATTTTTTCATTTGATAAGGGTGAAGAAATAAAGAACTTCCTGCAAGAGAAAGCAGAAGCAACCGAGTAAATCCCAGTTTTTTGACTTGAAAGGAAATTACGGTTACAGATTAGGGATTTCTTTTTACAGTATTCAAAAAAATGTAAATTTTCAGCATGGTTACCAGATGATTTTGAACAATTGTTATTGGTAGGGGCATGTGGCAATGAAGATTTCAGTCTTATGGCGAGATTGTAAGTACGTGATTATTTGAATTTCGTGAATGAAAGAGAGTGCGTATAGTATGAATTCTGAAACAATAGTCGGTTTTGTTATTATATCTTTTGTAGCTGTTATTATGGTTATTATTGGTCTTGTACAATTTAATAAAAAAGAAGAGCCGGTTGGATTTTATAATGTAATTGAAGCGCCTAAGAAGGAAGAAATTACAGATATTCTTTTGTGGAATAAGAAACATGGGATGATATGGATAATTTATGGCATATGTATTGAACTTGGATTTTTGATGGGAATTGTAATGCCTAATGAAGTGTTAGAAATAGTATTCACGATTGGTAGTATTATAATCCCTTTAACAATTATGATTTTAAGACATAATATGCTTGAAAGAGAGTATAGACGAAGATAAATTTGATGAATTATATAAAACCAAATAGCTTTTTATGGAACAACTATCCTATGAATTTTTCGTATGTATATATTAAAAACAAATAAAAGGAGTATATTATGCCTGAAACATTTAAGTTAGAGATATTCGTTAATGAAATGCTGAGTTACATTCAGGGCTTACTTATGATAATAGTAATGCTTAGTCTGCAGCATTTAATTTTTCTGGAATTCAATACTGAAAAACAAAAAAAGATCACGAAAATCATTGTTTTTGTACTCACTGCAATTTGTACTGTGATTTCTTTTCTGATGGGTTTTAACATTTCAAGTCCCATTTTGAAATATATAAGAACCATATGTGGCTTACTGTTATTTTTTCCATCAATATACAGCTCGATCACAGGGCGAAAAAAAGCCAAATGGTTGGGTCTGTTCATTTTAGTTCCGATGATGGGATATTTTGATGCAATATATACGCTCGTAGAACTGCCGGTTACAGTTGGGTTTGTTCTGGAAGAAAACAAGAAGGTTTACGAAATAATTGTGTGTTCAGCAGTATTAGCTGTTCTTGCACTGCTGATGTACAATAAGCCCCCATTTCTTCGCCGATTGGAACGTGATATCGAAAAACGAACTCTGAATGGTTTCGAAGAAATCGGGCTGTGGGCTGTGGGAATATGGCTGGTTATATATGATGTATTTATTTCGTCTTTGTTTCCGGATATTCCGTCTTCGCTCAATGCATATCTTGACATATCAAACTTCATTGAGGCTACGGTCATCATCCTGTTGATTGTCGATTCCAACTATCGCAACTTTTACTACAAGCAGAACTCTACGCTGCAAAAGTCGCTAATAACGACAATGGCTGACCTCGTTGAAAACCGCGACGAGAATACCGGCGGACATATCCAGCGTACCGCAAAGTATGTAGAAATAATCGCACGAAAGCTGAAAAGCGAAAATAAATTCACCAATATTCTGACCGATAAGTATATTGAGGACATGGTAATAGCCTCACCGCTTCACGACGTTGGAAAGATACATATTCCTGATGCAGTGCTTAACAAGCCCGGAAAGCTGGACGACAGCGAGTTCACCATGATGAAGTCCCATGCCGCTGCGGGCGGAAAGATTATCAATCGAGTTGAAGAGAGCGTAGGTGACATCAACTATCTGCGAATTGCCAAGGAGATGGCAGAATATCACCATGAGCGAATGGACGGAAAAGGCTATCCCCACGGCATAACGGGCGAGGAGATTCCATTGTGTGCAAAGATTCTTGCGGTAGCGGACGTATTTGACGCGCTTATATCAAAACGCTGCTACAAGGAGCCAATGCCTCTTGACAAGGCGTTCACAATTATTGCGGAGGAGAGCGGCTCGCATTTTGATACTGATGTTGCAAATGCGTTTCTTGAAAGCCGCTCAGAAATAGAACAGTTTATCAATGAATTATCCATCGAATAGTATTAATCCTATGTATTAAGCACCAAACCCTCATGTGAAAATTTTTGTTCTGGATTATGTATTTTCGATTTCATATCTACGAAGCGTAGAATCCGCATAAGTTCACCATTTTCTACGCTGCATGGGTGTGAAAGGAAAAGATTTTGAGCGATAATCAACTCAGAAAGGAGGAAATCATATGGATCAGATATTGATTGGAAGGTTTATTGCACAAGAGAGAAAGCGGAAAGGCTATACGCAAAAACAACTTTCTGAGAAATTAGGAATCAGTGATAAAACAGTTTCAAAATGGGAACGAGGAAACGGATTTCCGGAAGTATCATTGCTTTTACCATTATGTAATGAATTGGATATTACAGTTAATGAACTTTTATCCGGAGAGCGGGTTTCTGAAGAAGATTATCGTAAGAAAGCGGAGGAAAATATGGTGAATTTAGTAAAAGAAGCACAGGAAAGTAAGAAGAAAATTATTTTGTCAGCAATGGTGTCAATGCTGGCACTTGTAGCTGCAGTACCTTTGTTTGTTTTGTCAGGAGCAATTGCAATGGATACCTGGCTGAAAATTATACTTATTATTATAGGTATTGTAGTTATTGTATCCGGTATAGTAATTGCATGTATTCTTGACCGGGATGCAGGAGCGTTTGAATGCCCTGAATGCAATACCAGATTTGTACCGGAGATGAAGGATTATGTTATGGGTCCACATACAATTACAAAACGTAAATTAGTATGTCCGCATTGTGGCGCACATAAGTATTGTAAGAAGGTGTTAACAAAGTAATACTGCAACATTTTGGAGGTAAAAATATGTCAAAATCGTGGAAAAGAGCAATTGCTTTATTTGTTGTGGCATTTGTCTGCTGGTTTGTTGAGATAGTGATAAATCCGTCCGGGTTTGAAATGATTATGTTTTTTTTAGCTGTTATTTCAACTGTGCTATGTGTATGTTTTTTGGCAATTGCCGTTATCAAACAAATCAAACCGAATGTTTCGGTATATAAGATTTTTGCTGTGACCGACACCATAATTGGCATCGGTGTCACAACATATGCAATATATGACATATTGACGGATACCGGCTGGTTTGCGGGACTTCTGGGTATGCTGCTTCTGATTTTTGTACTTCCGGTGATATTATTGCTGTTGATAATTGACTTTATATTTTATATGATAAATAAAAGACGCAAATGTAGTAAGGAAAGTTAAAAAAAATAAAAGCTTATTTTTCACTGACTCTCAGTTTCTGTCCTGTTCTTTTTTGATGAAACTGAATAGACTAAGAAAAAAGAAAAAGGAGAGTATCAAAAATGGATCAACAAAAAATAGGCAATTTTATTTCAGCCTGCAGAAATGAAAAGGGATTAACGCAAGCTCAATTAGCTGAAATGTTAGGAGTAAGTGACAAATCTATTTCCAGATGGGAAAATGGAAGGACTATGCCGGATATATCATTATATGAACCATTATGCCAGGCTCTTGGCATTCAGGTATCAGAACTTTTGTATGCCAGAAAAATGACAGAATGTGAAAAGGCAGAGCAAGGGGCAAAATCCGCATTAAGTATTTTTAAAACAAAGTCACAGCTCGAGACATTTGGAATTTTTACCGAACTATTAATAGTTGTTGGAATTGTTATTACAATTACATTAACAAAAATGTTAGCAGTTACCACTGCCCAGATGATAATAACAATAATTTGCGGTTGTTTTGTGTGGGGATTTGGTTTAATGTTAAGGGTTAAAATCAGAAAGGCACTTATTGCGCTTAAAGAGCAATAAGTGCCATCGGGTGTTTATAATGAAATTAAGTAAGAAGATAGTCTTGGGCGTTACAATTATCATAATAACATTTTTTGTAACGATTTTGTACTTGTCGCAGTTCCATCTTGATTTTTCACAGGATTACAGAAGTGTAGAGGGATATGAAAATATTGTTTTTAAGGATTCCTGGAGTAAACAATGTTTCCGTTTGTGTGCCTGGGGTTTGATTAAAACAGAAGATTATGCCGGATTTGAGGAAAATCTAGAGTATGACAGAAACTCTTATGAATATCAGCTGATAGTTGAAAAGGCTAATGCGCAGTGGGTTGAGCAAGTTGTTTCTTCTCCTGATGGAAAATACATCTTGTATGTTGAACGCATATACCTGGGTACAGGAACAACAGATGATGAAGATGTTTATTATAAAGTTTATTCAATAGAAGATGACACGACTATAACCATTTTTTCAGGATTTAGGCAATTTTTGCTAGTTGATTGGAAATAGTTAGTTTTATCAATTATCAAGTTTTGTAGCTGAATGCGATGGTATAATAGTGGGAGTGATTATGGCTGGTCATGATGGAAGGAGAGGATTTATTCATCATACCGCTGTTTTGCCGGAATATCGAAATCAAGGAATAGCCAAAAGATTGGTTGATAGCGCCATGGATGCCTTGGATAAAGAAGGTATAAATAAGGTTGCACTTGTTGCTTTTAAAAAGAATGATATTGGAAATGGATTTTGGGAGAACATGGGATTTATTGATAGAACTGATTTGGTATATAGAAATAAAAACATTCATGCATTGGACAGAATAGATACTTAATTTACATATGGTTAAGTGGTAGACAGATCGGTATTCGGAGGAGTGTTTTAAGCAGATGTTAATGATAATGGCTTATATGGGTATGAATATCTAGATTACTACTTTGAGGAAAAAAATAGATACCCATATTTTATAAAGATTGATGATAATATAGCGGGCTTGATACTAATAAGCGATTATCCAGAAGTGCCAGAGGAGAATATGGATTTTTGCTTATCAGAATTTTTTATTATGCACAAGTATAGAAGAAAAGGATATGGTAAGGAAGCGGTATTCAAGGTGCTTAATATGCATCACGGAAAGTGGCAGTTGAAAAGACACCCTCACAATATAGGTTCTGTTATATTTTGGAATAAAGTAATTGATGAATATACAAGTGGAAATTACCGTTTAGTTGAGAGCTACCCTAATAAAGAGGTGGATTATGAGGATGGTACACCTGCGGATGTAATTTTCTTTGAAAACTAATAAGATAATTCACTCGAATATTTCAGTAATACGATCTGTTGATATGTTTTTAACTGCAAAGCATTTAGAAGGGTGTTCCGACAAAACAATACGCTATTACAGGTGTATTATTGAAAAGATGCTGGGGACAATTGATATTCCGGTTGTAAAAATAACTACCGAAATGCTGCGAAAATATCTTTTAGAGTTTCAATCAATAACTAATTGTAATAACATGCGTGATAGAGCAATGATTGATTTCCTGCTTTCAACAGGTATTCGTGTAGGTGAACTAGTTAGACTGAATATTGATGATATAGATTTTTTAGAACGAGAATGCGTCGTATATGGAAAAGGTGATAAAGAGCGAAAAGCATACTTTGATGCCAAGACTTAAATTCATTTAATGAATTATATCGAATCAAGAACAGATAATAATAGTGCATTATTTGTTTTTTTAAATAAGCCACATAATAGACTTACGGATAGAGGTGTGAAATTGTCGCATAGAAAATATATATCATAAACGTGTGCGTAATGACAATGTATTTACAAATAATTTAAGAAGTGATATGATATAGAAAAAAGCGAGGAGGTATGTTTTATGGATACAAATTTGAATGTTGCTATTGCACCAAAGGATTCAACTTTTCAAGTAAGAATAAATTCAGAAATTAAAAGAGCTGTTGAGGATATTTATGCAAAAACAGGAATGACATTGACGGATGCATTTAATACCTTTATTCAACAATCTTTAAATGTCGAAGGACTTCCTTTTATAGTAACAAAAAATAGCAAAGAAGCATTGAAGAAACAGGCAATCGCAATGCTTATGCTCGATTTGAAACGTGCTGAAGAACGAGCTGACGCGGAAGGTTGGATTGATGCAGATGATTTAGAACGTGAATTGGGGGTACTTGATTGAAAAAGATAAAATATACTCCTGATGCAGCGGATAAGTTACGAGCATAACAGATGCAATAAGAGAACTTTGTGACAATGAAGAAAAGGGGTCGGAAGTATCGAAAATGTTTGACATAGTGTCAGATTATCGGTACATATTTGTGTGTA
>JBJEOB010000160.1:0-28612 GCA_051880495.1 Lachnospiraceae bacterium
CAAAATGCCCTACTCCCTCCACGGCATTTTTAATAGTCTCACGATAAACAATACTGCCCCTTCCCCAGGCAATATCAACATTAAACCGTTCTTTTATAAGGTCTTTGATTATTTCCGTCTGTACCTCGCCCATCAGTCTCGCTTCTATCGAGGCTGTCTTTTCATTCCACGAAAACAGAAGCTGCGGATCCTCCTCCATAAGCGCAAGCAGCTTTGGATAAAGCGTTGCGGCATCAATATGCGTAAGAATTTCCATCCTGTAATTTAATACAGCCTGAAGCACCGGCGGCTTCGCATTCGTCTCACATCCAAGTCCTTCGCCTGCATATGACTTACTAAGGCCTGTAACGGCACATATGGTTCCGGCATCAGCCTCATTTACCGTTTCATACTTATCACCCTGATAAATTCGTATCTGATTAACTTTCTCGCTAAGCTCCTCCGACTGTATCACATCGCGAACCTTAAGCACGCCGGATGTGACCTTTATATGAGTCTCCCGGTTACCCTGAGAATCCCTTGTAATCTTATATACCCTTGCACCGAACTCACTTTCTGAGGAATCAATATCTTTCGTAAATCTTGACAGTCCCATAACAAATGAATCAATGCCCGTAAGCTTTAATGCTGAACCTGAAAATACAGGAAATAGCTCTCTTCTTTTTATTAAGCCTGCGATTTCTCCATCACTTAACGTATGTCCGTCAAGATACTGCTCCATGGTTTTTTCACTGCACAAGGCTATGCTTTCCATAGTTTCTTCCTGTGTCAGCACATCTTCATCAAAGCACACAAAATTGCCGTTTAATTTTTTCTTTATGTCATCTATGATTATTTCACGGTCTGCACCGTTTTGGTCCATTTTATTTATAAAAATAAATGCCGGTATACCATAATGCTCAAGAAGCTTCCAAAGTGTTTTTGTATGTCCCTGCACCTTGTCCATTCCGCCGATTACAAGTATACAGTACTCAAGTACCTGTAATGTTCGTTCCACCTCAGCCGCAAAATCAACGTGTCCCGGAGTATCAAGAAGCGTTACCCTGGTATCACCCGCCATAAAATATGCCTGCTTTGAAAAAATGGTTATGCCCCTCTCGCGTTCTGCGGCAAAATTGTCAAGCAGCGTATCCTTATGGTCTACCCTGCCCATATTTCTGATTGCTCCCGTCTTATAAAGAAGTGCCTCTGATAAAGTTGTCTTTCCCGCATCAACATGTGCTGCTATACCAACAGTAATCTTTTTCATCTCGTTTTTCCTTTCAAATCTTTTCTTATCATACCACATTTATATACGGAGTTTCAATTGACACTTGTTTTCCTTCATAGTAAAATATAAACAAAATTTGTGATGCCAAAATAAGGCGTCTTATACATCTGGAGGTAATTCAATGAACATCGGTTTTATCGGACTTGGACTGATAGGCGGCTCTATTTTAAAAGCTGTCAGGTCAAAACATCCGGATTACCATATTACGGCTTTCAGCAGAAGCCAGGCACCTCTTCTTCAGGCTAAGGAAGAAGGAATGCTCGATGAAATAACAACTGTTATTGATGAAAAATTCGGTGAATTTGATTATATATTTTTATGCACGCCTGTTGAATACATCGCCGCATACCTTGAAAAAATCAAACCTTTTATCAAGGATACATGTGTAATCACTGACGTTGGAAGTGTTAAGGGATACATTCATGCCGCCGTCGAGAAACTCGACATGGAAGCCAATTTTATAGGCGGACATCCTATGGCAGGCTCGGAAAAGACAGGCTATGCCAACTCTTCAGCACTTCTTCTTGAGAATGCATTTTACGCCGTTACACCTACGCCAAAATCCAACCCTGAAAAGGTAAATGAATTTGTCGAAATGGTGCGCGAAATGGGTGCCGTACCTGTAGTTCTCGACTATAAGAAGCACGACTACTCAGTCGCCGGAATAAGCCATGTTCCGCATATCATCGCATCAAGCCTTGTAAACCTTGTACAGGACAACGACAGTGATGACCAGATTATGAAAATGATGGCGGCAGGCGGTTTTAAGGATATTACAAGAATCGCCTCATCATCTCCTGAGATGTGGGAACAGATTTGTGCTACCAATGGCGAAGCAATCAGCGAATTACTTCAAAAATATATTGATTCTCTAAAAGAAGCCCGTGATGCAATTAATGCGGGTGATAAAACATACATACACGATATGTTTGACCGCTCCAAGGAATATCGCGATTCGGTTATCGACCGCAAGAAGGGAGCCAAAGGACCTATTAGCCCTATTTACAGCTTCTACTGCGACCTTACCGACGAGGAAGGTGCAATCGCTCTTGTTGCAAATATTCTTGCATTTAAGAAAATCAGCATCAAAAATATCGGTATCGTACATTACCGTGAATTTACGCGCGGTGCACTTCTTATTGAATTCTATCGTGAGGATGCAATGAATGAGGCTGTCAATGCCTTAAGAGAACGTGGATACACAATTTACACATCAGAATAACAAAAAAGGCTTTCATGCAGGTATCAGGTTCTACCCTATTGTGCATGAAAGCCTTTCTGTTTATTATTTATTATCTTTTACTTATTTCTGGTTAGAAATTAACTGTAATGTGAGGTCATACTTTTCTGCAATCTTAGCGATTGTTCCGTCTGCAATAAGTTCCTTTGTTGCTTCGTTAATCTTTTCAACAAGGTTACTTCCCTTTCTTAAACCGATTGCATATTCTTCAACTGAAAGTTCAACACCCTTTACCATGCAAAGATCTGAATAATCAGTTCCTTCGCCTACCATTGCTGCTGCAAGTACGTAATCAAGTACTGCTGCATCTGATGTACCTGCCTTAACTTCCATTAAAGCATCTGTCTGCTTTGCAACGGAAACATATGTTGCCTTTGAAAGATTAGCGTCATCCTTAATTGCTGCCTCACCGGCTGAACCAGCCTCTGCAGCAATAACTCCCTTTGCAAGGCTTTCTGTTGATGTGTATTTGTCTGCATTGTCCTTCTTTACTACAAGAACCTGCATATTCTTTATGTATGGGTCAGAAAAGCTGATATTCTGTGCCAATTCTTCTGTCATGGTCATACCATTCCAGATACAGTCGATACTTCTTGAATCAAGCTCAACAACCTTGGTATCCCAGTTGATTTCAACAAATTCAGGTTCAACACCAAGCTTTGCACAGACAGCCTGTGCATATTCTGTATCAAAACCTACTAACTTACCACTGTTATCATAGTAATTCATCGGCTCATAAATTGTCATACCGATTACAAGCTTTCCGTTTGCCATTACCATTGATAAATCATCTGATGCTGTGTGTTCTGCTTCTGTTTGATTGGCATCTGATGGTCTTACATCATTTTCCTTCTCATTCTGGCTGTTACCGCCACATGCTGCAAGCGAAAATACCATCGCAAGCGTCATACCTAAAGCAAGCATTTTTTTCATAATACATTCCTCCATATCTGCTCTTTACAAGATAGAGAAACTGCGAAGCAATTTCCTATCAGGGAACAAAATTAATCCCGGTCAACCGGACCTAGATATTTTACCATATTCATATGCCTGTGTGAAGTTTTTTTTCTAATAAACTTCCTTTTCGTTGCCATAATTGATATTTTATGGTATTATTCCATGTAAAAGGCCATGTGGAAAGGAGAACATTTATGAATTTAAAAGAATCACCTGAAGATTATCTTGAAACAATACTGATTCTTTCGGATAAAAGTGAAAATGTCCGTTCTGTTGACATTGCTGCACATCTTGGATTCAGCAAGCCAAGTGTCAGTGTCGCCATGAAAAAACTTCGTGAATCTTCCCTGATATCCATGGACCCTTACGGCAAAGTTTCACTTACAAGTGAAGGCAGGGCAATTGCAGAAAAAGTTTATGAAAGACATCAGGTTATTTCGGGGCTGTTAATGAGAATCGGAGTTTCCAGGGAAAATGCCTTAAATGATGCATGCCGTATAGAACACGTTATAAGTGATGAAGCGTTTGACAGGCTTCGTGAAATCTATCAAAAAAATGATTAATGAAAGGATTTATTAATTAAAATGATCAGTGCAAATAATGTAACTTTACGAATCGGAAAAAGAGCACTCTTTGAGGATGTTAACATCAAATTTACTGAGGGCAACTGCTATGGACTTATCGGTGCCAACGGAGCCGGTAAATCAACATTTCTTAAGATTTTATCAGGACAGATTGAACCGAGCAAAGGTGATGTAACCATCACTCCGGGACAGAGACTTTCTTTCTTACAGCAGGATCACTTTAAGTATGATGAATTTGTTGTATTGGATACCGTAATCATGGGAAATGCCCGTCTTTACGAAATCATGAAGGAAAAAGAAGAAATTTATGCCAAAGAAGACTTCACTGAAGAGGACGGTATCAAGGCCAGTGAACTCGAGGGTGAATTTGCATCATTAAACGGATGGGAAGCTGAATCTGACGCAGCCCAGCTTCTAAACGGACTCGGTATCGAAACCGACCTTCATTACAAACTGATGAAGGATTTAAACGGCAGCGAGAAGGTCAAGGTTCTTCTTGCACAGGCTTTGTTCGGTAATCCGGACATTCTTCTTCTCGATGAGCCTACCAACCACCTTGATCTTGATGCTATTGCATGGCTTGAGGAATTCCTCATCAATTTTGAGAACACCGTAATCGTTGTATCACATGACAGATACTTCCTTAACAAGGTCTGCACACAGATTGCGGATATCGACTATGCAAAGATTCAGCTCTACGCCGGCAACTATGATTTCTGGTATGAGTCAAGCCAGCTCCTTATCAAGCAGATGAAGGAGGCAAACAAAAAGAAGGAAGAAAAGATTAAGGAATTACAGGAGTTCATCCAGCGTTTCTCCGCAAATGCTTCAAAGTCAAAGCAGGCTACCTCGAGAAAGCGTGCCCTTGAGAAGATTGAACTTGATGAAATTCGTCCTTCAAGCAGAAAATATCCATACATTGATTTCAGACCTGCCCGTGAAATCGGAAACGAGGTACTTACAGTTACCAACCTTTCCAAGACAATCGACGGAGTTAAGGTATTAGATAACATTTCTTTCATCGTAAACCATGATGACAAGATTGCTTTCGTTGGTTCAAACGAACTTGCTACTACTACTCTTTTCAAGATTCTTGTCGGCGAGATGGAACCGGATGAAGGAAGCTATAAGTGGGGAATTACCACAAGTACCGCTTACTTCCCTAAGGACAGCGGTGCAGAATTCACAGGAAATGAAACTATCGTAGAATGGCTTACACAGTATTCACCTGATAAGGATGTTACTTATGTCCGAGGCTTCCTTGGAAGAATGCTTTTCGCCGGCGATGACGGTGTCAAGAAGGTTAAGGTATTATCCGGTGGCGAAAAAGTGCGCTGTCTTCTTTCAAAGATGATGATTATGGGTTCAAATGTGTTAATTCTTGATGAACCTACCAATCACCTTGATATGGAGTCAATTACCGCACTTAACAACGGACTTATCAAATTCCCGGGTGTATGTCTGTTCACATGTCATGACCACCAGTTTGTTCAGACAACTGCCAACCGTATTATGGAAATCGTTCCAAGCGGTCAGCTTATTGATAAAATTACAACTTACGATGAATATCTTGAAAGTGACGAAATGGCAAGAAAGCGTCAGGGTTATGCTGCTGCCGTTAATGACGATGACGATATTACAGAGGAAGCTTAATAATGAATACAATTGATTTACACGTTCATTCTAACGCCTCAGATGGTACACTGACACCATCTGAGGTTGTTTGCTTAGCAAAGAAAAACAATCTGTCTGCCATAGCGCTTACCGACCATGATACGGTCGATGGCGTCAGTGAAGCAATCGAGCAGGGAAAAAAATCCGGCGTGGAGATTATTCCGGGCATTGAGCTTAGTTCAGCGTATGCTGCCAGGGAAATACATATCGTCGGCCTGTTTGTTGATTACAGAAACGAAGAATTTCTAGACGAATTAAAAAAGCTTAATGAAGTCCGAAACAAACGTAATGAACAGATGGCGGAAAAATTCTGTTCAATGGGCATAAACATTTCCATTAAGGAGCTTATAGCTGAATACCCTGATGCCATAATCACCAGGGCTCATTTTGCTTCCTATCTTCATAAGAAGGGGTATGTTTCCTCTGTCAGGGACGCATTTGACAGATACTTAAATGACCATGGTCCATGCTTTGTACCACGATACAAGATGCCTTGTGAGGACACAATAAAGCTCATTCATAAGGTAGGAGGTCTTGCTATTCTTGCCCATCCAATTCTTTACAAATTAGGAGCCGATGCACTTAGAGAGCTTGTACGGTATCTTACCCAAAACGGTCTGGACGGAATTGAGGCAATGTACTCCACATATACACCGGGTGATGAGGTCTGTATCAGAAAACTTGCAAAAGAAAATGGTCTGCTGCTCTCCGGTGGTTCTGATTTCCACGGTGACAACAAACCATTTATAAAACTCGGTACCGGCAAAGGTACTCTAAAGATTCCTTACGGAATCTTACAGGAGTTAAAAAATAAATAATAAATTTTTCTTCATCGGATTGCACAAAATTTTTTTCTTCGTCTGATAGGGAATTGCGTTGCAATTTCTCTACTTTCTATCCCAGATATTTTTTAATCATATCCTCAAGGTAATTTTTCTGGATAGGCTTAGAAATATAATCATCAAATCCCTCTTTAATGTATTCCTCCTTAACACCCTCGATTGCATTAGCAGTAAGCATTATAACAGGAGTATCCGGATTCATATTGTCATCCATGTTCTTCATCGCATGAAAAGTCTCAATTCCGTCCATTTCAGGCATCATATGGTCCATAAAAATAATATCATATTTCTTTTTCTTAACCAATTCAAGACACTCCATGCCGCTCTCAGCCGTATCAATCTCAAGTCCTGAATTCTTCAGAAGTCCGACAAATACCTTAAGATTCATCTTAACATCATCTACGACAAGTACCTTATTATTCGATACCTTAAGCTCCTTATCCGGTGCGGCCGGTTTACTTTCCTCACTGTCTGCCCTGCTTTGTTTCTTTGAAATATCACCAATAACATCATCCGAAACAATTACCTGCGGAATTATAACTTCAAACGTTGAACCCTTCAGGTATTCACTTTCAACCGAGATTGTACCATTCATAAGTTCAACAAGCTGTCTCGTAATTGCAAGTCCAAGACCTGTTCCTTCGACTTTACGATTTTTCTTCATATCCAGACGCTGGAAAGAATCGAATAACTTATTCTGATCCTCTTTTGTAATACCAATTCCTGTATCCTTAACAGAAATCTTAAGAAGTAACACCTTATCTTCTTTTCGTTCTCCCGATACGGAAAAAATAACTTTACCTTCTTTTGTGTATTTAACCGCATTGGACAATAAATTTATTATTATCTGTCGTATTCTTGACTCATCACCGTTAATATTTTCCGGTAAATTTTCATCACATTCAACGACAAATTCCAGATTCTTATCCTTCGCTCTGAATGACATCATGTTATAGCAGCTTTTTATAAGCTTTGACAATTGATAGTCAACCGGGATTATGTCCATTTTCCCTGATTCAATCTTAGAGAAATCAAGAATATCATTTATCAGCGACAACAGGCTCTGGCCTGCAATTTTTATGTCTGACGCATATTCAGTTATGTCCTGCTGCGTACTCTCTCTTAAAATTAATTCGTCCATTCCCAATATGGCATTAATAGGTGTACGAATCTCATGCGACATATTGGCAAGAAATCTCGCCTTTGCCTGACTTTCAAATACGGCCTTCTGCTTTTCCCTATCCAGCTTGAGCACTTCATATACGGTACATACAACAGAATCCACCAGAAGGAATATTAAACCCAAAGCAAGCATAGAGCCGTCAAATGACCTGTTTCTGCTAAAATAAAAACCAAACTGTATCAGTGCGGCTATTGATGCACCCAGAATACCAATTGCCTGTAACCGGTATGATTTGATATACCCCTTAAAACAATCAATTATCATTGTTGAAGCCACAGTAACTATAAATAACCCGCAAAACATTGCGATTATAACAATGGAATCGGAGAAATCAACAATATCTAATACCTGTAAGGTGGTACATACAACAACATCAAGTACCGCAAGAACGGCATTTACCGCATATGCCTTAAAGTATCTGTTTTTCTGTATATTGTTTATGTAAATCATAAACGGAAACGGAAGAAGCATAACCATAAAGAAGGCTATATCATTTACAACCGAAACATTTGGAAATATAAGCTGTCTGATTCTGCTGTTAGCAAGTATCCATATCGAAGCGAGAAGCACTCCCCAGCTTAGATATTCCAAATCGAACTGTTTCTTGAAACAATTTCTTATTATTATGCTGCCGATTACACTTATTACACTAAGCGTAAACATCAGAAGCGCCGTAATAAATTCTGCACTGTTTTTCTTAAATATGCTCTTCCAGATTCCAAGCCTGTCACCATAAAATATTTCCCTGTAGCTTCCGGAGTATGAGCTGTCGGTCTGTGCAACCAGTGTAAGCTTTCGTCCGGCATCATCTGAATGCAATTCAAGAAAAACAAACGCACCAACACTTGCCTTTCCAAAAAGTCTGCTGTCTTCGGTCGAATATTCCTTTCTAAGAACATCATCCACATATATTTCGAAGTCCTGACGATTGCTTCTAAAACATATGTACATATTTTCTTCTGTATCTTCAGGAATCGTTGTTACAAATGTAACACGTTCATTTCTGTTGACATCAAACTTACCCGGAAGGCGCACCTCGCTTGCCGAACCGTCTTCACGAATCATTGTCCATGTAACATCAAAAGCTTCACATTTTGAATTATCCGCTAATTCCCTTGGCAGCAGCAGCTGTCCGAGTACAAAGTAAATGAATACGGCAGTAATGAATATACTGAATATCCACTTGAAAATATTAACTTGTAATTGTTGTTTATCCTGAGTTTTTTTCTTATCCATTAATCCTATACTTCATCTATTGCCTTGCCAATATCGTGTCTCATATACTTATTTTCAAAGTCAATCCACTCCGTAGCAGCATATGCGTTGGCACGGGCTTCCTTTAAATCCTTACCGGTAGCTGTTACACCTAGGACACGACCGCCATTAGTTACAATACCCTTGTCTGTAAGTTTGCTTCCTGCATGGAATACAAAATAATCATCCTTATCCTTAAACTTCTCAAGGCCGTTAATTACAAAGCCTTTCTCGTATTTTTCAGGATATCCGTCAGATGCGAGAACAACACATACTGCTGCATTATCCTCAAACTGAAGGTCTATTTTGTCAAGTGTTCCGTCAATACATGCCTCAAACACTTCAACAATATCATTCTTCATTCTAGGCAGAACAACCTGTGTTTCAGGGTCACCAAAACGAGCATTATACTCAAGAACTCTTGGTCCCTTTGGTGTAAGCATAAGACCGAAGAAAATGATTCCCTTAAACTCTCTTCCTTCCGCCTTCATTGCATCAACACTCGCCTGATATATGTATTTCTTACAGAATTCATCAACCTCAGCTGTGTAGAAAGGACTAGGTGAAAATGTTCCCATACCGCCTGTATTAAGGCCCTGGTCTCCATCCTTGGCTCTCTTATGATCCTGTGCCGATGTCATGATTTTGATTGTCTTACCGTCAACAAATGACAATACGGAAACCTCGCGTCCTGTCATAAACTCTTCGATAACAATCGTATTACCGGCATCGCCGAACTGCTTGTCCATCATCAGAGTCTTAACACCTGCCATCGCTTCTTCTCGTGTGTTGCAGATGAGAACGCCCTTACCAAGAGCAAGACCATCTGCCTTAAGAACGATTGGCATATCTGCTGTTTCAAGATACTTCATTGCCGCCTCAGGCGAATTGAAGTTTTCATAAGCAGCTGTCGGAATATTATATTTCTTCATAAGATCCTTTGAAAATGCCTTTGAACCCTCAAGGATTGCCGCATTCTTTCTAGGTCCGAATATACGAAGTCCTTCCTTCTCAAATGCATCTACAATACCCCCAACCAGCGGATCGTCCATGCCGACAACCGTAAGGTCAATCGCATTTTCCTTTGCAAATGCAACTAATTTATCAAATTCCATTGCACCGATTGCAACACATTCTGCGACTTCCGCAATTCCTGCATTACCCGGTGCACAGTAAATCTTATCTACCTTCTTACTCTTAGAAATCTTCCAGCAGAGTGCATGCTCTCTTCCGCCTCCGCCTACTACTAATACTTTCATGCTTGTTCTCCTTTTAAAATAGAATTCAATGTTATTTAATCATAATACAAGCAAATTATTGTTGCATATCCGCATTTATTCCGATGTGCCTGACATTCCATTAAGCCACTTAATGCGGAAATCGTGTTCAGTATAGACTTCCACGATTTCCTGTGTCTTAATTCCATGGCACATAAGTCATAAATGCAGATATGCAACAATATTTACTCATGATTACTAATTAAATTACAATCAATTAATTTAATTTATATTTTAATATATTACTCTGAATAAATCAATGCAAAAGAAAAGAAGCTTATCTCCGGCTTGTGGATATAAGCTTCTTTTACTGTCCGTTATTCTGTTCCATTTTGTCCTCTTTCCGCCCTTTCTAAAGTTACTTCATCTATCCGTCACCCGACAAGGAGTTCACCAGGCCTGATGCCGTAGCTTGATCCGCTTGCTTTATATAAAGGCTTTACTTCTTTACACTTTATATATCGTCAGATAACAGGATTTTCTTTAGAAATCTTAAGAGGAAGATTTTATTTAATATACTTATTTAGGACGTACCGTAAGTCTTGTAATAAGTCCGTTTTCGTCAACTCTTCTTACCGTTGCAATTGCCATTACATAATATCCGCCGATGGATGCAACAAATTCTGCCTGCCAGTCATTTACGACTTCCGCATCGAAAATCTGATACTGTCTGAAAGAGAATTTGTTCTTAAAGAACATATCAATTGCTTCACGACCATATATGTGGTATTCCTGCCTTCCGGTACTGTTAGGGCAGTAATCCCTGAGCGAACCGTCTTCTGCAAATATATCTGCAAGTCCTTTATTGTCACATCTTTTTAATGCATCAATATACTTTTCAATAGCTCTCATTGTCATTCCCTCCCATTAATATACCTTTTCTGAATTAAGCAGTGCATCTGTTCCGCCATCAGTGAACAAAATAATACCATTTATTCCTCTTGCGGCATTTGATAATAAAAACTTCATTGACTCGGCAATTTCTTCCGGATCCATAAGTGCCTCTGAACCGTAACGTACAGGTATTGGGAGGGCACTTACAGCAAATTTGGCTGCATCACTTAAGCTGTCTGTCATCGGCGTTCTTACATTACCCGGTGCTACTGCATTAACTCTGACGCCGTTTGCCGCCCATGATGCTGAAATTCTTCTTACCCATCTTGCAAGGGCGTACTTTGTTGCCATGTAAATTGACTGTCCGACTGTCTGGTTTTTAGCATCCAGATTCTTTACTATATTGCAGATTCTCTGCTCATCGCCTACATTATTTAACAAATCAACGATATCCATGCGGCCCGTTCCCTGCGAAATAGTATTTGATACGGTTACAACAACACTTCCGCGCTTCTTCTTAAGCAAATCGTATACTCCTCTTGCAACCTTTACGGTTCCAAAATAATTCAAAGACACAACAAGCTCGAGATTACCGCAGTTTCCGGATACACCTGCATTGCAGATAATTCCGTCAATTCCGTCTTTACATTTTGCATGAATTTCATCTATTGCGCTCTGTCTTCCCTCAGGGGTCGCAAGATTGGCACAAATGTCACCATTTTTCAAATCAACATTAATAACTTCATGTCCTTCATCCTTAAGAACCTTCACTGCAGCTGCACCTATTCCGCTTGAACCGCCCGTTACTACATATAAGCCCATAATTTCCTCCTTACCGCCTTACGGCTATGTCTTGTTTTTTATTTATATTTTTATTATAATAAATGCTGATATCTTTTAAATAGTCAATTTATAAAAATTTTAGGAGGTCAGATTCATGATTACGGTAAACCTGGATTACAACATAAAAAAGCCCCTTTACATACAGCTTTATGAAAATATAAAAAACGAAATTATTAATAAATCACTGGCTCCAAACTCCATCCTGCCTTCAAAGCGTTCTCTTGCATCTCATCTTGGCATCAGCGTTAAGACCGTGGAAAATGCGTATTCACAGCTTCTCCTTGAGGGATATATTTATTCTGTTGAAAAAAAGGGATTTTATGTCAGTGAACTGTATGATTACCGCAAATCATCCTCCGATACAAAGCCTTACACATCGCAATTCAAAAACGACTCTTTTCTTGTTGATTTAAAAGCCAACAAAAACAATATGGAAATGTTTCCTGCGTCAACCTGGTACCGCATGATGCGCGAAACGCTTTCGTATGATACGGCAAGGCTTCTCGATACGGTACCGTTTAACGGTCTTTGTGAACTGCGCGTTGCAATCGCACGTTATCTTCTGGAATTTCGCGGAATGACAGTATCCCCTGACCAGATAATTATAGGTGCCGGTACCGAGTATCTTTATACACGCCTTATACAGCTTCTTGGCAGAAACACCCATTTCGCAGTAGAAGACCCTGGTTATAACAAAATACGCGCAATCTACCAGAGTAATGAAGTTTTCTATAAAGCCATCCCTATTGATAAGGACGGCATACGAATTGATTATCTCGAAGAATCCGGCTGTGATGTGGTTCATATCTCACCGGCACACCATTTCCCGCTTGGCTTTGTAACGCCAATTACAAGAAGGCTGGAGCTTCTTACATGGGTAAATGAAAAAAAGGACCGGTACATCATTGAGGACGATTATGACTGTGAATACCGTTATCACGGAATCCCGGTTCCACCGCTTTACAGCATCGACGTATGTGGCAAAGTAATTTACATGAACACCTTCTCCAAATCGATTGCGCCTGCTGTCCGCATAAGCTACATGGTGCTACCGATGGAACTTATGGAAAAATATATTGCAACCATGAATTTTTATTCCTGCTCCGTTTCAAGCTTCGACCAGTTTACACTTGCAAAATTCATGGATGGCGGATATCTGGAACGTCATATTAACCGCATGAAACGTTTCTATATCAAACAACACAATGATTTTATCACGGCAATTAATGAATCTTCTTTGTCATCAAAAACACAAATAATCGAAGATGCCGCCGGAACTCATTTTCTGCTTAAGGTAAATACTTCCCTCACAGACGAAATTCTGATTGCAAAGCTTCGCGAAAAGGGAATTCTCATTTCCTGCCTGAATGAATACTGTGAGCATCCACAACCTTATTTTGATTCAACACTTATAATAAATTATTCAGGAATAACGGCAAAACAGATTAGATATTTTGTTGCTGCGCTGGATGAAATAATTTAATGCACTAAAAAGGAAGGCCTCATGTGACCTTCCTTTTATCATTATCCTATATTTCGCCATTAGCAATCATGTTGATTGCCTGTGGAAGAATGACCCATTCAGCCTGTTCCATTACTCTCTTCTGAAGAACTTCAGCCGTGTCACCCTTTTCAACATATACAGCCTTCTGTAAAATTATAGGACCTGTGTCCATTCCTGAATCTACAAAATGAACTGTTGCGCCTGTTACCTTAACTCCGCGTGCAAGTGCAGCTTCATGAACCTTAAGTCCGTAGTAACCGACACCGCAGAATGACGGTATAAGCGACGGGTGAATGTTAATAATCTTTCCTGCATACTTTTCCACAAGCTTCTCAGGAATCTTTACAAGGAAGCCTGCAAGTACGATGAGGTCTACACCATATTCATCGACTTTGGCAAGTAATGCATCATTATATTCTTCTCTGCTTTCGAATGTCTTTGGTGAAAGACATACTGCATCTATACCGTTGTTTCTGGCACGCTCCAATGCATATGCACCGGCGTTGTTACTTATAACAGCCTTAATTTCTGTATTTGTAATTGTCTTATTATTAATTCCATCAATAATGGCCTGAAGATTAGTTCCGCCACCTGAAACTAAAACAGCAATTTTTAGCATACAGTAACTCCCTTCTCGCCACTTACAACCTTACCTACCACATAAGCTGTATCACCGGCAGCCTCGATAGCCTTGATGGCCGCATCTGCATCCTTAGGGTCAACAGCAAGCACCATACCAAGACCCATGTTGAAGGTATTGTACATCATATGTTCTTCGATGTTACCCTTCTTTGCAAGAAGCTTAAATATAGCAGGCACTTCATAAGAATCCTTCTTAACCTCTGCTCTCTTGCCTTCCGGAAGCATTCTTGGAATGTTCTCATAGAAACCGCCGCCTGTAATATGGCTGCAGCCCTTTATTGTAACGCCTGCGTTCTTAACAGACTTTAATGCCTTAACATAGATTCTTGTCGGAGCAAGAAGTGCTTCGCCAAGAGTCTTGCCTAATTCGTCATAATATGTATTAAGGCCTTCCTTGGTAAGCTCCTTCTCGAATACCTTACGTACTAATGAGAAGCCGTTACTGTGAACGCCTGTTGAAGCTATACCGATAAGTGTATCACCCTCGGCAATTGTTTCGCCTGTGATAATATCCTTCTTGTCAACAACACCAACCGAAAATCCTGCAAGATCATAATCCTCTTCAGGCATAAGACCCGGATGTTCAGCTGTCTCGCCGCCGATAAGCGCACATTCAGACTGCTTGCAGCCTTCTGCAACACCGCCAACGATTGTAGCAATCTTCTCCGGAACATTCTTGCCACATGCAATATAATCGAGGAAGAATAATGGTTCACCACCTGCACATGCAACGTCATTTACACACATTGCCACTGCATCAATACCGATTGTATCGTGCTTATCCATAATGATTGCAAGCTTAACCTTGGTTCCGCATCCGTCTGTTCCTGAAAGAAGCACCGGCTCTTCCATGTTCTTAATTTCTGCAAGTGAAAATGCACCTGAAAATCCGCCAAGTCCACCGAGTACTTCCGGTCTCATTGTTCCCTTAACAGCAGCCTTCATTAACTCAACCGACTTATATCCGGCTTCAATATCCACACCTGAACTCTTGTAATCCATTTTCTTATCTCCTATATTTTAAAATATTTTATTTCTCCATATACTTCTTATAGCCAACTTCCTGTAATCTTGCATCCTTGGCCTGAACCTGCTCTTTAAGATTCTTTGAGTATGATTTAAGCTTTTCTAAAAGTTCTGCATCAGATGTTGCAAGAATCTTGGCAGCAAGAAGACCTGCATTAGCTCCACCGTTAATTGCAACAGTTGCAACAGGAATTCCTGAAGGCATCTGCACGATAGAGTAAAGTGAATCTCTTCCGCCTAATGAAGTTGTATGCATCGGGATACCGATAACCGGCATTGGGAAAATTGCTGCGCACATACCCGGTAAATGAGCTGCCATACCTGCTCCTGCAATAATTACTTTAAATCCCTTTTCCTCAGCTGTCCTGGCATACTCAAAAAACACATCAGGCTCTCTGTGTGCCGAAATAATAGTCATTTCATATGAAATACCAAGTTCCTCTAAAATATCTGCAGCCTTTGCCATGATTGGCATATCTGAATCACTGCCCATTACAATACCTACTTTTGCCATGGTCCGATATCTCCTTTATCATTAATTCTTTAAATATCATACACTAGGATTAGTGTAATTTCAATACTATTTTAGTGTATCAAGCGCCTTGTTAAGTTCATCTGCTCCCTCAAACACAAAGCGTCCGTCCGCAATAATGTCATGTTCACTTCCATCATACCACACAGCCGTAATTGCCCCTATTTCCTCATAAGGAATCGTAATGTCCGTATGGCAGTTAAAGTACGCCTTGCTTTTGTCCTCTTTTCTTAAAAAAGACACTTCATTATCCCTTGAGATTATTTCCTTGCCGTTTGGATTAAACACTGCTGTATCCTCCGACCATGAATAACATGTGTCACCAACTGCAAAATGCGGACCCATTTTCTCCACAATCAGTATCGGAAGCTTATATACAATGTCATACTTATTTGCCATTGCATAAGCCGTGGTGTTTGTTCCAATCGCAAATTCTCCCATAGGGAGCGTATCGTGATCAAATAAAACTGTCTGCCTGATAAGTGCCTTACCTGCTTCTTCATCTTTAAAATTGTCACATGAATAGCCGCTTATCATACCATCCTTAAACGTAACCGTAAGATTATCAAACCTGATATCATTCAGGTAAACCTGACTAACGTTGATTTGTCCGTTCGTCCCCTTAAGAACCGGAGATGTAAATACTTCTCCAAGAGGAATATTCACGTCGGCAACACAGTTTTCAAATACTGTTTCCTTCTCGGGATTATTTACCTTCATGATTGCGACGCGCAAATCAGTCGTATTATTGTTACGACCCTTTACCTTTACATATTCTGCCTTATCAAGAATATCAATGATATTCTGCTGTATACCCTTATAGAGTTCGTAATCAAGCGTATTTATTTTGACGGTTTCCTTAAATATTTCCTCAAAATTATCACCAATTTCAGGTACCGGGTAAGCAATAATTGTAAAGCTTCTCTCTTCACCCTTAATATAATTGTTGGTAATCTGCGCCGCCTCATTGCTTAAATAAACAGAAAGCTCCTTCTGCTTATCATTTAACTTGAGACATTCACTGTTGGTCACCGGTTCAAACGGATTTTCACCAAACGTCTCCATTACGGCAGGACCTGCAAATGTATAAGCAAGCTCCTTATACTCTTCAAATGCCGCTCTTGTAACCTCCAATTTTCTCTCAACAAATGCCTTGTCAAGATACAGCGCATTGTCGAAACGGTGGTCATATTCCATCTGCTTATTAGGTATTGCACCATAATAACCGTTTCTTATATGCATACGCTTATTAACGCTGTATGTTGCCGCACGGTATATCGTCGGCTCAAGTCCCATGGCACGGAAATTCTCAATCGACTTCTTTACCACGCGTTCAAATCCGAGAATATATCTGATATTGACTGTCTTTTTCTTTGAAAGATCCTTATTGCCGAGAATAAATCCCTTGCGATAGCCTTCTGTAAATGTGTCAGCCATCCTTGCAATATCTTCATCCGATAATGTATTTATATATCTTGCAGTCTCAAGTTCATTTTCAGTAATATATTCTCCAAACCAATACAGATAACGAAGGTCCGTAAGGTCAGATTCCATTATTATGTCAGTTGCGAACGAAAGCTTCGGATCAATCTGCTCACGTATTCTGTAGGCTACTGTCAGTTCTGCATAATCACTGACATACCAGTATACTGCATCCTTTACTTCCTTGTATGCCGGTTCAGTTCCATCTGCAAACAGGCAGTATATCTGTAAGAAAAGCTCCATACAGATAGTCATGTCAGTCAGTCTTCCCTCAAACGCATACACTATCATTCCCCTGACTTCTGTATATACAAACGACAAAATACCGCCAAAAACTTCTGACAGCATTTTAACCGCATATACAGGATTGGCATAGCTTACGGAATAATTATCACCCGCAATGTCACTGTACAGCATCATGTTTTGCTCCTGAAGCTCTTCAAATGACATCGTCCTGAATTTATCATCCGAAGCACACGCATACAGCGAATCCATCATCAGAATAAAATCAGAGACTCTTTTAAAATAATCTGAATAACTGCCTGTCTCTGCCGCATTACTGTCTGCTATTTCACGCACTCTTTCTATTGCCAGTTCATAGCGTTCCCTTACGCTCTCATTTTCCTTGGCAAACAATTTTCTATAATCCATAATTCTCCTAAATTCCCATTAAAACGATTCCCAGAATAAATACAAATAACAAGCCACAAAGCATCGAACCGATAATCGACGCCTTATAGTATTTATCACTCTCTTTAAAACTTAAAAGTCCTATAGCCAGACCTCCCACATCAAATAAAAATGCAGAAAATCCCAGCGCACCTACAACCATGGGGCCCTCACCCTTGTTTAAAAATGATATTACAACGCCAATTATTATCAGTATAATTGATATGCTTCCCAAAAATATGGAAATTACACCACCTACCGACGTTGTCCTGTCACTGAACTTTACTTTCTCCATGCTCTGTCTCAATTCCTTTTCTACGCTTAAATACATAACGGAAAATACAGTAACCGATAATTCCGCCAACTGTATTTAATATCAAATCATCAACATCAAAGCTTCCAACCTTGGATGCCAGCTGCAGCAGCTCAATCAGAAGACTCATATCAAAGCTTAATACTGCCATTCCGAAATAACTGTATCTGTTATTAATAAGGCCCGGCAAAAACATGCCAAAAGGAACGAATGCAACCACATTGCCCAACAGATTGGCCGCAACCGCTCCCACGCCTAAAATCTTCCAATATTTAATGAATCTTGAAATCTCTTTGAAGGGAATAAGATTATACTTATACTCACTTGAAACAATACCTCTTCCAAGGCCTTCAGCAAAGAACATAAAGTAAATAAGAAACACAAGGTAAATAAGAAACACAACCCCTGAAAGAATTCTATGTTTTTTATTTAACTTTCTCACATTAACCTCTACTAAATTTTAAAATAAATTCTTTGATTTGCTGGCAATAAGTCTTGCACCGCTCACTATCAAAAGAACGCCGAGCGTAACACCAATTGTAATGTTAAGCACACCTGCAACAATACACAATGCACCTGAAGACTTAACTACCTTATAACGCTTTTCTTCCATACAAACACCTCTATTTTGCACCATACTGCTCATAATACGCATCAATTGCACACTTAATCGAATCATCAATTACTACCTTGCCCTTGTAAGGCCTGTTATATAAATGTTCCACAACATCTGACATTGAAACAATTGCATTGGCAGGAAAACCATATCTTTCCTGTATCTCATCAAGTGCACTCTTCTCACCGCCAAGTCCTACTTCCATACGGTTAAGCGACACCATAAGTCCCTTAATGGTAACATTGGCTGCACCACGTACCTTAGGAACAGTCTCTTCCATTGACTTGCCTGATGTTGTTACATCTTCAATCATTACAACACGGTCGCCATCCTTAAGAGGACTTCCCAGAAATCCACCCTTATCTGCGCCATGATCTTTCTCTTCCTTACGGTCAGAACAGTAACGAATCTCCTTACCATACAGTTCACTGTAAGCAATTGCCGTTACAACACTGATTGGTATTCCCTTGTACGCCGGTCCGAATAATACATCAAAATCATCGCCATATGTATTATGAATTGCCTTTGCATAATATTCGCCAAGCTTTTTAAGCTGGCTTCCCGTAACATAAAGTCCCGCATTCATAAAAAACGGTGACTTTCTTCCACTCTTTAATGTAAATTCACCAAATCTTAATACTTCTGAATCAACCATGAATTCTATAAATTCCTGCTTGTACTGTTCCATTTACCTAAAACCTCCTTATATTAAGACAATTTTTAACTCTTATCTTCTTATTTTCGTTTTACTGTACCACTACTGTACCAATTTTATACTAACCCTATCTGCCTTACTTTTTTCAAGCATAAAATACTGATATAGTATACCACCAAACCCCTTATTTTTCAACCAATAAATCATATGCTTTATAAGGCTTCTCTGAGTAAACGAAATGTAATGGTTGACAATTTAACACCATTTTTTCCAACATTCAAACGCAATAAACCAAACCGGTTAAAGCACGATAACTCTCTGGTAATGGATGCCTGCTTTCCGCCCGTTCCGTTGAAAGTAAAGGTTGCAAATGGGACTCCCGTATAGAATAACGTACATGGAATCTGTGCCACTTCGGATAAATCAGACTGTCCGGTCAGAATTACCTCATAATCTCCAAGCTTCCTGATATCCAATGGCAAAATATAATCCGTACCGGCAACCGAATCGCGGTCGTCCAGACGAATGGTTAATTCTCCATCCAGCTTCAGATACTCCTCTTCTGTTACCATAATCGCTTCTTCATCCTTGGGACGATTGATAATCTCAACCGTATCCGCCATGTTAAGTTTTCGCTCCATGGCTTTGCTTCTAAGGACAAAGCGGACAATATTAACCGCACATCGCTGCAACTCTGCCTTTAATAGGCTGCCATCTGCAAGTGAGCTTAATGTGTTGTCATCATTGGTATTTCTTGTGCTGTCCGCACATACCATGTATAAATCATTTTGTGCTCTTACCATACCTGCAAAATTATTTGGTTCAGGCCTGCCACCACGTTCATTAATATCTGCCCACCAATCGGTCATTACGATTCCGTTAAATCCCCACTGATTACGAAGAATAGTTGTGTTAAGGTCATAGTTTCCTGCCGTCCAAAGACCATTTACAGAACCGTATGTTGTCATAACGGAATCAGCCGTTTTATCGCGCACCACCATTTCAAATCCCTTTAAATATATTTCACGAAGTGCGCGTTGCGAAACTACCGAATCTGTCTCCCGCCGCTTATATTCCTGGTTGTTTCCACAAAAATGCTTTATTGTTCCTGTAACATGATGCTTTTTTAAACCTTTAAGCATTGCTCCCGCCGTTACTCCGGTAACAAACGGATCCTCAGAAAAGTATTCGAAATTACGTCCGTTAAGCGGATGTCTGTGAATATTCATTCCCGGTCCGAGCAGACACTCTACCTGATTGGCAACCATTTCCATCGATGTGAAGCTGTAAAGTTCCTCTACTAATTCTGTATTAAACATACTGGCAAGCATGGTTCCGTTAGGCAGGCTGAATGCCTTGACTCCGCTGTCAAGACGCATACCCGATGGTCCGTCATCGCAGCAAACCGCAGGAAGTCCGAGTTTTCTAAGCTTTGGGGTCACACCGCCAAATGCCGATGCAGTTCCCGGGGTAACAAGCGAACTTCCCATACCTTCTCCACGAATAATGCAGGACAAATCTTCTTCATCGAGAGTGGAAACAAAATCTTCAACCGATGATCTGCCGTCAATGACATCCTTTATCGTAATTACACTGCCTGCTTTAGCATTTTCACATTCAAGCTCTTTTGGAAGCTCTCTCTTTCTGCGTTCTGCCTCTGAAACAGTCTGCATCGGAACCTTTTCAAACGCAATCTCTGCCGTATCGCCAACCACCACAGGTTTAATACGCTCAAATTCAATCACCGGCGCACACGCCTCGTCAAGCTGTTCAAGGACAAGTATTTCATCCAGTTCAAATTCTCCTGCCAATTTAGCACTTCTTACATCGCATCCGACATAAATTTCATACTTTCCTTTTTCGAGAACAACAGCATTGCGATGTCCTGTCACTCCCGAATCATCGTATGATGCAAAATTCTTATATGGAATCGTAAATGATAACATTTCATTTTCATTTTTCTTAAGCTCACCTGTCTTTTTAAAGTCAACCAGAACACGGAACGGCTTACCAAGCTCACCCTGTGGTGCCTTTATATAAACCTGCACTACCTCCTTTGCCGGCACGTCTGAAGTGTTACTAACCATGACAGTTCCCGTTAACATGAGCTTATCCTGATGATTGATAAAATCGTCTGCGCCAACATCAAAAGTACCGTATGAAAGACCGTATCCGAAAGGATATCTTACCTTATCCTTTGCAAAGGTCTCAAAATAACGGTATCCCACATAAATATCTTCACAGTAATAATTGCGGACTTCATCACCAAAATTTCTGTCAGAATAATAATCGGAAATATTAAATGCTATTGTGTCAGTTAATTTTCCGGACGGTGACACTTTGCCTGTAAGAACGTCAGCAGTACCGTCGCCGCCTACCATTCCACCCTGCCATATATACATTACGGCATCCGGATTATATTTATCAACAAAGCTCATATCAATAATGGCACCCACATTTAAAAGAACAACAAGCTTTTTAAAGTTATTACGAGTCTTTAAAAGCATATCCTGCTCAAGCTGCGTCAGCCTGTATGAACCCGGCTCATCCCCGGCATCCCTGTCCTCACCTGCCGTTCTTCCGATAATGACAATTGCCGTGTCTGAAAATGCTTTTGCCATTGTCACTACTTCATCCGTAAGCTCCATTTCTTCCTGGCACCATGGCTCATTGCCCCAGCCTTCGCCCTCATCAAACGGATGCTCTTCCTCCCATTTTTCATAAACAGAAACAAGCTCCTCGTTCAAAATAACCGAACCGCTGTTACGCAGACCGTCAAGTATATTTACAACCTTTGAAACATTTACCATACCTCCGGAGCCTGTTCCACTCTTGTAATAATGAGTCTGGATTCTGCCAAATACAGATACCCTCTCACCCCGTGAAAGAGGAAGTGCCTTATTACGGTTTTCAAGAAGTACACAGCCCTCTGAGACTGCCTTTCTTGCCGTATTTATATATTCGTTCCAATCTAATACCAAATGTTCGCCCATACGTCCTCCATTTATAAAAAAAGAACTTTCAACAGCAAGGCTATATTACTATCAAAGGTTCTTTTCTTAATGTATTATTTTACACAGCCTATCAGTTCATTGATATCTGCAATGTTGTTTTTCTCAAGATAATTCTTAATGCCATCCACAACCTCAACTGTTGCTGCCGGATTGTGAAAATTCGCCGTGCCCACTGATACCATGGTTGCACCTGCCATAATAAATTCCAATGCATCCTCTGCCGTCTGTATTCCGCCCATACCAATGATTGGAATCTTTACTGTATTAGCCACCTGATAAACCATGCGCACCGCAACAGGCCTGATTGCAGGGCCTGAAAGTCCTCCGGTTTTATTTGCAACTGCAAATGTTCTTCTGTTGATGTCAATTTTCATTCCCGTAAGGGTATTTATAAGTGAAACAGCATCGGCTCCACCTGCCTCAACAGCCCTTGCCATCTCAGTAATATCTGTAACATTAGGACTTAATTTCATGATAACAGGCTGTTTTGCAGCCTTCTTTACTGCCTGAGTAATTTCAAATGCTGCCTCAGCCTTCTGACCAAACGCAATTCCGCCTTCTTTGACATTTGGGCATGAAATGTTAATTTCAAGCATATCTACCGGTTCATCTGCAAGGCGTTCTACCACTTCAACATAGTCTTCCTTGCTTTTCCCACAAACATTTACAATAATTCTGGTGTCATACTGCCTTAGGAACGGAATGTCTCTTTTAACAAACACGTCAATGCCCGGATTTTGAAGACCGATTGCATTTATCATTCCACCATAAGTTTCTGCGATTCTCGGCGTCGGATTACCCGGCCATGGGATATTGGCAACTCCCTTGGTTGTAACCGCACCAAGTCTGTTCAAATCAACCAAATCTGCATATTCCATGCCTGAACCAAATGTTCCCGAAGCAACGGTAACCGGATTTTTAAATTCTACTCCTGCAAGGCTGACGCTCATATTAGGTGTACCCATTAAAATTCGACCTCCTTTGCATTAAATACAGGACCATCCTTACAAATTCTTGCGTTATTCACATTAGAATGGTGGTCAACATCCTTGGTTTTACATACGCACGCAAGGCATGCTCCGATACCACACGCCATTTTCTCCTCAAGAGAAATGTATGCCTCAATTCCATTTTCTTCTGCAAATGTCTTAATTGCACGAAGCATTGGTTTAGGACCGCATGCATAAATTATGTCAGCAGTAATATTATTGGCTTTTACTGCATCCATAACATTTCCCTTAGTTCCTGCACTTCCATCTTCTGTGGCAATATATACATCACCATACTTTGTAAATTCATCATTTAAGAAAAGCTCATCACGGTATCCTAAAACAATACTCTTCTCACACTTTAACTGTTTGGCAAGTTCAAGCATAGGCGGGATTCCGATACCGCCTCCAAAAAGTATTGCCTTCTTGTTATCAAGCGTATACCCGTTGCCCAGAGGTCCTACAACATTAAGCCTGTCGCCTGAACTATACGTTGAGAATTCATTTGTTCCCTTGCCTACTGTTCTATAAACCATACGCAGTCTGCTGCCATCTGTCTCGCAGATACTGATTGGTCTTGGCAGCAGCCTTGAGCCGTCGCCTGAATATATTGAAACAAACTGTCCCGGTCTGGCATTTAAAGCTATATCCTTGGTATCAATCCACAACGAATATACATCGCCTGCCAGTTTTTCCTGACTTACAATTACTACGTTTTCACGAAATTCCATAGCACTAATCCTCTTTATATTTATTTTCCGGTCTTTCTTAATGCGCCTGTAATATCCTCAATCATATCCACTACAGCCTGTCTTGATGCATCCGCATAATTAGCCGCACCAAATGAAGCATATTTTTCCTGCTTGTAGGCTGCAATAATACCCCTTGAGCTGTTTACAATTGCTCCAAGTCCATCCTCGTTGAAATAATGAACAAGGTCTTCCGCCTTTCCGCCCTGTGCACCATATCCCGGTACAAGAATGTAGGTCTTTGGCATGAGCTTTCTGAGTACCTTACCCATTTCAGGATATGTTGCGCCTACTACGGCACCTACATAACTGTATGAGTCACCCATGTGTGTTTCTCCCCACTTAGCAACCTGCTCACCGACTATTTCATATAATGGTCTGCCGTCTACAAGCCTGTCCTGAAACTCTCCGCTTGATGGATTTGATGTCTTAACCAGAACAAAAATACCTTTATTTTCTTCCCTGCATACATCAAGGAACGGATTCACTCCATCCGAGCCGAGATACGGATTGACTGTTACAAAGTCTTCATCAAATGTCTTAAATGTCTTAGATCCCACCTGAACCTTACCAAGATGACCGACAGCATATGCCTTTGAGGTTGAACCTATGTCACCTCTCTTTATATCACCAATTACAACCAGATCCTTCTCCTTGCAATAATCAACAGTCTTCTGAAATACCTTAAGACCTTCAACGCCAAACTGCTCATACATTGCAATCTGCGGTTTAACAGCCGGAATAAGGTCATATGTAGCATCAATTATACCCTTGTTATACTGCCATACAGCCTCACATGCTCCTTCTATTGTTTCACCATATTCCTTAAAAGCCTTTTCAACAATATGATCAGGAATGTAGCTCATCATAGGATCAAGTCCCATAACTACAGGTGCATTCAGCTTCTGAATCTTATTTACAAGTTTGTTAATCATAATATCCTCCGTCTCCCATACGGGATTATTAATTATTATCAAAATACTTTTATTTTGTCTCTCACTAATATACCATATAGCGGCATATTATCATAGCAGTTTTTCAGACTTTGAACTTTTCAATAATCTGATTCATCTTCTCAACCTGTTCAAATAATTCCTGGCTGAGTGCCACACATTCTTCAGATGTAGCAGATGTATTTGATGTAAATTCAGACATTTCTTCAAAATTCTTACTTACAAGATTAATGATTTCCGTTTCATTTTCAATTGAATCAGCAATAGTTTTGATATATTTGTTAACATCTTCACTTTTATTGACAACAACCTGCATGTTGGCAACAGTGGCTTTAGCCAGACGGCTTCCCTCTGATACTGCCTGTGTTGAAAGTTCTATAAGTTCTGTTGTATCAACTGCTGCCTCAGCCGTTTTACTTGCGAGCTCCCTTACGGAATCTGCGACTACCGCAAATCCCTTGCCTGCCTCACCGGCTCTTGCAGCCTCGATTGATGCATTAAGAGCAAGAAGATTAGTCTGCTCCGCAATTTCGTTAATCGTTCCTATAATTGCAGAAATCTGAGCCGATGTCTGTGATATCTTCTCCATCGCAGCAAGCAGTTCTATAATCTGACTATTACCGCTTGCAAGCTGTCCCTGTGCATCCTTTGATATCTCTATCGATTCATCAGCCTGCGTTCTGTTAATCTTAAACTTATCCGTAACCTGAACAACCGCACCATTTCCTTCATCCATAAGCCTTGTTACGGACATTACATCCTCTGCAAGATTATTAGCACCGGCTGCCACATCCTCTGCACTCTTATATACACTTTCTGCCGCACCGTTAATAAGCTGCATTGCATTTCTAAGTGAATCACCAATCTGATTAATAGAATATTTCAAAGGTGCAAAATCGCCGATATAATCCATTGTCACACGCACGGTAAAATCACCGTTTTCCATGGCCTGAAGCTTATTGCTGATATCCTCTATATAACTTTTGATTGCTTCGTTGGATTTTTCAATGGCAATACACAAATTACCAATCTCATCATCTGCGGTATATTCAGCCTTGTAATCAAGCACACCGTTTGACATATTGTCTGCAACAACACTAAGTTCATTGAGCGGAGCAAACATAGGTTTAAGAACTTTTTTTATTGAAATACCGCATCCAACCATCGCCATTACCAATATGGCAACACATCCAATAAAGAATATCAATATTCCGCCATAATAATTCAGAGAAGTATCAACATAAATTACAGTAATTCCATAATCCTTTAAAAAAGTGGATGTGAAAACCCTGAATGAATGGTCATAATCAAATCCAACCCTTTTAACTGTCGTATCATTTCCAAACAGCTTCTTTGGGAGCTTTGCATCTGTATACTGTGCAATATGTTCTTCACCGTTTTCATCTGCATACGGAACAAATTTTTCATCCTTATGAGTAAGAATTGCTCCGCTGTTATCAACCAGTACGGCATACTCTTTTTTGTTTGAAAATTCATTCTGTGCCATTTCCACAAGATCATCAATAAATATATCAGCAGCAAACACACCTACAAGACTGCCCTTTTCATAAAGAGGTTTAGAAATCGTAATAACAATTCTGCCTGTCTGTGCATCTACATATGCAGGTGAAATAACTGTAGTTCCACTGCTTACCGCTTCCTTATACCAGTCCCTTGTCGTAGGGTCATATTCTTCAGGAGACGGATCCCATCCACCTGCAAAATAACATTTTTTATTTTCAAGGCATACATAATAATCAAATACGGTCTCATTCTTTGCAAGACAGTCTGCCAGGTATTCCCTTAAATTATATGACGGATTGCTGGTCATTTCATAGTATTCAACAGTATTTGCTATTGTTTCCGCTATTGTAATTTCTTCATCATACCATTTAGCGATTTCCTCTGCCAGTTTTTCAGTCTTAGCCTTATGCAGCTGCGAAGTCTTACTCATAAGCATACCATCGGAAATACCCCCCAGCACAAAAATAACCACAACAATTATAACTGCAATGGTCATGATTACATATCTCGTGATACGCTCATTTATATTTCTTGTTTTTTTCATATGCAAATCCTCCACCAATCATTTGTTTTTCACGAACTAAATTTTGTAAATATTATAACATATTCCATTGTAATTTACATTATTTTTTTCTTAAAAAACAAAACAGAGCCCCACGCCACGGTTGACCTAAATCAACCATTCTGTAAGGGCTCCTTTACTACCTGTTTATATGATATTAGTGGTGGAATAAACGTATTCCCGTAAATGCCATTGCCATGCCATACTTGTCGGCACATTCGATAACAAGGTCATCACGAACAGAACCGCCCGGCTGAGCAATATATTTAACGCCACTCTTATATGCTCTCTCAATGTTATCTGAGAATGGGAAGAATGCATCTGAACCAAGTGTTACATCAGTGTTGCCGTCAAGCCAGGCTCTCTTTTCCTCACGTGTAAACACCTCCGGCTTAACCTTAAATCTCTTCTGCCATTCGCCATCACGAAGAACATCCTCATATTCATCTCCAATAAATACATCAATTGTATTATCACGGTCCGCACGTCCCAGTGTATCAACAAACTGAAGATTTAATACCTGTGGTGCCTGGCGAAGATACCAGTTATCAGCCTTCTGTCCTGCAAGTCTTGTACAGTGTACTCTCGACTGCTGTCCTGCACCAATACCAATTGCCTGTCCGCCCTTTACATAACATACAGAATTAGATTGTGTGTACTTTAATGTAATAAGCGCAATCTTCATATCAATTAATGCCTCTGCAGGAATGTCCTTATTCTTTGTTACTACATTTGAAAGAAGATCTCCATTAATATCAAGTTCATTTCTGCCCTGTTCAAATGTAATTCCATAAACCTGCTTTCTTTCAAGTTCTGCAGGCACATATGAAGGGTCTATCTGAATGATATTGTAGTTGCCGTTCTTCTTAGCTTTAAGTAATGCTAATGCTTCATCTGTGTAACCAGGAGCAATAACACCATCTGACACTTCTCTCTTAATAAGTCTTGCAGTATCAGCATCACACACATCCGAAAGTGCAATAAAATCGCCAAATGATGACATTCTGTCAGCACCTCTTGCTCTTGCATATGCACATGCAAGTGGTGATAATTCTCCAAGGTCGTCAACCCAGTAAATCTTAGCAAGCGTTTCCGTAAGAGGAAGACCGACTGCCGCACCTGCCGGAGAAACATGCTTAAATGATGTTGCTGCCGGAAGTCCTGTTGCTTCCTTTAACTCCTTAACTAACTGCCAGCCGTTAAATGCGTCAAGGAAATTGATGTAGCCCGGCTTGCCATTTAATACCGTAACAGGAAGATCACTCCCATCCTCCATAAAAATTCTTGATGGTTTCTGATTAGGATTACATCCATACTTTAACTGAATCTCGTTCATAATAAAAAATCTCCTTTTATTAATGATTATTAATTAGGCGTTTGCGAAACGCCACGAGCCGCATAAACACGGCATTTTTTGTTGTTAA
>JBJEOB010000161.1:0-28411 GCA_051880495.1 Lachnospiraceae bacterium
GACGGTTAAATCCTTCAATAGCATTTGTTGTATAAATCAGGCGTCTTACGGCTTCTGGATACTTGAAATAAGTGGAAAGCGTTGCCCAGTTATCATACCAGGATTTGTAGATTTTCGGGTACTTGGAATCCCATTTATCCTTAAATGATTCCAGCTCGTTCAAAGCAGTTTCTTCTGTCGGAGCAGCATATACAAGCTTTAAATCTGCCATAAGCTTTTTGATATCTTTGTAAGATACAAACTTGGTTGAGTTCCGGATCTGGTGAATGATACACTGCTGGATTTCTGTTTTCGGATAAACGGCTTCTATTGCCTGCGGAAATCCATTCAGTCCATCAACGCATGCTATCAGGATATCTTCAACACCTCTGTTTTTGAGCCCATTCATTATGGATAACCAGAATTTGGCACTTTCATTTTCTCCCACATACATTCCAAGGACGTCCTTCTTTCCATTCATATCAATACCGAGAGCTATGTAAACGGCACGCTTTACAATGCGTCCCTCGCTTCGTACATGATAGTGGATAGCATCCATGAATACTACTGCATAGACCTCCTCCAGAGGTCGCTCCTGCCATTCCTTGACAATTGGAAGGATTTTATCCGTGATTCTGCTGACTGTACTGTCGGAGATATCCATGTCATAGAGTTCTTTCATATGTGACTCAATATCGCCTGTAGTCATGCCTTTTGCATACATAGAAAGTATTTTTTCTTCCATGTCTTGGGTTATGGTATTCTGGTACTTTTTGATAAGCTGCGGTTCATATTCACCGTTGCGATCGCGTGGAATTGCAATCTCCATATCCCCATAGCTGGTATGCATGGTCTTCTGAGAATGCCCGTTGCGGCTGTTTTCGGTATCTTTATTCCGATAATCATACTTGGAATAACCGAGTTCTTCGTCAAGTTCCTCATCCAGAGCACCTTCCAGAAGAACAGACATCATGTCCCGCATAACGGCATTTACATCCGTTCCGTTTTTGATGCTGATATCATTGTTTTTCAGATAGTCACGCATCATTTCTCTCATTGCTGCTTTTTGTGGGCTGTCATTTTTTCTTGCCATAAATAAAACCTCCAAACTGAATAATTTTATCTTACATCAGTTTGAAGGTTTACACAAATTTTAGGACACTCCCGAGTACCGATTATCGAGAATCATCATAACAATTCTTATGATGATTGTTTCGTTTATCATGCTCATTAACGAAGACATTTCGGTCAAGATTTTTGGAATGAGTCTTTTTACTTCAGATTCTTTATTACATTGCTTTACTGAGCGCGCTTTTGGCAGCAGCATACATCCCTTTGTTGATTTTCAATTCTATTACAGACGTAATACCTTATTCCAACGAACTAGGGATTGCTGCCGGCCAGGCGATGCTCACTATTTTGATAGGTTCTTCATTCTTGGTTTTTGCAATCATTCCATATTTTCAAACATTGATTGTGTTAGGTCTTAGAAAGCTTCATTCCTAAACATCGCCTTTCTTTAAATTATATTCTTTCACGACACTTTTATTTAATCTGTCAGCCTCCACTACAAATCCGTTTTAATAATAAATTGAGAAAAAATACACACAGAAAGATAACACTGAGCGGATTTTTTCAATTAATTAATCATCTCCAATATTTCCTCGCACAAAGCTGTAAACTTTGGGTCGGTCTCATCTTCCGGTGCTGTAAGTATTTCCTCCAGCATCTCCTCCCCTACAGGAAACGTCTCAAGAAAAGCAAAACAAGACATATCCAAAACAGCATCAAGTTCTCTGTTATTACCAAGTCGCATATTGTCATTCTTATATTCATCCACATCCTGATAAATATCTCTAATGTTTCTTACAACACCGGCAATAGACGAAAGCTTCATTTCTACAGAAATATTACTCCTAACACTATCCGCTGTTGCTTCCAGATAGTATTTGAGATTATCATAAGCATTATAAACATTTGCTATCTCATTGTATTTCCTATATGAGCTGTTATAATCCAGGTTCTTATAAAAGTTATAAAAATCCTCATACGCATCATTTGCCAGATACTCTTCCATAATCTGCTTATTTTCTTTTTCAGTTTCAATCTGCCTGTTTTTTTCTATTCCCCTAAGCCAAAAGCTAATGCCCCAAAATACTACTATAAGTACAAGTGCACCCAAAGCAAACATCATAATCTTTTTGGTATACTTTGAAAGCTTTTTCTCGGGAAGATGCTTTATCTGTTCCCGCTCTTCAATAAGCTTATCTATTTTTTCATAATAGTTTTTCTGGACTGCTGCCGTATTTTCATAACCACAGAAAGGACATTTTGTTAGTTCCCCGGAAAATTCTGCACCACAGTTATTACATTTAAGCATAAAAAATCTCCTCTACGTCTAGTTTTCTTCTTTCACCAACTCCAGTAAATAATCATAGTGAGGTTCATTTTCAAAATAGGTTGTATTATTTCTGATGTGCTCCATATTGTCCACACATTCAGCAATTTTTTCATCATACAAATCAGTATTGTTTTTGTTATCATAGCCTCTGGCAATTACCAAATCCATATAGTTGTTATAAAACTCCACAAACTCCTTATATCTGGCATATTCAGGCTCTGCCACCTTTTCCTGCCCATATAGGTATGAAAGCGTATCAAAATAATCTACACACTGACCATATTCGCCTCTGGCAAGCCTATACTCCAGAGAAGCATCAGATCTGTCAATTTCACTTATATCATCCCATGTTGCTAAAACCAGCCCATAAATCATAAAAATCAGAACAATCGAGATAACGCACTGGATTATTACTTTATGTACCTGCACTTTTTGTTCCCGGGCTTTTTTATTCATTAGGCAGCACCTCCAATACATATTCTTTCAGTACATCCTCTTTTTTATAATCATATTCATCCAAATCAGATAGCATCTCTTCCGGAATATTTAATATTCCTGTAAAAAGCATATAGATTTCATCCTGATAAGGCTTAATCCTGTTAGCATTCTCTTCTGAAACCTCGTTATAATAACTTGAAATGTGACATGTCAAAACGCCATATCCGTCATCTACGCATCTTTCCAGATACATTTTGTTATATTGGTCATCTAACATATAGTTATCATAAGCCTTTATAAAATCAAGTCTGGTTTTATGATACTCATACCACAAAAGCGCCATCTGACTATACTCGTATAATCCCTCTTCACCAAACATCCCATGCTCATGCATATATGTATGTAATTCCTCATAATCTCCCTTATTGTATAACTCTTTTACAGTATTGACACTTCCTTTGGGCTTACTGACACTATTATCACTCAACATATAGAAAATAAACGAAACAACCAAAAGAACAATAACTACTGCCGTCATAATTATATTTATACGTTTGTGAAGTTTATAAAATCGCCAGGCTCTGGTCTTTTTTAGCTCTTCCTGACTGAGCTTTTCGTTATATTTTTTTAACTTATCCAAAGTACTGCTACGTGTTTTGGCAATTTTATTTTCGCTGCCACAATATGGACATTTTTCAACATCAAGACCCATCTGTGCACCACAATTTTTACACTTCATATCTAATTATTCTCCATCAACGCTCATTGTTACCAAGCCAATTCGTATATCTCTTTCCCATTGAAAAACACTGCAAGTCAGGACCAGAGAATACGAAAGATTATTCCGTTTGCCTGCTCTTCCTCGTAAATATTCACATCCGCAAGGAAGCTCTTCATAAAAGTTTTCTAATTAACATTATACAATCTTGTTTCTACTGCTTCAATGCAAATTTCAATTTCTTCTGTTGAACGATGCACCATTTTTGGTGGATCATTCAAGTCAAACTGCTTCAATGGTGACCAGCTTTCATATCCGTCACTGTACCTTACATGATATCCTTCATCTTTCGGATTCTCATTCTCCGGTATCACCCATCCACGATAATAATTGTATTCTCCTCTTGTCATTGGTTCTGCTTCAATAATTTTTGTGCCTATGTACTGTTCCATTTTTTTCTCCATTCTATTGATTTTTTTGTGAATATCACATATAATAAATATAGATATCTATTAAAGAGGCTTTACGTGACCCACTTGAATGTTATACATTCGGGTTGCGTCCGGCTTCTTTTTTATTTCCTTGATACTATTTTCAATATGCTACTTTTTTCAATTATCATTATTGTTTTTACTTTTCTTGTATTCGGTGCACCAAATATTTTTTCTACCTGATGCTCTATGTCTACATATTCCAATCCCGAATGCGTTATATCTATTATAAAATTCTCTGCCTGTTCTAATTTTCTCTTTATGGCATCTCTAACACAATCCTTGCCTATACCTTTTAATTCTTTTAAATCCCAGCGTTCTCCGTTAATCGTGTAATCTGGTGTATGAACACCTTTGTAAATTCCTTTAACCTCTGGTACCAAACAAATTATGCCACCAAATGTACGTTTCAACAAGTCAGCCACTTCTAGTTGAACGATGCACCATTTTTGGTGGATCATTCAAGCTCTGTAACCCATGCGATACCCATTTCAACACATGGTTCCCTGCCAAATGCAGACAACAAAAAAGGAACCATCCCGTTGATAGTTCCTAAAATCAAAAGCCACTTAACAGCTTTCTTCGTGAATGTATTAAATTTTTTTGGTCTTGCCATTCTCTTTTCCTCTGACTTCTTTGCAATCCTGATAACAATACCTTTTATACTTCTTACACCATGCTCGGTAAATGCATGAACATGATGTTGGATGCACTTCTTTTATCTCACTATATTCACATTGCATATTTCAGCCTTCCTATTTTTGAGCATTAAAAAAGCACCCTGCATTGTCTGCAAAGTGCTATCTAATACCACATAATTATTTTTTCTTTTGGAATGTCATCTTCCATCATTATTTTCTTCAATGCATCCTCTGCATGTTTCAAATACATTGGTAAAGGGCTATCCAACTTTGAAGCCTGTGAATCAACAACCTTTCCACTGTCAATATCAATAGAAATGCTTCCTAATTCGCCACTGCTTTCAGGATCATATTCTGCTGAAATGATGTTATTATTCTTTTTTATATTTTTCAATTTTAGCATAATATTCACCTGCTTCCTTTGCGTAATTATATTTCTGTGATGCCTGCAAATGGGATTCTGCCTGTGTTAGTCCTTTTTGCATCAATTTTCTTTCATATATTTCATGATTCAACATAGTAATATCATGCTGTTCAGGCTTTCCTTCTGTTAATCTTCGCCATGATTCAGCCATCATATAATCAGGCTCAAAGTATTCTAATTCCTTACCACCTAAATCATGCTTTGTTGAACGATGCACCATTTTTGGTGGATCATTCAAGTCTTATATTTTGTACCTTGTCAAATCAATATCACTATATATTGTTTTTTAAAGATGCATTCTTCATAACACTTAAAATTATATCATTATATGACAGTTTGTTCCCACTGTTTTTTCCTGATAATCGACATCTCCTGTCACCATATAAATATTATTATATTGCTTTTCTGTAAGTCTGAGCAATCTTACAACCCCAGTTTTTTTGGGGGGCAACTTCCTCTATTCTTCTATAGTGTTTCTCCGAGGCTTTTCTATTTTGAACCACTCTCATAAACACTTCTGGAGCAATTCGTATATAACCATCCTTCTGAAGAAATTTTCGAAGCTTTGTATATTCTGTCTTTGTTCCCCATTTATCTGTTGGACTAAGGATTACTATTAATCTCATTCCGTGATTCCCTCCAAACTCTCTACCGGAAGAATTACCGGAAGCATTAGTTTTTCATTTGATTTATCCAAGATGATTCGTTTTAGACTTTCAACCATCATATCAATAGCAGACATCACATTAACTTTTGCGCCATCCATCATACAAGCATTGTGTAGGACATGAGCAATTGCTCTTCGTTCATTCTTGGAAAGTTGCACATTTGAACCAATATTATCATGAGCCACTATATCCACAATAGCACGGTAGGGTTCTATCAGATCATCAGCAAGATTGAATGCATTTAGCTGACTATCATGATGTATTCCAAAGGTCGGATGAAAACCTGCCGCCACCAGACTTCTGGCAATAGAACTTCTAACAACTGCATATCCATAGTTCAGTCTACTATTGATTGGGTCGTCTCCTCGTCGATTCAAGCCTTCGTGATAATATGCAAAATAGTCCCTTGCAGCCAGTGCCTCAGTTATATCAACATTTTCTTTAGAAATATCGTCAAGATATTTGCTGACATTTTCTGCTCCACTCATCCCCATAATAGATAAAGCTCTTGACTGATTACTAATCTTTTGTCTGATAATTTGAAGCCACAAATCCAAATATAATTCTTCATAAGTTAAAATCTGCGCATGCATTAATTATGACTTAATATGGATAAATCCATTGTTGAAAGGCGTATATTAGCACCATGAACCATAATTTGATTCAAGTCCTCTATTGGCACAACTGCAACTCCATCGTCTGATGTAATCTCCAGTTGTCCTTCCTTTATATGTATTTCTGCTGCACGGCTAATTTCAAGTGTTCTAAATCCCATTCCTTACCTTTATCCCCTCATTTATGCTCAGCCACATACTTCTTTATCTCTTCAAAAGTCACCTTGCTCTATGCTGAAATCAAATCCAGCTCATATTACTCTATTTCAACTTTAATCCAATCATCTTCCTTGCGTTGGGACAAGAGAACCACCGTTTCCACATGCACCGTGTGGCAGAATTGATCGACAGGCTGGACTTTAACTGTCTCATATCCGTTTGCGGCCATAAACTTAAGGTCGCGTGCAAGTGTGGCGCTGTCACAACTTACGTAAACGACGCGTTTCGGATTCATGTCGACAATAGTGCGAAGCAGATTTTCCTCGCAGCCTTTTCTTGGCGGGTCCACAACAATTACGTCAGCGGTTGGTTTAACGCCGGTTTTCTCATACTCTTTTCGGTAGAAGTCCGGGAGTACTTCCTCAGCTTTACCCACAAAAAATTCAGCATTTTCTATATTGTTTAACCGGGCATTTGCGCGTGCATTTTCTATTGCCTGAGGAATGATTTCAACGCCGTACACCTTCTTTGATTTCTTTGCGAGGAAAAGAGAAATCGTTCCTATACCGCAATAAAGGTCCCATACGGTTTCATTTCCTGTAAGTCCGGCAAATTCTAATGCCTTAGAATATAATTTTTCAGTCTGGACAGGGTTTACCTGGAAAAATGACAAAGGAGAAATCTGGTACAGTACGTCACCAATATAGTCCTCGATGTAAGGCTTGCCCCATAAGACTTTAACATCCTTTCCCATGATGACATTAGTATTTTCTTTATTGATGCTTATTGAAATTGAAGTCATCTGCAAAATGGCAGTAAGCCGTTCCACCAACACTTCTGATTTTTTTAGTGAATCGCCATTTATTACAATACAAACCATTATCTGGCCTGTCTTAAAGCCTTTGCGGATAAGGATATGTCTGACCGTGCCCTTACATTTTTCCTCATCATATGCCGGTACATGACAGTCCTCCATATATTGGCGGACTATCTTTAGGACTTCCTCATTCACAGGGTCGCCCAGATAACATTTTTCGGTCTCAATAATTGAATGTGTTCTTCCGGCATAGAATCCCATGGTGAGTCTGCCTTCTTTATTGACGCCAACAGGGAACTGAGCCTTATTGCGATAATGCCACGGTGCTTCCATACCTATTATCGGGCACAGTTCATATGTACCCGGTGTAATGCCTCCGAGGCGTTCAAGGTTATTTACCACGAGCTTCTGCTTAAATGCAAGCTGTGCCGCATACGACATTTCCTGAATCTGACAGCCGCCGCATTGTCTGGCAATAGGACATTTTGCTTCTACACGGTCAGGCGAAGGTACAATAAGCTTTATAAGCTTTGCATAACCATATGTCTTTTTCGCCTTCATCACTTTGACTTCTGCCACGTCACCTACAACTGTGTCCTTAACAAATAAGGTATAGCCATTATATTTGCCTATACCTTCTCCATTCATGCTCATATCTTCAATTGTTACGGTTACAATTTCATTTTTATCTGCCATACTCGTCCTTACTGCTCTTTCTGATATTACTTTCTAACAGGCGGTTAAAACCAAGCCATGTATCACTGTCGGTCGCATTAAATATCTCTGTCATCTGCTCAATCTTTGCGTCAAGATTATCAGCCATGCTAAGCACAAGTGCCTCAATAAGGGCAGGTTTCTTAGGCGAACCATACTCGAATTCACCATGGTGTGCTATAATGCAATGCTTTATTTCAGAAGCAAGCGTCTTTGGGAAATCCGGAATATCACGCAGCTTCTCATCTACCATTTCAACACCGATAACGATATGTCCTATAAGCTGTCCCTCGTCTGTATAATCATTTAAAGGAAATGCAGACAGTTCATTTACTTTACCGATATCATGCAAAATAGCCGACAATACCAGTAAATCCTTATTGAGAATAGGATAAAAATCTCCTAACGTGCTGCAGATTCTTGCGACTGCAGTTGTATGTTCAAGAAGTCCTCCCATAAAGCCATGATGGATTGATTTTGCAGCGGAACACGCCTTGAATTTCTTGATAAATTCTTTATCCTCAACAAAGAAACTCTCAGCAAGTTTTCTGATATACGGATTTTTAAATGCATTGATATATCCCATGAGCTGGTTATACATTTCATCTATCGGACGTGATGATACAGGGACATAATCTCTCTGGTCATATTCTCCCTCGCGGCATTTTCTCGCACGTTCAATACTCATCTGGAGAGTGCCGTTAAACACCGTTAACCTTCCTGTGACCTCTACATAATCCATTGCGTCAAAATCTTCTATCCCCGAAGAACCCGGGTCCCAGATTTTGCAGTCTAATGAACCTGTTTTATCCTGCATAATTACATTTTCATATTCCTTACCTGTCTTGGTAACTGCCATACTCTTCTGCTTACATAAATAAACCGAAGTAACTCTGTCTCCATCTTTAAGACTATCTATATATCTCATAACTCCTCCGACTACCTTTCACCTAAAGTCACTGTAAATTCCATAGGCACATATTCCTTCTTACCCTTGCGGTATACCGTAACCGTAACCTCCGTTCCGGGTTCAAATTCACACATTGCTCTCTCTATGTTATATAAATTGGTTATTGTTCTTCCACTGATATCCGTAATAATGTCACCATTGATAATGCCTGCATTATATGCAGGTGAATCAGGTCTTATCGAGGTTACACACACTCCTACAGGAATCTTATGAAGTTCAGCCTGTTTCTCATCAACCTCAAGTCCGATTACTCCCATATAACCTATTCTGCGGTTATTGGTGATATTCTGAATTCTTATTTTAATATCTGAAATACCATATGCCACTACATTTTGCACAGAATTATTCTTGCTTATAAACCCGACAACTTCCCCGTCTTCATTAAACAAAAATCCCGAACATGCCTTTGCTCCGTGCATGTTGGTATATATCAGACGGTGTCTTGAATCCGCCTCATACAGTACCTGTTCAGAATTAACTACCATTCCAAAATCCACGGCAGAATGAATTCCAAACAGATTACCCACTGAAACAACCAGTTCTCCCTGTTTTAACATATATGAGTTACCCATTGTTATTATTGGAAGCTTCTGTATTCCCATCGTCTCCAGTTCCTCATGGCCGATTGCAATGATTGCCATATCAAGAAGTCTGTCTGCCATGACAAATGATGCCGGAATCACTTTGCCGTCATTCAATGTTACCTTAATAAGGTTAGCATCTGCAATTGCTGCATCTGTCAGTACCAGATACTCAACTTCATTATCAGCAATAATAATTCCCGGATAATCAACTGAATTCTGTATAACCGAAAACAGCGGGTCTTCATTTTCCGCAACGGCTGTAACCGTTGTAACGGATGCAGATACATTTGCAATTATATCTTCCACCCTTGCATATAAATCAGTTTCCCGGAGGGTACCGTCCGTAGCATTTCCATTGCCGTCTGTTATATTTTTATCATCAGGCTCCACCTGTGTAATATTTTTATCAGGTTCATCATCAAGCGGAATATTCACTTCCTTGCGCTGATTTTCAACCTGCTTATCATCGTCCCAATAAATCCCCGTTATCGCCAAAAATGTAAGTGCGATTATAATTCCTGCAAATACAGCCTTTAATGCCAGTTTTCCAAGGTCGAACAGCAGCTTATATTTTTCAAACGGACTCTGTTTTATTTTTTCTGTATACAGATTGTACTGGTCCTTATTGTTTTCCATAAATACACCCCTATGAGCACTTGCATAATATTGATGTGATTATAAAACCAAAATATGAACATTTTATTACTAACTTGTTAATTATACACTATTCATGTACTTGAAAACAATATATAAATAGGTTAAAATTAGAATAATTGTAGTAATGAAGGGAATTTGAAATGAATAAAAAATCTCTAAAAATATTAGAGTTCAACAAAATAACAGATAAATTAGAAAGCTTTGCCACATCAGATGCCGGAAAACAGCTCTGCAGACAGCTTATGCCAATGACTGACCCGGTTCTTATTGAAGAAGCTCTCACGCAGACAAATGATGCCCTTACAAGAATTTATTCACAGGGTGGTCTGTCATTTTCCGGTGCCAAAAATATTGTTGCATCCGTTAAACGTCTTGAAATAGGCAGCACGCTTTCTGCAAGTGAATTACTGGCAATAAACTCAACTCTGGATACCGTATCCCATGTGCAGAGTTATTCACGAAAAGATGAGTCCAAAGCTGCTTCTGACAGCCTGGATGAAATGTTTAATATGCTTGAGCCGCTTTTTACACTTAATTCCGAGATTAAACACTGTATTATCTCCGAAGAGGAAATGAGCGATGATGCCAGTCCTGCATTAAAAGATATCCGCAGACAGATTCGCGTTGCTAATGATAAGATTCACACTGAACTGAATTCAATGCTTAATTCTCAGTCTGTCCGGACATATTTACAGGAAAATGTCATTACTACCCGTAACGGACGTTATTGCATACCAGTCAAGGCCGAATATAAATCACAGGTGCAGGGAATGGTACATGACCAATCCTCAACAGGTTCAACCTTCTTTATTGAACCTATTGCAATCGTGCGCTTAAACAACCAGCTTAAAGAGCTTTCATTAAATGAGAAGGCAGAAATCGAGCGTATTCTGGCGGAACTTTCTGCCAAGGCGGCACCTTATTGTAATGAACTTACGACTGATTACCGTATATTATCACAGCTTGATTTTATATTTGCCAAGGGAGCATTTGCCAAGGCATATAAATGTTCAAAACCTGCCATAAATACAGATGGATATATCAACATCAAGAAAGGCCGCCATCCGCTCATCGATTCAAAGAAAATTGTCCCGATAGACGTTTACCTCGGAGATGAATTTGATACACTCATAATCACAGGTCCGAATACTGGCGGTAAAACGGTTACTCTTAAAACTGTCGGACTTTTGACACTTATGGGACAGTCAGGCTTAAACATTCCTGCATTTGATGGTTCTTCTCTTGCAGTTTTTAACAATATTTATGCGGACATCGGTGATGAGCAGAGCATTGAACAAAGTTTGAGTACATTTTCATCGCATATGACTAATATAGTCCGTATTCTGGAGCATGCCGACAAACATTCTCTGGTGCTGTTTGACGAATTGTGTGCAGGAACAGACCCGACAGAAGGAGCCGCACTTGCCATTTCAATTATCGACTTTCTTCACAGGAAGGGAATTCGCACAATGGCAACAACACATTATAGTGAAATTAAGCTTTATGCTTTATCCGAACCGGGTGTTGCAAATGCATGCTGCGAATTTGATGTAGAAACGCTCAGTCCGACATACAGGCTTCTTATCGGAATTCCCGGTAAAAGTAATGCATTTGCCATTTCAGGAAAACTTGGCCTGTCCAAATCAATTATAGATGATGCGGCAAAACGGATAAACGAAGATACGCTTTCTTTCGAAGATCTTTTGTCTAACCTTGAGCAAAGCCGTCTTACGATTGAAAAGGAACAGGAAGAAATCGAATCGTACAAAAAAGAAATAGAAGCATTGCGAACACAGTTAAAAAATAAAAACGAGAAAATCGATGAGCGTCGTGATAAGATTCTAAAAGATGCCAACGAAAAAGCTGCTGCCATATTGCGCGAAGCCAAAGAATATGCTGATGATGCTATTAAGACATTTAACAAGAGCGGTCTTACCGCCCGCGAAATGGAAGAACAGCGAACCAGACTCCGTGAAAAGAAGGATAAGGCTGAAGCGCGTCTGGCGCTTAAATACAAAGAGAAACACACAAAGCAGCATTCTGCTTCTGAATTTACCATTGGTACAAAAGTAAAGGTTCTTTCACTCAATCTTGAGGGAACCGTAAGCACTCTTCCAAACAGCAAGGGCGATTTATTTGTACAGATGGGAATTCTTCGTTCACAGGTCAATATAAAAGACCTCGACATTTTGAAAAATCAGGATGATGTAATGCCTGACAATAACAGAACCGGAAGCGGTAAAATCAAGATGAACAAGACAATGACCATTTCGCCGGAAATCAATCTTATCGGACTTACCGTAGATGAGGCGATGGTTGAACTTGACAAATATCTTGACGACGCTTATTTATCCAAAATACCACAGGTACGTATTGTTCACGGCAAAGGAACCGGCGCACTAAGAAGTGCCGTCCACAGCCTGCTAAAGCGTACCGGTTATGTAAAATCATTTCGTCTCGGCGTATTCGGTGAAGGTGAAACAGGCGTAACAATTGTAGAATTCAAATAAAATTAACAGGAGGTAAACAATGGCATCCAAGCAAAAAATACTAATCGTAGATGACGACAACAACATTGCAGAGCTGATTTCTCTGTACCTGACAAAGGAATGTTTTGAAACCCATATTGTAAACGACGGAGAAAGCGCATTGACTGAGTTTATGGTTTTCCAGCCTAATCTTGTGCTTCTTGATCTTATGCTTCCGGGAATCGACGGTTATCAGGTATGCCGTGAGATACGAAAAGACTCTAATGTACCGATTATCATGCTTTCTGCAAAAGGTGAAACATTTGATAAAGTTCTTGGTTTGGAACTTGGTGCAGACGATTACATGATAAAACCATTCGATTCAAAAGAACTTGTTGCCCGCGTAAAAGCCGTATTACGCAGATATCAGCCTGCAGTTGTAGCTACGGACGACAAATCCAACTATGTAGAATACCCTGACCTGATAATTAACATTACCAACTATTCCGTAATTTATAAGGGAGAAAATATTGTGATGCCGCCAAAGGAGCTTGAATTGTTATTCTTCCTTGCATCATCTCCGAATCAGGTTTTTACCAGAGAGCAGTTACTTGATCATATCTGGGGTTATGAATATATGGGTGACACACGAACAGTTGACGTTCACATAAAGAGGGTACGTGAAAAGATTCATGACCATGAAAAATGGAACCTCTCTACAGTCTGGGGAATCGGATACAAGTTTGAAGTAAGGAAATAGGAGAATTTCTAATGCGCAACACTATTTTAAATAAATTTATACTGTTTTATGTCATAATCCTTTTATTAGGGTTCTTTTGTGTTGCCATTGCCTCCTACCAGATTGATTATAAACAGGCTGTTTCCCTGACTTCAGAGCGCATGTATAATCAGGCATTTTCAATTTCAAACAATTACGCAACTTACTATTCGGGTACATCACGAATCGAATCCCTGCTGCTTCAGCTGCGTACCATTGCATCATATAACGATTCGATTATCATGCTTTTAAATGACGAGGGAGAAATTATCCTTAATACCGATGAAAATTCCTCTATTGAATCTGATTATTTCACGGAAAATTTTGATCCCAATTTAACCGGTAAAAAGAGATATACAATCGGTAACTTTTACAATTATTTTTCAGATGATTATCTGACAGTTATCGTTCCCGTTTCCTACGAACTGTCAATCTGCGGATATGTATTAATGCACAAATCCGTTGCTTCTATTAAAGCCGAGCTTACACCAATATTTAATACTAATTACTTTACACTGGTAATATGTGCACTTCTTTCATCAATCTTCATCTGGCTGATTTATTGGGAAGTTCACAAACCATTAAAGGAAATTACGCATGCCGTACGTGAATTTGGTCATGGCAATCTTAAATTTGAGTTAAAAGAATACAATGATGATGAAATCGGACGCCTCGCTGCTGCTCTGGGCTATATGGCAGATGAGCTTAACCAGCTTGAAGAATCACAGAAAAAGTTCATAGCAAATGTATCGCATGACTTCCGCTCACCTCTCACCTCAATCAAGGGATACCTCGAAGCCATACTTGATGGTACAATTCCTCATGAAATGCAGGACAAATATCTTAATATAGTGATATTTGAAACAGAACGTCTGAGCAAGCTTACAAATAACCTGCTTACACTTAATAACATTGACCCCAAGAAGAGTCGTCTTAATCTCGAACCTTTTGATATCAATTTCGTTATTAAGCATACCATAGAAACCTTCGAGGGTACGTGTGCCAAAAAGGGTATAAAATTTGACCTTACATTTTCAGCTAAAAACACCATTGTATATGCTGACCTCGAAAGAATTAATCAGGTCGTATACAACTTAATCGATAATGCCATTAAATTCAGCCATAATGACTCCAAAATATACATAACCGTAAATGAACGCGCAGAAAAGGCATTTATCTCAATCAAAGATACCGGCATTGGAATTCCGAGTGATGCTATCGGCAAAATATGGGACCGTTTCTACAAAACGGATTTATCGAGAGGAAAAGACAAAAAAGGAACAGGCCTTGGCCTGTCCATTGTAAAAGATATTATTAATGCACATCAGGAAAATATCGATGTCATCAGTACAGAAGGAGTAGGTACGGAATTTACCTTCTCACTTACAAAATATAACGACAAAAACCTTACTTCCAGTCATACTTCGTGAGATGTCCCTCAAGGTTCATATCCTCAAAGTTATTCTGCCTCAACGCTTCATAGAGAACAATAGCTACAGAATTGGATAAATTGAGTGACCTTATATCTCCAACCATCGGTATTCTTACGCATGTCTCCTGATTCTCAAGAAGAATATTTTCAGGAATACCTGCGCTTTCTTTTCCAAACATAATATAACAGTCCGGTTCATAATGAACATGTGTATATGGTTTTGGTGCCTTGGTTGTAGCCATATAAATTTTGGCTCCCGGATTTCTCTGCAGAAAATCCTCATAATTATCATAGACCGTAACATCCAGTTTATCCCAATAATCAAGACCAGCTCTCTTAAGCATCTTATCATTTATGTGAAATCCAAGTGGTTCAATAAGATGCAGTCTTGTATTAGTGGCAACACACGTTCTTCCTATATTTCCCGTATTAGCCGGCATTTCCGGCTCAAGCAAAACTATATTTAACATATTACTCCTGCTTTATTGCAATATCCAGCTCAACATATTTTCCATTGTCATAGTGTAACGGAATGCAAATATTCTTTGAATATGAATTAATTACAGATAAATTTCCTCTGCATAATGTAGGTGGTGTAATATCAATTCCAATACCCTTGGTTGATAAAATAGTTGCTGCATTTCCAAGAATCATATTACCTAATTCACTTATTGCACTCATAGATAATTCATTCAGCTCCGTAACAGGCGCCATGATCATCTTAGACGCAATGTCACAGGCTATGTCAACAGAAAAAGCAATCATTACCTGACCACGCATCTCACCGGTAACGCCAATCATGATTACAAGCGAATCATTTTCAAATTCCGTTGTCTTAACATATGGTTTACCAATCTTAACATCCAGCTGGCACATACTCTTCATAATGCTTGTTGCTGCAGCTAAAAAGGGATTAATATATTCAACACTTAATTCAGACATGAATTTCCTCCTTATTGGTTAGTACTTAGTCTCTTAACAAAATTCGACAGTCTCTCTGTTGCAATTTTCAGATTATCTATGGAATACGCATAGGAAATTCGTAAAAATCCTTCTCCACAATCTCCAAATGCCGTTCCCGGCACGACTGCAACTTTCTCTTCTTTTAGTAATCTTGTCGCAAATTCATCCGATGTCATTCCAAATTTCTTAATGCTTGGGAATACATAAAATGCACCATAAGGCTCAAAACAATCAAGTCCCATCTCTTTAAATGCATTAAGAAGAAATCTTCTTCGCTGATTATACGCCTCAACCATTTTCTCGACATCTGCATCACAATTTCTTAATGCCTCTACAGCCGCAAACTGGCTGTTTGTCGGTGCACACATTATAGCAAACTGATGAATCTTCACCATCTGCTGCATAATTTCCTGTGGCCCTGCGGCATATCCGAGTCTCCATCCCGTCATTGCAAATGCCTTGGAGAATCCGTTAATAACAATAGTTCTCTCCGCCATTCCCGGAATCTCGGCAATGGACACATGCTTGCCGCTATATGTTAACTCTGCATATATTTCATCTGAAATAACAAAAATATCTTTCTCTATTATAACTTTTGCAATTGCTTCAAGCTCTTCCCTGTTCATTATAGCACCGGTCGGGTTATTAGGGAATGGCAAAATCAAAACCTTGGTATTCTCCGTAATTGCATCCTCAAGTTCATCAGCCGTAAGCTTAAACTGATTTTCTTCCTTAAGATTAATTATCACCGGTTTCGCATCAGCAAGAACAGCACACGGAAGATATGAAACATAACTTGGCTGCGGAATGATTACTTCCTCGCCCGGGTTAATCATCGCACGAAGTGCTATGTCTATGGCCTCACTTCCGCCTACCGTAACAAGTATCTGATTTATTCCGTAATGTAAGTTATATTTTCTCTTTAAGTATATTGCTATTTCTTCACGAAGTTCTTTAAGACCTGCATTCGAAGTATAGAATGTACGTCCCTTTTCAAGGGCATATATTCCCTCTTCTCTGATTCTCCACGGAGTATCAAAATCCGGCTCACCAACGCCCAGAGAAATGGCGTCTTCCATCTCACTGACTATATCAAAGAATTTACGAATTCCTGATGGCTGGATTCCTAACACTTTGTCTGACAATGGGTTTCTCATGGTGTTACAAGCATCCTTTCGTCCTTTTCTTTATCTTCAAGCACTGTGCCATATGTTTTATATTTTCTAAGTACAAAGTGTGTAGCTGTACTTAAAACACCATCTATCGTTGCAAGCTTGGATGAAACAAATAATGCAACATCTTTCATGCTCTTTCCCTCAATAATTACCGTGAAATCGAATCCACCGGACATAAGGTATAACGATGTTACTTCGCTGTAGTTATAGATTCTCTCTGCAATGTTGTCAAATCCATGACCTCTCTGTGGTGTTACCTTAACCTCAATTAACGCTGTAACCTTCTCCTGTGTTGTCTTATCCCAGTTTATAATTGTATTATAACCGCAAATGATGTGTTCTTTTTCCATCTGTGCTATTTCATTGGCAAGTTCCACCTGATTAATATCGAGCATAACCGCCAGGTCTTTAAGATCTATTCTTCCATTCTGTTCCAGCATTGCCAATATTTTTTCTCTCATATGCTAAGCCTCTCCATCTATTATTTTCCACAACTCATCCCGTCCCGGCGTATCAAGATAACGTACTTCATCCTCATTCATTATAATCTTGTCATTGTCATCCGTCACTTCGCCAATCAAGGCAGTTGGAATATCATGCTCATTTAATACATTTACTATATCATATTCTGCCGGTGCTGTCATCAACAAAGAGCCACCGGACAGCATTCTGTATGGATTTAAATCAAAATATTCGCATACCTCAATTATTTCCTGTCTGACAGGTATCTTCTTAAAATCAACTTTAATACCACATTTTCCCTTAACTGATAATTCCCAAAGGGCATTCATGACACCGCCGTTAGATAAATTGTGAAGATAAGTAACTCCGTTTTGGCATGCAATTTCGGCTTCCTCTGTTATATCATACATCATTGGTATTCTGTCAAACAAGTCAAAAAAACTCCCCGGAAATCTTTTCTCAAGTTCTTCCTTCTTCATCCTGTATAGCTGATATCCGCCCTCTAATCCTATCCATTTTGTAATATATATCTTATCTCCCGGCTTTATTTCACCGGAAACCGTATATTTTCTTTTACCGATTCCCGTATAACACACAATCGGCACCCTGGCAGCTCCTGTTGCTTCCGTATGTCCGCCTGCTATCTGTATACCATACTTTTTACAAAGCATCTGGGACTGTCTCATAATATTCTTTAAAATGCGCTCATCAAAACGTTCCGGCATTATTACATTCATTATAATCGCATCTGTACCTGCGCCCTTACACGCCAAATCCGCCATAACACGGTATATTCCGGTCATTGCAGGCGTATTTCCACCAAGCGTGACGGTAGTTGCTGCAACAGCCATATCACCATCTCCCCGTAATACGGCAGCATCATTTCCAACACCTGCGCCTTCAAGGACCATGTCATTTTTTGTATGTATTTCTTTTAAAACCGAACGTTTCAAAACTGCTTCTGATATTTTACCCGAACGCATATTTGACAACAACCTCACAAATTAGTATAGTTATAGTTAAATAAGAGCACTTAAAACAATTGGTACTACCATGCATAATACTAGTATTACAATGATGATTGTCGATATCATTTTTTTTGTTTTACGACTATTCATGTTAAACATATTGCACCTCCTAATTCATACCAGAAAGGATTTAAAATGAAATTTCTGTTTCCTTTTTTTGCTTTATTCTGTATTATATTCACGTCCCTGCTAAAGAATAATACCCGTGACAAAGAGAAATCCCAGCAGGAATTCTGGGAAAGAGAGCGTATTGCCAATCTTACCCGAAAAAAAGATATCAGTAATTTGGATTATATCACAATTCCAACAGAAAAGTTACCTTTTCTTAAAAATCCGTCAGAAAAAATTTCCGATTATGAAGAACGAATATTAAAACTCTCCAAATGCAGGATACTTAATTTAAACGGAATCAGCAATACCGACTTAAAGCTTTCATATGGTGTCGCTAATCTGCCTGACCTGACCCAGTACGACCAAAACTATCTTGAACTCACAACCATCCTTGGGAAATGGTCTCAGGCTCTTCTTGATGAAGGTTATACCGGTGAAGCCAAAACTGTTTTGGAATATGCCGTTTCATGTGGCTGTGATTCAAGTTCCATATATGTAAATCTTGCAACAATTTATATGAAAGAAGACCCGCAGCGAGTTAATGAGCTTATTGATAATATCAGTTCATCCGAATCTCCAATGAAAAACATCATAATACACAAGCTGCAGAATCTTATCGCCTAAACCTCACGTCCATATGATGATAATATCCGGTCAATCAACCTTGAAGCATCATTTTTTGTCAGGCTCTCAATTTCCACGTCCGGCACAATATGGTGCTTTTTTATTAATCCATTCAAATATTTTATCTGTGCCGGAGTAATCGGCGATTTTTTCTTAATCGAATATTCTAATTTAATTACTTTATCAAATTCAGCATTTTCACTGTTTTGCTCACACAGTTTTTCATATAATTTCCATGCAGAACGTGCATCATCATATGCACGGTGGCTGTGCCCTGAGTCTATTGCAAAATATTTACACAGCTCTCCAAGCCTTTTACTTGGAAGGTCCGGCAGGAATTTTCTGGCAAGCTTAAGCGTATCGATTCCATCCTTTTCAAACTGATATCCTCTGTTAACGCATGCCGTCTTTAAAAAGCTGTAATCAAATATTATGTTATGACCAAGGAGCGGAAGCCCCTCACAAAAAGACATCAAATCCTCCAGCACTTCGTCTATGACCGGTGCATCTTTTACCATACTTTTGTCTATTCCCGTAATATCTGTTATTCTGTCCGGGATAACCATCCTGGGATTTACAAATGTACTAAATCTCCCTGTTTCAATACCGTTTATAACTTTAATAGCACCTATTTCAATAATTCTGTCTGACGCAGGAGCAACTCCTGTTGTTTCCAAATCCAATGCAACAAATGAATCTATCATTTTCATTCCTCATTCAATACTGTTATTTCTGCCGTTTTGGTTATAGGATGTTTATTATCATAATCAAACAGTATTATGGTGTTTTCTTTCTTAATACTGTCATGTTCAATAAAGTCTGATACATCTATGGAAAATGGCTCTATATGAAAATTTCTGTCCTGCCACAGTTTAGAATATGTACGGTAATGCTCTCTTGTCAACTCCTTATATTCTTCATTCGGGCAGGAGAAATCCGGTCTTGTCTTGAGATTTTCCCTTAAATACAAATCATATATAAGTACTTCTTTCAACGCCTCATACGGAGCAGACGTCTGCGTCCTTATAAAATCCATTAATATCTTATACCTTGTAATACGTGTATGATTCATGTCCAAAAGACCGTTGTCCTTATAATATCTGCCCAAACCTTCGTATAACCTGTATGGATTTTCAAAAAATCTTTCAAGAACAGACAATGTATTAGCAAAAAGTCCGCTGTTGTAATATACCTCAACCATATTCTCAACAAGCTTCAAATCTGTTATATCCTGAAACGATAACCACTTTGTGCAAAGCACTTCATACGGAGCCGCATCAAGATACTTAATTTTGTACCGGTCTGCCATACGATGCATTTTGGCACCCTTTAACACTTTAAGAAAGCCAAGCTGAAGCTCATGGGGTCTTAATGCATAAACATCATTAAACGAATTAATAAAGGATGATTTATCTTCCTTTGGCAGTCCTGCAATAAGATCTAAGTGAATGTGTACATTATTATTTTTCTTAAGCTTTTTTACAACCTCTTTAATCTTATCAAAATCAGTCACACGGTCGATTTCCCTGATTGTCTCACAATTAGTCGACTGTACACCTATCTCAAGCTGAATAAGTCCCGGACGCATTTTTGATATAACTTCCAGTTCTGAATCAGAAATAAGGTCTGCTGCTATTTCAAAATGAAAATTTGTAATTCCATTATCATTTTCATAAATAAACTTAAGTATTTCCAACGTTCTGTCTTCTCGTATATTAAATGTCCTGTCTATGAATTTGACCTGAGGTACATTATTATCAAGAAAATACTTGAGCTCCTTTTTTACCAGACAAAGACTTCTGAAACGAACCGTCTTATCAATGGACGACATACAATAACTGCATCGAAACGGGCAGCCCCTGCTGCTTTCATAATATATTATTCTGTTATTATACTTACTGATATCATCATAAACAAAAACCAGGTCATCCATCGGCATAAGCTCCTGCCTTTCGTTTAACGCCGGACCATTTTCAGTCCTGTACATTATGCCCGGTATGTCCTCAAGCCCTATTGTTCCATCACAATAGTGTTCCATCAAATGCTTAAATACAAGCTCACCCTCTCCAAGCATGACTCCGTCAAGATATGGATTTTTTTCGATAATTTCAAAACCATCATAAGACACTTCCGGACCGCCAAACCATATTCTGATATCAGGAATAACTTTTTTAACTTCTCTCGCAATGTTTTTAACATATTCTATATTCCATATATAGCATGAAAAAAATATTACATCCGGTCTTCTCTCGTAAATGTCACGTATCGGTAAATCCATCTGATTATTAATTGTATATTCAGCCACGTCAATATGTTCCCCATAATTTGAAGCGTAAGCCATTATGCTGTGTACAGCAAGATTGGAATGTATATATTTCGCATTAATAGCCACAAGTAAAGCTTTCATGACATTTCCTTTCATTTCCTATTATAAAATAAAGGAGCTGTCGCATTAAGAAATTGATATCATCATCTTAAAGCGACAGCCCCTTTTTGTTAACGGTCACCATATGACAGTTCAAGAATTTTTCCAATAAAGTTCAGATATGCTTTATCATCCTCACCCCATTTTCTTGCTGCCGATGTTTTCTTATAAAAAGTAATATAACCTTCATTTTTTAAATTCTTCATCTTATACAAAATTGCTGCGGTAATGTTATTTTTCATCATATATTCATATGCTGACGGATAGATAATCTCAATATCAGGAGTCGAATTTATTACTGCAAGACCATCTGAATTAAACAAATTCTGAAAATTATTTTCATGAACAAACTTAATCTTTCTTTCATATTCTTCAGGCTCCCTGTCCCACGTCATGAGCCTGTAATCAAGATTGCCGTAGAAAACATCTATTTCGTCAAGATCAAATGCCAGCCCTGTCTCATTTAAAGCCATCTCGTATGATGTTATCTTCTGCTGTAAGAAATACTCTATCAGTTCCATAACAAGACTGACTTTATTCTTTTTCTCCTTCGTAAGGCTTGACTTTTCTAAATCTGCATTGTCACTGAGAACATCTCCATGAATCTCAGGTGTATAAATCACGTATCTGTTCTTGCCCTTTTTCTTGGCACGATATAACATCTTGTCAGCTATCTTAAACAATGTGTCATACTCGGTTGAATGTACCGGATAAGATGCAATTCCTATTGAGCATGTGACATTAAATCCGTCAAGCTTTCCCATGTATGCCCATTCAATGTTACTTCTTATAGATCTTAAAATACCTCTTAGCTCAGAATGATTTTCAATATTTTCAAGGACAATCATCATCTCATCGCCACCGATTCGTCCGACAACGCCCCTGTCTCCTACCGCCTCTTTAAGAATACCTGCTGCCGTAACCAGCACTTCGTCACCAAACATATGACCATATGTATCATTAACATTTTTAAAGTTATCAAGGTCAAGAATACATAAATAAACAGAATAGTCAGGCTTTGACGCAATAAGCTTTGTCGCATAACCGGTGATGGCCTTTTTGTTAAGAATATCAAGAGCGGCATCCTTATCTGAATTGGCATTTATTGTAAGTTCGCGTTTCTTGGCATCCTGTCCGATTACTGAAATGCAGCCCACAACCCTTCGTTCGCGTGCAGCATTACGGATGGTCTTACCCTTTATCAGATGCATTTCCTTCTCACCTGTTGCAGAAAACTGCGATGAAAGAAGTTCATACCTGAATGTACGCGTTCCACTTCTGATATCATTACACAGACTGTCAAAAACATCTGTATTCTCACTGTCTATATATTCATTTTCAATAACTGAATTTATCCAGTCAGATAACGGACTCTTTATAAGGTCAACCTTCTGGCTCTTATCTCCAAGAAAAACGTGAAATAAATCTTCGTCTATATTGTAGCAGAAAAGGTATTCATCTATGAGTCCCAGATATTCTCCATACTCCTGACTCATATTCTGAATTTCTTTTATCTCACGTTCCATCTCTTTTACATCTATTATATCAATACGAATTAATGGCTCCCCTGCAAGCTCAATCGTCTCAAGACTTAATTCAGCCAGCACCCAGCGATACTTTTCGTCAGCTTTCCTGATACGATACGCCAGCATATTGTATCCATCTTTTTTCAGGTTGTCAATTGCATCATTAAGACGACACAAATCATCAGGATGCGCACTTTTAGCAAGGGATATAAAATTATCCTCACCGACATATCTGTAAAAACCTTCATCGGCTTTCTTTATCTGTAGATATTTATCAATAGTTGCTGATCCCGTCTTAAATTTCGCCATTAGCCAATCTTCCCCTTCTATTCATCTGTAAAAACGCAAAATAAAATTATAGATAATTATATCACAAAGTTTATTAAATAACAAGAACACCCTCTATTTTAAAGAAAAACTCTCCGGCAAAAGCTGTGAAAGTGTGTATACAATAAAATCTTTTTCATTCTTTGCCAGAATTATCTCAAAACTTCCGTCGCAGAACTCCGCCATAACCTGCCTGCACACACCACATGGTGCCGCATAATCGGTTGGTTCATCGCCCCTTCCGCCTGTTATGACAATTCGTTTCCATTTCATGCAGCCTTCGCTGACTGCCTTGAAAATAGCTGTTCTTTCAGCGCAGTTACTAGGACCGAATGCAGCATTTTCAACATTACAACCCGTATAAACAGTACCGTCTTCCGCCTCAAGTGCAGCGCCAACCTTGTATCCTGAATACGGACTGTACGACATTTTTCTTGCTTCTATTGCCTTTCTGATTAGTTCATCCATAATGTGTATCCCCCAGCCAAAGTGATATCTAAATTATAATTCATTTAAATTGTATTATCAAACATAAATCGTTTCTTTTACTTATATTTTCATTGAAAAAAATCCATGCTTATATATAATTATATTATCACATAAAATTCGAGGTGCATCGATGGATAATTACTTTAAATACCAGAATCCTGAAGAAGTCGGAATTTCTTCTGCATGGATTATTAACTTTCTAAATCGTCTTGAGAATCAGAATCTGCCATTGCACAGTTTCATACTTATGAAGGATGATGCTATTGTGGCAGAAACCTACTACTCTCCATATACATCAGATACTCTTCACAGAATGTTCTCTATAACAAAGAGTTTTATTTCTGTTGCTATAGGTCTCCTTGAAGAGGAGGGTAAATTAAAACTTGATGATCCAATTATTAAGTATTTCCCTGAAAAGCTGCCGGACACTCCACTTTCGCCATATCTTTATTGCATGACTATCCGCGATATGCTTAAAATGTCCACCTGTCACTCATCAACAACATATAAAGCTCCCGGTTGTACCGACTGGGTCGGATCATTTTTTACCACGCCCCCATCTCATAAATGTGGCAGTGTTTTTTCATATGACACTTCTTCCACACATACACTATGTGCTCTTGTAGAAAAGCTTACCGGAAATAAAATGCTTGATTATCTCCGTATCAAATTTTTGGATGAAATCGGCTTTTCCAAAGAGGCTTATGTACTCTGTGCTCCCGGCGGTGAAAGTCTTGGCGGTTCAGGTCTCATGGCTACACCAATGGATTTATTAAAATTTATGTACGTTATAAGCAAAGGTGGCAGATTCAACAACAGACAGCTTCTTCCTGAAAAATATATCAAAGCTGCCACAAGTCGTCAGATAGATACATATGCCAAGTCAGCAACCTGGGAAGAGATGCAGGGATACGGTTATCAATTCTGGATGACTACACACAATGGTGTAGCCTGCTATGGAATGGGCGGGCAATATGCAGTTTACTATCCTGACAAGAATATTCTTTTTATCACAACAGCAGATACTCAGGGTCGTGCCGGAGGTACACAGCTTATCTACGATGCATTTTATCAGGAAATATATGATAAAATTGACGCTTTGAATCCGTCAGCAAGTCTTGACACTTATTTAAAAACACGAAGCCTTATTCCTGTAAGCGGAAGCAGTGTTTCACCGATTACTGATAAAATTAATAACGTAAGATTCACTCTTGACACCAATAAGATGGGATTTAAATGGATTTCTCTGTCTCTCGATAAATATGACGGCACATTTGATTATGAGACTGATAAAGGTGTGTTCTCACTCAACTTTGGAATCGGCTACAATCAAAACACTCAATTTCCGTTCTATAATCACAAAGCAGCGGTCAGCGGTGCGTTCAGAGACGAAAATACTTTTGTAATAAAGGCACAATTAGTTGATGAATCTGTGGGAAGTGTGCTTATCGAGCTGGCATTTTCAGATGATTGCGTTACAGTTATGATGCGCAAATTTGAAGAGACAATGTATAGCGAATTTGACGGTTTTATGACCGGTCACAGAAACTAACTAAAAAAGAGCGTTAAGATTTCACAGTTTCTTAACGCTCTGATTTTTACCAATTACTATAATTCAGCAATAGCCTCAACTTCGCAAAGAACATTTTTAGGTAATGTCTTTACGGCAACACAGCTTCTTGCCGGTTTTCCTGTAAAATACTTTTCATATACTGCATTAAATGCTGCAAAATCGTTCATATCAGCAAGAAAACAGGTTGTCTTTACTGTTGATGTATATGAAGCTCCTGCCGCCTCAAGAATTCCTCCGAGATTCTTCATAACCTGCTCTGCCTGAGCCGTAATATCTTCACCGATAATTGCACCTGTCTGTGGATCTGCCGGTATCTGTCCCGATGTAAAAAGAACATTTCCCATTACAATTCCCTGTGAGTATGGTCCAATAGCCTTTGGTGCATTCTCTGTTGCAACAATCTTCATGTCAAATTCCTCCTAAAATATACAACATATTTTTGTTGGTTCAATGGTATCACAATTTTAAATACCGGTCAACCAAATCCATTCTTCGCATAATGCGTAAATAGTACGATTTACTTTCATTCTTAACGTTTCATCTTTTCCCGGATGGACGATAAACGGTCAAGTGCCTCGTTAAGTGTTTCATCCCGCTTTGCGAAATGCATCCTAATAAGATGATTGACGTCTTCCTTAAAGAAGCTTGAACCCGGAACAGCACCAACTCCCACTTTACGGGCAAGGTCTTCGCAGAATACCACATCATCCTCATAACCGAACTCGCTGATATCCACCAGAACATAATATGCCCCCTGCGGCTTTGTAAATGTAAGTCCAATATCCCGAAGTCCACCCACAAACAGATTCTTCATATGTGTGTAATGTGCCTGCAAATCTTTATAATATGTATCAGGAAAATAAAGTCCCACTGTTGCTGCTTCCATTAAAGGTGCCGCAGCACCGACTGTCAAAAAATCGTGAACCTTCTTTACACGGTCAATCACTTCCGGCGGTGCAATAACATACCCAAGTCGCCATCCTGTAATCGAATATGTCTTAGACAGTGAATTACACTGAATTGTACGTTCTCTCATCCCCGGCAGCGCTGCCAAATACACATGTTCATACGGTTCATATACAATATGCTCATATACCTCATCCGTAATAACCCACGTGTCATATTTTTGGGCCAAATCCGCAATAATTTGAAGTTCTTCTCTTGTGAAAACCTTACCACACGGGTTGGAAGGATTGCACAGAATCATTGCCTTCGGATGTTGTCTGAATGCATCCTCAAGAACTTCCGGGTCAAAATCAAATGTCGGCGGAACAAGCGGAACATAGATTGGCTCTGCTCCTGAAAGAATTGTATCTGCACCATAATTCTCATAAAATGGTGAAAAAATCACAACCTTATCGCCCGGATTCGTAACTGACATCATCGCTGCCATCATCGCCTCCGTGCTTCCACAGGTTACTACTATTTCAGAATCCGGATCAATTTTCATTCCACTAAAATGTTCATACTTTCCTGCCAATGCTTCACGGAAATTTTGTGCACCCCAGGTCAATGCATACTGATGTGGACCTTTTGGTGCAATCTGCGCCAGGCGGTCGGTAATTTCCTTTGGAGGGTCAAAATCCGGGAATCCCTGCGATAAATTAACCGCACCGTACTTATTTGCAACTCTTGTCATTCTTCGGATTACAGAATCCGTAAAACCAGCTGTTCTATCACTTAATGCTCTCATATAATGCACGTCACCTCATATAGTTATTTTTTGCCATACACGACAATTTACGATTTTAATTGTAATACAACGGCGCCGTTTCTTCAATAAGAGTATAAATATCAAAAGCCAAATAAATTATATCCGACAGATTGGGCAAAAAAACTTATCATCTTTCTTTTGACAAGCGAATCTTAATCTTAAAAAACACCGCTGCAATAACAATCAGAATGCCCAAAATAAACTGAACAAAGGTTGATACGGTAAGATTATACGGATTATCAGTGACAGTAAATGCATACTTTGTTAATTCGGTCATATACTTTGCTTTTTCATTCTCATCAGTCATATTCTTTTTCACATCATTTACCGCAGCCGTACTTACAATAAACATGCCCTTCAGTAATGTGTGCGGCGTAAGACCTTCATCATCTGCCGTATCTTTTAACACAAGCACCATTCTCCCATCATATGTTTTCCCGACATAACAGCTTCTGTCATTATAATTCATGGCAAGCGGACTTATTTCTTCAAATTCTACCGAAAGGAAACGATTATTCAGTTGTTCTTCCGTACAATCCATATAATTTATTGCACCCGCAAACGTCTTAAATATCCGCTCACCGGTCAACAGACTAATAACTGCACAGAACAAAATAATAATTGAAATAATAACCCTTTTTAAAAATTTTATCATAATTTCACCTTATCCTTTCGTAAATTCTATAAAATTACTGCCCACGTATTCCAGAATCCCACGGTGCCCTTCCTGGAGGCGATTATAAACTTCTTTATCCACTTGAAAATCTTTTCTTCTTTTTCCGATAAGAAACGATGCCATATACTGTGTATCTCTACTCATAAATCCGTGACTTTCTTCGACATATGCCAAAATGACAGCATAGCCGGTTAACGGCGCATTTAGGTTTTCAACAGTATATTTTGAATCCAAAACTGCTTCTACTCGTTTTGTTTTTTTCATAATAAGTCCTCCTGACACGGTATGGTAGTGTCAAATTTACTACCTTTTTTTCTTTTTAAAACCTTTATTTTCGGGAGTTTGCAAATAAAAAGAGCATTGAC
>JBJEOB010000162.1:0-5250 GCA_051880495.1 Lachnospiraceae bacterium
AACGCCGTTTTACCTATAACGGTACGGATACCTGGATAGACGAGGACGGGGCGGAGTGGAAATTGTTAGTTTGAACATACACATATTGAGCCGTGTGTGATATCAGGTGTCAGATTTTTCGAAATTTAAGCGTGAAAAGATGAGAGGAGTTGGTTGACGGATGAAAAAAGATCATGCAAAAAAGCGATATATTGGAAAGATAATCGTGGCGTTTCTATTTGGAGCTGCAATCATGGCATTCATAAGATATATATCTTATGGGGGCATGAACTTCGGAACACAGGTAAATAATGAAGAATTTCTGAAAGTTGCAGAGGAAATCGATGATATTGCGATACCGGAAAATGTAAAGATATTTGCTCTTGGAGAGGCGACCCACGGAAATAAAGAATTTCAGGAATTAAAGCTTGATATGTTTAGAAAAATGGTAGAGGAATACAACTGTAAGGCCTTTGCCTTAGAAGCAGATTATGGTGGATGCTTATTGGTAAATCAATATATACACGGTGAGGGGAAAAATACGGAAGATGATGCAGTGGAAGCACTTGCTTTTCATATTTACCAGACGGATGAAATGAGGGCATTGATTCGCTATATGGCAGATTATAATAAACAGGCAAAACCGGAAGAGATGTTAAGCTTTTATGGGTTTGATATGCAAAACTCCGACTTGGATCAAAAATGTGTAGATGAAGCATTTTCAGAACTTAAGATGCAGTATACCGATATGGAAGATGCTGCGGAAACTTTAAAGAATATACCAGGGATGGAAATGTATGCGCAGGCAGCGAGATGTTATCTGCAAAATCAGGAGCTTAGTAATGCGTCAAATGTAGATTATGCAAAAATAAGGGATCATTATATGGCTGAAAACATCGACTGGATTTATGAGCATGTTCAGAAAGCAAACGAATCTATGCTTATGATTTCGGGGCATAACGGACATGTGGCAAAGAAGAGTACATATACTACATTCATGGGTGAAGAACTGTTTGAAAAATATGGTGATGATTATTTTGTCATTGGCACAGATTTTTACAAAACAGAATGCAATTTGCCTGGAAAAAATGGAAAAAGAATTACGCGAAAATTTTATTCTGCTGATCCTTTGGCAAATACAGCGTATGCCCTTGGGATGGATATGACGTATCTTGATTTTGATAAACTGCAGAAATCAGAAAAAATCAAGGAAATTATCAATAAAAATATGCTGATGGGATCACTCGGAGAGGGTTATAGCTTTTTGAATAAGATCTTACCAAATAGCTATAGAATCAATGATGTCCCTGCAGAATTATATGACGGAATGATTATTGTGAAAAATGCGACACCAACAGATATAAAGCATTAATGAAAAAATATGGAGGGAGGAACAAATGATGATATGATACAGAAAAGGTTTGGCTTGGATATTCCGGTTTTTGTTATTTTGCAGGAAAAGTTAGAAGATATATTAAGCAAGGCTCCCGATTGGTGGGGAACATCTGACAAAGATATATACGATAATCTAATTTTTGTGATGTCTCCTGCTACCGCTGAAATCATTGCCGAGAAAATTGGAGAACCGACAAAAGAATTGGAACAGATATGTATTTGTGATAACACTATTTTTTGGTCTTTCGACAGAAATAAATATTGTGGATTTGGTAAATCCCGAAAAATTATTTTTTATAGGGAACAGAAACTTTGAATTTTAAGGAGCATTAAAATGAAGTGGACAAACGAGATGATAAAACAGATTGCTATGCAACAATCAGCATTAGATGCCAATTGTAGCGTTAAAGATTTTATTTGTGGTAAGAACATGGTAATCGTTTCAAAAGAAAATGAATTAGCAAGAAAGTATTTAAAACTTCCACATGTATGCAACTTGATATCATATGGAGATAATATTGTTGCAACTATTTCAGAAAAGTATAGAGATATTGTAGAACAATATATCAACAAGTACCCGGTAGAGCATTGCTTTGAAACACCTAATATGCATGTCTTGAATGATGCATTTCAGGGATTGGGATTTCGTGTGTGCTTTATGGCTGAATATTTTTTGCCTGATGTGTCTGTGTTGACTGCATTGCCTTGCGATTATGAACTAAAGATTTTATATGCAGAAGATTTTAAAGAACTATACACAGCAGAGTGGAGTAATGCACTATGCGAAAAACGTAAGGAGTTAGATGTTCTTGGTGTTGGAGCATATTATAATGGAAAATTAATAGGGATGGCAGCATGCTCCGCAGACTGTGAAACCATGTGGCAGATTGGAGTTGATGTGCTTCCGGAATATCGTAGAAAAGGAATAGCATCGGCATTAACCAGTAGATTGGCGATGGAAATATTAGAAAGAGATAAGGTTCCATTCTACTGTTGTGCATGGTCGAATCTGAAATCTGCGAGAAATGCAATAAAAAGTGGATTTCGTCCGGCGTGGGTTGAAATGACAGTAAAGTCTGCTTCAACTGTGGATGAAATGAATATGTAATTGTAAGGTGAAAATTTCAGTCTTCTGGTGAGCATGAAAGAATACAAGAATCTTGCTAATGTAAGTCAAGTGTTTTTTTAAAGTTTTGAGAAAATTTTCACTTCTAAAAATGGGTAACTTTAATAAACCTACCTATTGTAGATTTTTGAAAAATATATAATAATGTAATCAGATTTACTGTTCGAGTTCCATTACTCTGGCATAGTAAATTCTAAGGAACTTATTCACGGCAGCCATTTTGGCAACGTTGAAATGTTTCCCTTCCTGTTCTTTTTTTAGCAGAAAAAGATATACAGGATCATCTTGAGGTTTTATCAGTTTGAGAGCCTGCATAACCTCAAAACAGTATTTTCTGAGAGCCGCATTCCCACGTTTTGATATGTGTCGATTGTGGCTTTCAAAATTTCCTGACTGATATGGTGGTGCATCGTTTCCGGCATAAGCATTTAAAGCTTTTCCACTGTGAAAACGTCTGACATTACCGATTTCAGCCAGAATAAGTGGACCAAGACGTTCACCAACACCGGGCATATTTCGAAGTATTTTATATTCAGGTAAGGTTTCGGCAATTGTCTGCATTTGTGCGATGATGCAATCAGCTGAACGTTGAGCTTCTGCAACAAGGTCAATGCATTGGGTTTGTGCTAACACAGTATATTCGTTTTCGCCATTGGTAGTGATACTGCTGGTGGCTAGTTCATAGATGGCAAGACCAAGGTGCGAAGCATTTCGATTACGTGATTTCTTGACCAGGCGAGAGTAACTGTCAAGGAATCGAGATTTTCCCATTTTGCAGATGTAATCAAAGGACTTGTATTTTTTGATGAACATCATACTGAGACTGGTTTCAGGGTCTCTGCTCCTTAGGGGGAGAATGGATGTGATTCCCGGCATGGTTTGATCTAGCAAATTTGCTAAATATACTTTGTTGATAGTGAGTGTAGACATTCTTTGACTGTATTGTCTGGATAACATTTTTAAGTCAACATACTTTTGGTCATCAACAGAATACGGAACTAACTGATAAGATTTTTCCAAAGCATAAGTAGCGATTCTTATGGCATCCTTTCTGTCAGTTTTACTACGACGCAACTCCGTATCACCATATTTTTTCATCTGATACGGATTTACTAAACAGACGGAAAAATGCTCATCAGTAAGTTTCTTGAGAACTGGATAGTGATAGTGTCCTGTATACTCCATCAAGATGATGAGGGGTTCATTCAGTTCATTTAGATAGTTAACAAGTGCATTCATTTCAGAGTGATTGTGTTTCATGTCATATGGTTTGATTCGTTGGCTACCATCAGAGTTTAGAATGGCAACGGTACTCTTTGACTTGGAAACATCAATACCAACAGCAATCATAAAGGTACCTCCTTTAACTTATAGTATTTTGATTGGATACAGCTCTTCAGAATCCATTCATATTCGTTGGTTAAACGGGAGCTATGTCCCAACTTGCTGAATCGAATGCAGAATAATGAAGGCTGGCTAACACATTTTCGCCCGGGCGTGGTGTCCCAATTTGAAATTTCGTAGGCCAATCACCTTCATCATAAAATAAAAGAGCAAAGAGTTGTATACTCTTCACTCTATATATTACGAATTTGAATTTGTGGAGGAGGAAAAGATTATGATAAAGAATATAGCTATTGTCAGTTTATCGAGCGGAACAATAGGAGAGGATTTTGTTAAGCATGAGGTAGATATAGGAATAAAAAGGTTGAATGACTTTGGCCTGAATGTTCGATTTATGCCTCATGCCCTTGAAGGAATAGAATATGTCAAAAACCATCCTGAAAAGCGTGCGGCTGATTTGTTACAAGCCCTTAGTGATCCGGAGATTGATATGATTCTCTGTGCAATTGGTGGAGATGATACATATCGCTTGTTGCCTTTCCTGTTTGAACATAATGAACTGGCAGATGCAGTCTCCGATAAAGTTTTCCTTGGTTTTTCTGATACGACGATCAATCATTTTATGCTCCATAAGGTTGGAATGAAAACGTTCTATGGGCAGTCTTTCCTTGCGGACGTCTGTGAACTGGACAAAGATATGCTCCCATATACAAAAAAGTATTTTGAAGAACTGATAAGTACCGGAATGATAAAAGAAGTCAGACCCAGCGAAATCTGGTATGAAGGAAGGACGGATTTTGGTATCAATCGGGTTGGCACACCTTTAAAATATCATTCCGATTATGGTTTTGAATTACTGCAAGGCAATTCTGTTTTCTCAGGAGAGATTCTTGGCGGTTGTATTGATTCCATTTATGATTTTTTCAATGGAGAACGCTATGTGGATATGCCGCTTTTTTGCAAGAAATACAAACTATTCCCAGAGATTGCAGATTGGGTCGGAAAGATTCTTCTGTTAGAATCCAGCGAAGAGAAGATGTCTCCTGAAAAATACAGAAAAGCTGTACTCGCACTAAAAGAAACAGGCATTTTTGATGTGATTTCAGGTATTCTTATAGGAAAGCCGATGGATGAAACTTATGTGCAGGAATATAAACAGATACTGGTAGACGTAATTGAGCATCCGAATTTGCCCATAGTGTGCAATATCAATATCGGACACGCCCAGCCACGTTGCATCATTCCCTTTGGTGTTGTGGCAACGGTCGATATTGATAATCAAGTAATCAGATTTGCAAACTGAGAGACAACTTTCAGTTTGCCGATTTGATGCTTGACAAGTGAATTATAATAAGAAGAAAGAGATATTGACCCTGGTGCGTTGATATCTCTTTTTTTGAGAAAGA
>JBJEOB010000163.1:0-96438 GCA_051880495.1 Lachnospiraceae bacterium
TTCATTTTTAAGTTTATCAACCTTAACCTCTAGTTTATCATTATTTAAGGATTTTTTAAATAGCTCAGTTAACTTTTCCGAAATTTCTTTTAATTCGTCTTCTGAGGTTTCTTCCTTAAACACATCTGAAAGGTCAGAATCAATACGGACGAATTTGACGTTTTCGTTTTTCTGCTCCATGTGTGTGATGAAAGGAGAATCAATGTTGTGCTTTAAGATAACTGCATTTAAATTTTCTTCCTTAAACAAATTGATGTATTGGCTCTGCTCGATTTCGTTTGTTACATAGAAAACAGTATTTTCGCAGCGTTCTTTGTTTTCCTCGAGATATTCTGCCAAAGTGAGATATTTGCCGTTTAAATCCTTGAAAATGATAAAATCATTCATTTTCTCTGCAAACTTTTCATCCTTTAAGCAGCCGAACTTGATAAACGGATTGATATCATCCCAGTATTTCTCATAATTTTCCTTGTCAGTCTTGTACATTCCTGAAAGCTTGTCAGCAACCTTCTTTGAAATGTAGTCAGAAATCTTCTTAACAAAGCCGTCGTTCTGGAGAGCACTTCTTGATACGTTAAGAGGAAGGTCAGGACAATCGATGACACCCTTTAACAGTAACAGGAATTCAGGAATAACTTCCTTGATGTTATCTGCGATGAATACCTGGTTGTTATATAACTTGATTGTTCCTTCGAGAGTATCATATTCCGTATTAAGCTTTGGAAAATAGAGAATACCCTTTAAGTTGAAAGGATAGTCCATATTCAGATGAATCCAGAATAAAGGCTCCTTGTAATCATGGAATACTTTTCTGTAGAAATCCTTATATTCTTCCTCGGTGCATTCATTTGGATGCTTGTTCCATAATGGATTTTTATCATTTATCGGAACAGGCTTCTTTTCTTCCTTTGCTTCATCTGTATTTTCAGCACTTTCTGCGTCTGATGCCTCATCCTTTGCAGGTTCTTCAACAGGTGCATTTTCATTTATAAGGAAAATGTCAACAGGCATGAATGAGCAGTATTTTGTTATGACTTCACGCGCACGGTATTCATTTGAAAATTCGTAGCTGTCCTCATTTAAGTAAAGAACTATCTGTGTACCAATGGTATCTTTGGTTCCTTCAGACATTTCATAATCTGTTCCGCCATCACATTCCCAGTGTACGGCAGCAGAGCCTTCCTTGTAGGAGAGTGTGTCAATGGTTACACGGTCAGCAACCATAAATGCCGAATAAAAACCAAGACCGAAGTGACCGATTATCTGGTCCTCGTTGGTCTTATCCTTATACTGTTCAAGGAAAGCGGCAGCACCTGAAAATGCAATCTGGTTAATATATTCATTTACTTCATCGGCAGTCATACCAATACCGTTATCTGTGATGGTAATGGTTTTCTGCTCCTGATTTACGCTTACGGTAATTTTAAACTCCATATCATCAGGAATAGTGTATTCACCCATGACATTAAGTTTTTTAAGCTTGGTAATTGCGTCACAACCGTTGGAAATTAATTCTCTGTAGAAAATATCGTGGTCTGAATAGAGCCACTTCTTTATTATAGGGAAAATATTTTCACTGTTGATAGAAAGACTTCCTTTTTGTTTTGACATAACATTCACTCCTTTTATAAATAATTCATTTAAATCAAAGAATATATTAAAACAGCAGAATAGGAATGTCAAGAAAAAATTAGCACTCATTTAATCAGAGTGCTAACAAAATGAAAAATCTATTGAATTTTGTTCGAGAAAATCAAGAATAAAGCGGTCATAATTTTTTTCAAGAGTTTTGTCCAGTGTAAATGTTTTGAGAGAGGTTCCTGTTGTTATTGATAACGCACCGTTTTCATATTTGATGTTAATGAAAAGACCGTCAATGTCGGCGTCGGTAAATCCTTCTGTCTGTGATGTAATCTTTTGTACAAAAGACTCATCCATGCGCATGACTATTTTGAAAAAAGTCGGAAGAGACCTGCCTTTAATTATTTCATAGCATATCGGACGAAGCAGTGACCATTTGTTGTAGGTATTTTTACGTGCGTCGGTGGAATCGTCAAAAAATGCTTCGTTTGTTTTACCATTTATGGAAAATGCGGAATGTGTCATAATCTGTGCTTCAACAAGCTCCAATTGGTCAAAGGTTGTTCCTGCAAGCAGTTTTGCAGTGAAATCCTTAAGATTATTTATTTTAATGTAAATCATGTAACGCTCCTTGTATGAAATCTTATAATAGTATAAAATATAATGTAAATATATGCAAATTAAAAACTTATAAATTATTGAGAGGCAGCATTATGAAAGAGGATTTTCTTAAATTTATACAAAAGGCTACAAGCCCTTTTTGCATGGTAAGTGTATGTAAGGATTATCTTAAGGGGTACGGCTTTGAAGAGTTAAAACCGGAAAGTGAGTGGATGCTTGAAAGGGGCAGAGGATATTTTATTGATTTATATGGCAGCAGTATTGTGGCATTTTATGTTGGAAATGACTATGATGGAGAGGGCAGACTGTGTGTTGCGGCAGCACATTCGGACCAGCCGTGCTTTGTTGTAAAGCCTAACCCTGTTATTAATTCGGGCTCATATGTTAAGTTAAATGTAGAGACTTACGGAGGCGCAATTCTTAGTTCGTGGTTAGACAGACCGCTTGGACTTTCGGGAATAGTGGTGTCAAAAGGAAAGGATGTATTTCATCCTGATGTGACGGTTGTGGATTTTAACAGACCGCTGCTTGTAATCCCTAACCTTGCAATTCATTTTAACCGTGATGTCAATAAAGGCGTTGAGCTTAACAGGCAGAAGGATATGCTTCCTCTGATAAATGTCATTGAAAAAGAGGTGTCAGACAACCTTAACGCTGATAACTACCTTTTAAAGCTTCTTGAAAAGGAGACGAAAATTGCTTCCGATGATATACTTGATTATCAGCTTTACCTGTATAATTGTGAACCGGGAGTAAATGTAGGGGCTGACGGTGAAATAATAATGGCACCAAGAATTGATAACCTTGCATCAGCATTTGCATGTATAAGTGCGCTTACCGGCATCACAAATGAGCACAATATCAATTTCGTTTCTATTTTTGATAATGAAGAGGTTGGAAGCAAAACCAAGCAGGGTGCCGGGTCGGATGCTTTATACAGGATTATTGAAAGAGTCTTTGGTTCACTCGGAATTTCGGACAAATTAAATCAGAAAATTTATGACGGATTATTCTTGTCGATGGATGGTGCACATGCCATACATCCAAATCACCCGGAAAAATACGATCCTACCAACCCGGTTTATTTAAACGACGGTATTGTGATTAAACGGGCGGCAAGCCAGTCTTATGCCACAGATGCCGTAGGGGCAGGCATAATAAAAAATATATGTGAGAAAAACGATATTAAATACAAGGAATTTGTTAATAAATCGGACAGCCCGGGCGGAAGTACGCTTGGCTGTATTGCGTCAGTGAATCTGCCTATGAGAACGGTTGATGTAGGTGTTCCGATGCTTGCGATGCATTCGGCAATGGAAACAATGGGAGCGGATGATTTGAACTCATTAGTAAAACTTACGCTGTGTGTATTTAACGAATAATAAGATTAATTTTTGCAGGACTATTGAATGTGTAGGAAATATATGCTACTATAAGTAGTAATGAAAACTACATTGTAAGGAAGTGCAAATAATGAACTATAAAATTGTTGTAGACAGCTGCTGTGATTTAACAGAGAATATGAAAGCAGATGAGCATATAGTTTCCGTACCGCTGACACTGACGGTTGATGGTGTGGATATTATAGATGATGAAACATTTGACCAGAAGTCTTTTCTTGAAAAGGTAGCGGCAAGCAGTGAGTGCCCTAAGTCATCATGCCCGTCACCGGAAAGGTTTCTTGAGGAATATAAAAGCATTGACGGAGATGTTTATGTTGTAACTCTTTCGGCAGAACTTTCCGGAAGTTATAACAGTGCGGTTATGGCAGCAGGCCTTTATAAGGAAGAGGGCGGTAAGAATAACATTCATGTATTTAATTCATGCTCGGCTTCGGCAGGGGAGACACTTATTGCCAAGGTTATCACAGAGCAGGTGGCAGCAGGAAAAAGTTTTGAAGAAATAGTTGAATATGTAGAGGCATACCGTGAAGAGAAGAGTACGTTTTTTGTGCTTGAGTCACTCGAGACATTGCGTAAAAACGGAAGGCTCACACATATGCAGGCTCTTCTGATTAATGCACTTAACATAAAGCCTATTATGAAGGGAACCGTAAACGGTACAATCGAAAAGGTCGGACAGGCAAGAGGTATTAATAAATCACTCTCACAGATGATTGGCATGTTAAATGAAAATGTTAAAAATCAAAATGAGAAGACACTTGTGATTGCACAGTGTAATAATAATGACAGAGCCCTGTTTGTAAAGGCAGAGGCTGAAAAACAATGCAGCTTTAAGGAAATTCTGATAGTTCCTACAAATGGTGTGTCGAGCATGTATGCTAATGACGGGGGAATTGTCATTAGTGCATAAATGAGTTTGTAACAAAACTACAAAAAGTTAAGAAATTTTTAGAAAATTTTTACTTTTTGTAGTTTTTTGTCATATTGTATGTTATAATACTAACAGATAGCTTGCACGTGGAGGTAATTATTATGTATTTGAAGGATTTTATGGATATGGGGAAATTACAGGCTATTCAGGATATGTTTTCTACTGCGACAGGACTTGCTGCCATTGCAGTGAACCAGGATGGTGAATATATAACTGAAGCAAGTAATTTCACGGATTTTTGTATGAAGTATACGCGTAATTCACGCGAGGGAAACCGCAGATGTGTTAAGTGTGACAATGAATGCAAGGGTGTGTATTATTGCCATGCGGGACTTATGGATTTTGCATCAGATATCATTGTTAATGGAGAAAAGCTTGGCGCAATTATAGGCGGACAGGTATTGCCTAATGAGCCGGATCTTGAGAAGTTTGAAAAGATTGCTGCAGAGCTTGGCATTAATCCGCAGGAATATGTGGATGCGGTAAAGAAAGTTCCTGTAAGAACAGAGGCTTCTATTAAGGCAGCAGCACAATTGCTGTCTGATACGGTTAACGAGATGGCCAATCTTGCATATATACAGTGGAAGAATGCAAGAGAAATCAAGGTTATTGAGAGTGAAATAGGTAACCTTACATCAAGTGTCAAGAGTATTTCTGATAAGACCAAGGAACTTGAAACAATCGCTTCAAGACAGAATATGCTTACACTTAATGCGTCCATTGAAGCAGCAAGAGCCGGTGAAGTAGGTGTAGGTTTTGCGGTTGTTGCTAAGCAGATGGGTGAGCTGTCAAGACATTCAGCAGATATTTACAAGAATATTAAGGAAGCGTCAACAACTATTTCGGGTTCCATCAAGAAGATTAACGAAGTTATTTAATAAGATATGTGACCTATGTAGGGGACTATTGATTATCAATGGTCCCTTTTTAATTGTGAATACTTTTTTTCAATAATATTTATAATGTGATAAAGTGCTGCAGCAACAATGCATAAGATGCAGATTGACAATAGCACATAATCCATTTTAAAAATCTGACTGTTGTATATTATTACATATCCGAGCCCTGCGTTTGCAACGAGAAATTCAGCAATAATTACCCCCACAAGGCATAATCCTATATTGACTTTCATGCTGCTGATGATGGCAGGAATGCTGCCGGGCAGGATAAGCTTTGTAAGAACGTCTTTTTTATTGCCGCCAAGTGTTTTTATCAGCTTGATTTTTTCAGGGTCGGTTTCAGTAAAATAATTGTAGAGTGATAATATTGTTCCGAAGACAGATACAGATACCGCAGTTACAATTATGGTTTTATAGCCTGTTCCAAGCCATACGATGAGCACAGGAGCAAGTGCTGATTTTGGAAGACTGTTTAATGTTACGATATAAGGCTCGATTATATCGGAGAATGGTTTACAGCACCACATAATCACTGCGAATATTATTCCCGTGCCTATGACAAATATAAAGCTTAAAAGTGTTTCTGTTATTGTTATGAGCGTGTGCTTCCATAATGCTCCTGATGAAAACATTTGAAGCAGTGCATTTATCATTCGTGAGGGACAGCTGAAAATAAAATCATTAATGAGACCGTAACGGGCAGTGATTTCCCAGAGCATAATAATTGATAAAAGTATATAAATCTGAGAAAAAAGGATTATATAATGATATTGTTTAATTTTTTTAAGGTATTTTTTCTGATAGTCACTCAACTGCGTTCATCTCCTCCCATACATCATTGAATATTTCCTTAAACTCAGGTGCAAAACGTGTTTTAAACGGAGTTCTTTCAGAAATGGAGACATTGACCGGAATTATTTTTTTAATCGTTGCAGGCCGGCTGGTCATGACAATAACCGTGTCACCCATTGAAATTGCTTCGGAAATATCATGCGTGACCAGAATGGCTGTTTTGTTTTCTGCTTTGAGAATACGTCCTATGTCGTCACTTACCTCAAGACGGGTTTTGTAGTCGAGGGCAGAAAAAGGTTCATCTAAAAGGAGAATATCAGGCTTTAAAACAAGGGTTCTGATAAGCGCGGCACGCTGGCGCATACCACCGGAAAGCTCACTTGGATGAACATTTTTAAATTGTGATAATCCATAGTTATATATAAGCCGTTCAACATAAATAAGATTTTCACTTGTCTTTTTTTTCTGAATCTCAAGTCCCAGAAGTATATTCTGGTAGATTGTTCGCCATTCAAATAAATTGTCTCTTTGGAGCATATATCCTATGCTGGCATTGGTATCCTTAATTATAGTGCCTGTCTGCGGAGTCATAAGACCTGTAACCAGTGAAAGAAGAGTACTTTTACCACAGCCTGAGGGACCGACTATGGAGACGAATTCTCCGGGAAGTACCGAAAAACTGATATCTTTTAGTGCACAAAGCTCTCCGTTTACTGTGTGATACGAGTAAGAGAGGTCTTTAAATTCTAAAATTGGATTCATTTTGTACCTCCTCATCTTGAAATTTAAATCTTATGTGATATATTATTTTATGGAAAAGTTTGCTTGATGTGTTTGTACGAATGAGTTATACTATAAAAACATGGTGCAATCAATGGAGGGTTAGAGTTCAATGCTGCATATAGAGGAAATAATAAATTGTCTTGAAAAGAAGCATGTGTATATCCAGACACATAATTTTCCGGACCCGGATGCTGTTTCAAGCGCATATGGAATGCATGAGCTTTTAAAAAAATATGGTATCGATTCAACAATCTGCTACAAAGGCAAGATTGACCGTTATTCAATGGTACGTCTTATAGATTATCTTGATGTCAATATAGTTAATCTTGATATGTTGTCATCAATTGAGGTTACGGATGAGATTATTCTTGTGGACAGTCAGCAGGGAAATGTTAACCTTGTTGATCTGGCCGGTGACAAGGTAATAAGTATTGACCATCATCCTACTTTTGAAAAAGTAGATTACAGATATAGTGATATCAGACCTGAGGTTGGTGCATGCGCATCGATAGTGGCAAGTTATTTTGTGGAAGCAGGTATACCTGTAGATGAGAAGACTGCAACAGCTCTGATGTATGGAATCAAAATTGATACAGCCAATCTGTCAAGAGGTGTATCGCAGCTTGATCTTGATATGTTTTATAAGCTTTATTGGTCAGCTAACCAGGATATGCTCAACAAAATGGGAAGAAGTGAGATTCAGTTTAACGATTTAAGAGCGTATGCAAATGCAATCAGAAACATCAAGATTTTTGATAACATAAGTATTGCCCATACGGGAGAGGATTGCCCTGAATCACTCATTGCGAGCATATCTGACTTTATGCTTTCACTTTCGGAGGTAGACTGTTCAATCGTGTATTCCTTAAGACAGGATGGAATCAAGCTGTCTGTAAGAAGCTGTGATCCCAACATAGATTCAGGTAAAATTGCCAATCTTGCACTTAGGGGCATTGGAAGCGGCGGAGGCCATCAGTCGATGGCGGGAGGATTTGTGCCATTCCCACCGGAGCTTGATAATATAGAGAGATTTATTCATGCAATGGAAGAGCGTTTCATGGAGGAAATTCTAAAGACTTCAAAATAATATTAAATTTTTTTGGTTAAATAGTTGCATTTATTATGCGTTTGTGTTAGTATCTTCTGAGGAAAGACACTTGTACGCGAGAGAAAGACAAAATATTTAAAGTGTCTTTTAGGAAAAAGTAAGGAGATTTATGATGGAAAAGAAATTAAGAGTTGGTATCCTTGGCGGTACAGGAATGGTAGGACAGAGATTTATTACATTACTTGAGAACCATCCATGGTTTGAAGTAGTTGCAATAGCAGCAAGTGGTCGTTCAGCAGGCAAAACATATGAGGAAGCTGTTGATGGAAGATGGAAGATGCAGGTTCCAATGCCTGAATCTGTTAAGAAGCTTGTTGTTATGGATATTAATGAGGTTGAGAAGGTTTCTTCAATGGTAGATTTCGTATTTTGTGCAGTAAACATGCCAAAGGACGAGATTAAGGAAATTGAGAACAAGTATGCACAGGCTGAGACACCTGTTGTTTCCAACAACAGTGCACACCGCTGGACACCGGATGTTCCAATGGTAGTTCCTGAAATCAATCCTGAGCATCTTGAAGTTATCGAGGCACAGAAGAAGAGACTTGGTACAAAGAGAGGATTTGTAGTAGTTAAGCCTAACTGCTCAATTCAGAGTTATACACCTGCTCTTACGGCATTAAGAGAGTTTGGTCCTAAGCTTGTGGTTGCAACAACATATCAGGCAATTTCCGGTGCAGGAAAGACATTTAAGGAATGGCCTGAAATGGTTGAAAATATTATTCCGTACATCGGCGGTGAGGAAGAAAAGTCTGAGAAAGAGCCTCTTCGCTTGTGGGGTAAGGTAGTGGACGGACAGATTGTTCCTTCAGATGAATGCAAAATTACCTGTCAGTGTATCAGAGTTCCTGTATTGGACGGACATACTGCAGCAGTATTTGTTAATTTTGAGAAGAAGCCTACTAAAGAGCAGATTCTTGAAAAATGGAAGAATTTTAAGGGACTTCCACAGACACTTGAACTTCCAAGTGCTCCAAAGCAGTTTATTCAGTACTGTGAGGAGGATAACAGACCACAGGTTAAGCTTGATGTTAATTATGAAAATGGTATGGGAATTTCAATGGGTCGTCTTCGTGAGGACAGCGTATTCGATTACAAGTTCGTCGGCCTTTCACATAACACACTTCGTGGTGCGGCAGGCGGAGCAGTTCTTATTGCTGAACTTTTAGTAGCACAGAAATATATTACAGCAAAATAATAGAAAAATTAAAGGAGGTATAATAAGATGATTAGTTTGTTAATTAGTCTTCTTATCGGTGCAATTGCGGGTTTCATTGCCGGAAAGATTATGAACAGCGAAGGCAGCATTCTTAGAAACATGATTCTTGGAATTATTGGTGGTGTTGTCGGAGGCTTCTTATTAGGAATTATAGGTATAAACGGAAGCGGAATAATCGGAAGTATTATTGTTTCCGTAATCGGTGCATGTATTTGTATATGGGCCGGAAGAAAGCTTTTTAAGTAATTATTTAAGAGACAGCATCTTACGGGGATGCTGTCTCTTTTATATTTTTAAAGGATGAAAAGGGAGTAAATATGATTAGAGCAGAACAACTCGTCAAAACATTTACAAAAACAGAAAAAAAGAATGTAAGAACAGAATTTAATGCAGTAGACGGAATTTCAATGGAAATTAATAAGGGTGAGATTCTCGGAATACTTGGACCTAACGGAGCAGGCAAGACAACGCTTCTTCGAATGCTTGGAAAGCTTATGAATCCGACAAGCGGTTCCGTTGTTATTATGGACGAAAACGGTAATGAGGTTACAGATGAAATTGAGATAAAGAAACAGATAGGTTATCTTTCCGGAAATACCAAGCTTTATAACAGGCTTTCAGGAAGGGAGCTTCTTATGATGCTTGGAGATATTTATGATTTAAGCGTTGAAGATACAAAAAAACGTATAGAAGAAATATCCGAAGTGCTTAAACTTGAAGGATTTATTGATAACAGGATAGAGAGACTGTCAACCGGACAGACACAGAGAATATCCATTGCAAGATGTCTTGTACATAGTCCGCAGTATTATATTTTTGATGAGCCTACATTAGGACTTGATATTATAAGCAGTAAGGCTATTGTGGAATTTATGAAGCAGGAGCGCAATGCCGGTAAGTCCGTTCTGTATTCAACGCATTACATGGAGGAAGCGGAGTTCTTGTGTGACAGGATAATTATGGTGCATAAGGGTAAGATAATTGCCCAGGGTACGCCGCAGGAACTTAGGAACATGACTTATACCAATAACCTTCGCGATACATTCCTTGCGCTGATTAACGAACAGGAGGTGTTATAATTATGGGTTTCAGGAAGATTAAATCAATTTACAAAAAAGAAATGCTTGATCTTTTGAGAGATAAAAAAACCATGATTATGATGGTTATCGTTCCGCTTCTGTTATATCCGCTTATCATGATTGGTGCAATGGTAGTTACATCATTTGTTATGAGTGATATCCAGTCAAGCGAATATAAGGTCGTAATTGACTATGATGACAACATTTCCACTGAGATTTTTGATAAGGAAGAGTTTGAGAATCTTATTACTGACAGCGAAGATGAGCTTGAATACCATTTAAACATTGTGGAGTCTGAAAATGCTTATGAAGAATTACTGTCAGAGGATATTGATGCTTATGTATCGGTAGGAGAGGATGATGGTAAAATAAAATTCTCAATACAGTATTTGTCATCAGTTACCAATTCATCAACAGCGTCGAATATGATTGAGGATAAGCTTGATATTTACAGAAGAACAGCAGAAGAAAAATACCTTAATGAACTGGGTCTTGATGCGGAAATGATAATGAACCCGATTGAGACTGAATGGAATGACAAATCAACTAAAGAGGAAAGCCTTGGAAGCATACTCGGTTCGATTCTTCCGTTTTTACTTATAGTGAGTATTCTGATGGGCGCAATGTATCCTGCGATTGACACGACTACCGGCGAAAAAGAGAGAGGAACTCTTGAGACACTCCTTACGATGTCGGTTAAAAATAATGAACTTATAATGGGAAAATTCCTGGCTGTAGCGACGGTTGCAGTTATATCGGCACTCTTAAACCTTATTTCCATGGGTGGTATGGGCATATATCTCTACAATATGATGGAAATTGCAGACAGTGAGAGTGTGAATGTTAATCTTGTGGAATTCATTCCTGCAATTTTAGTTGTAATTTTATGTGTAATTGCGTTTGCATTGTTTATCAGTGCAATAACAATGTGTGTAACGATATTTGCCAAATCCTTTAAGGAGGCAAATAATTATCTTACACCGCTTCTTCTGGTAGTGATGTTTACCGGATATATCGGATTTATTCCAAATATTGAATTTAATACACTTATGGCGTCTGTTCCTGTGGTAAACATATGTCTGCTTATAAACAATATTCTTGTGTTTAAATTTTCATTTACGACGATATTTGTTACGCTTATTACCAATGTCATATATGCGGGAATTGCAATTATGATACTGAGTAAATTATATAACAGCGAGGAAATTTTGTTTGGAGAGGGCGGTGTCAGCCTTCAGATGTTTACTGACAGAAAAAATCTGAAAAAGGGCGGAGTGCCTAATTTCTCTGATGCATTGCTTGTGGCAGCAGTCGTGTTGCTGCTCTGCCTGTATGTTGGCTCGATAGCGCAGGTGAAGCTGGGCCTTATGGGACTTTTGATTACACAGCTTATTATTCTGGGTGTTCCTGTATTTGCGGCATGGTATACCAAGAAGGATTTTAAGGAGACATTTTCAATTAAAATGCCAAAGGTATCGCATATTCTTGGAGCTGTGCTGCTTGAAATTGGTACATTTATTGTTGTGATGCTGTTATCGGCTGTATTATCCAAAATATTTGTATCAGATATAGAAGGCGTAAATGAAAGCTTTCAGATGATTCTTGACGGCGTAGGATTTGTACCTGCATTACTTGTCATTGCGCTTGCACCGGCCATCTGTGAGGAGGCACTGTTCAGAGGCTATATGCTGTCGTCAGCAGTAAAGAAATATAAGCCTGTAACTGCGGTTCTTATAGTAGCTGCTCTTTTTGGCATTTATCATATGAGTCTGACAAAATTTTTTACGACAGGGCTTCTTGGAATTGCATTTGCCTTTGTTGTATGTATGAGTAACAGCATATTGTGTTCATCAATAATGCATTTCCTTAACAATGCGGCGAGCGTTGTGGTTCTCTATTACGGGGACAAGCTTGGGGATAAATTTTCATGGCTCATTACAGGTGATGTCTCTATAGTGCAGCTTGCAGTTTTACTTGTGATGGCAGCAGTACTTATTATTGCAGGTGTATTTTGTCTTAGGAAAAAATAAATAAATGGCTTTTTTGATGTATACAAAGCTTATGTATTTTGTATTTAATTAGTTGTACCTTTGGACAAAATATGGTATTATAAATATTATTTAACGTTATCGGAAGAAGTCCGGTACGATAGGAGGAAGACATGAGCGTTAAGAGAGTGTATGTTGAAAAAAAGACACCATATGCTGTAAAGGCTAAAGAATTAAAGGAAGAGATTGCAGGATATCTGGGTATTAATACAGTTACAGATGTTCGTATTCTTATTCGTTATGACATCGAGAATTTATCGGAGGAGACATATGGTAAGGCTTTGACAACAGTCTTTTCAGAGCCGCCTGTAGATAATGTATATGAGGAAGAATTTCCGAAAAAGAGCGATGACAAAGTATTTTCTGTTGAATATCTTCCGGGACAGTTTGACCAGAGAGCTGATTCAGCAGAACAGTGTGTTAAGTTCTTTAATGAAAATGAACTTCCTGTTATTAAGTCTGCAACAACATATGTGATTTCAGGCGACATTTCGGCAGATGAATTTGACAAGATTAAGCATCACTGTGTTAACCCTGTGGATTCAAGATTTGCAGAGGATGTTAAGCCGCAGACACTCATTACAAAGTTTGATGAACCGGCAGATGTTATTATATTTGACGGTTTCACGGATATGGCAGAAGATGCGCTTAAGGAGCTTTATGGTTCATTAAATCTTGCCATGACATTTAAAGATTTCTTACACATTCAGAATTATTTTAAGAATGAAGAGAAGAGAAATCCATCAATGACAGAGATTCGTGTGTTGGATACATACTGGTCTGACCACTGCCGTCATACAACATTCTCAACGGAACTTACAGATGTTTCTTTTGATGACGGATATTATAAAGAGGCAATCGAGGGGACATATCAGAAATATTTAAAGGACCGTGCAGAGATTTTTGCAGGCCGCAGTGATAAGTTCGTTTGCCTTATGGACCTCGCACTCATGGCAATGAGAAAGCTTAAAAAAGAAGGAAAACTTGACGATCAGGAAGAATCTGATGAAATAAATGCATGTAGTATTGTTGTTCCTGTAGAAGTAGACGGACAGGTTGAGGAGTGGCTTGTTAACTTTAAGAACGAGACACATAACCATCCTACAGAGATTGAGCCTTTTGGTGGTGCTGCAACATGTCTTGGCGGTGCAATCCGTGACCCGCTTTCAGGAAGAACTTACGTATATCAGGCAATGCGTGTAACAGGTGCTGCTGACCCTACAGTATCCGTTAATGATACATTAAAGGGTAAGCTTCCACAGAAGAAGCTTGTTCGTGGTGCTGCAAGCGGATACAGTTCATATGGTAACCAGATTGGTCTTGCAACTGGTTACGTTAAGGAAATTTATCATCCTGATTATGTGGCAAAGAGAATGGAAATCGGTGCCGTAATGGGTGCTGCTCCAAGAAGAGCAGTTAAGCGTCTTACATCTGACCCGGGTGATATAATCATTTTACTCGGCGGACGTACGGGACGTGACGGCTGTGGCGGTGCTACAGGTTCATCCAAGGTTCATACTGAAGCTTCCATTGAAACATGCGGTGCTGAAGTACAGAAGGGTAATGCACCTACAGAACGTAAGATTCAGAGACTTTTCAGAAGAGAAGAAGTAAGTAAGCTGATTAAGAAATGTAATGACTTCGGTGCAGGCGGTGTTTCCGTTGCAATTGGTGAGCTTGCAGATGGTCTTACTGTTTATCTTGATAAGGTTCCGAAAAAATATGCAGGTCTTGACGGAACGGAAATTGCCATTTCTGAGTCACAGGAACGTATGGCAGTTGTAGTTGACCCTAAGGATGTAGAAGCATTCCTTAAGTATGCTGATGAGGAGAATCTTGAAGCAGTAGAGGTTGCTGTTGTTACAGAAAGTCCGAGACTTGTACTTATCTGGAGAGATAAGGAAATTGTTAATATTTCGAGAGCATTTCTTGATACTAACGGTGCTCATCAGGAGACCAAGGTTATTGTTGATATGCCGTCCAAGGAAGCTAATTACTTCAAGGATAAGGAAATTGCCGATGTTAAGACAACCTGGCTTAATATGTTATCAGACCTTAATGTATGTTCACAGAAGGGTCTTGTGGAAATGTTTGACGGCTCTATCGGCGCAGGTTCGGTTTATATGCCGTACGGCGGTAAGTACCAGCTTACAGAGACACAGAGTATGGTTGCAAAGCTTCCTGTATTAAAGGGCAAATGTGATACCGTAACAATGATGAGTTACGGATTTAATCCATATATTTCTTCATGGAGTCCATACCATGGCGCAATTTATGCAGTAGTTGAATCTGTTGCAAGGATTGTTGCGGCAGGTGGTGATATGAGTAAGATTCGTTTCACATATCAGGAATATTTCAGAAGAATGACCGAGGACCCAAGAAGATGGAGCCAGCCGTTTGCGGCACTGCTTGGTGCATATGAGGCACAGCTTGGATTCGGACTCCCATCAATCGGTGGTAAGGACAGTATGTCAGGAACCTTTAACGACATCGATGTTCCGCCTACACTTGTTTCATTTGCAGTAGATGTTGCAAAAGAAAAGGACATCATCACACCTGAATTAAAAGCAGCAGGCAATAAGCTTGTTAAGTTTGATATTGCAAGAAATGAATTTGACGTTCCTGATTTTGAACAGATAAAGAAGCTGTATGCACAGATTCATGAACTTATTCAGAAGGGCGTAATTGTATCAGCATATGCACTTGATTCACATGGTATTGTACCTGCCGTATCCAAGATGGCATTTGGTAACAAGATGGGTGTGGCACTTGATACATCAGTAAGTAAGGAAGAACTCTTTGCAGTAGGTTTTGGTAACATTGTTGCAGAAGTTGTGGCTGACAGACTCTCAGAAATTAAGACAGAGTATAAACTTATCGGTGAGGTTAATGCATCAGCTAAGTTCACATACGGTTCAGTAGAAATCACAATGGATGAGGCTCTTAATGCATGGACAAAGCCGCTTGAAAAGGTATTCCCTACTAAGGCAGTAAAGGATACAGCAAAGGTTGAGTCACAGCTTTACAAGGCAGATTCAATCCACATCTGCAAGAATAAGGTTGCTAAGCCTACAGTATTTATTCCGGTATTCCCAGGAACAAACTGTGAGTATGATTCAGCAAGAGCATTTGAGCGTGCAGGAGCAGATACGATTGTCAAGGTATTTAGAAACCTTGATGCAAATGCAATCAGGGAATCTGTAGATGAGTTTGAGAAGGCAATAAACCAGGCACAGATAATTATGTTCCCTGGTGGATTCTCAGCAGGTGATGAACCGGATGGCTCAGCTAAATTCTTTGCAACTGCATTTAGAAATGAAAAGATGAAGGAAGCAGTTCATAAGCTCTTAAATGAAAGAGATGGTCTTGCACTTGGTATCTGTAACGGCTTCCAGGCATTAATTAAGCTTGGTCTTGTTCCTAACGGTGAAATTACAGGTCAGGATGAGAACTCTCCGACACTGACATTTAATACAATTAACCGTCACATTTCCAAGATGGTATATACCAAGGTTGTAACCAATAAATCACCATGGCTTATGGGTGCCGAACTTGGTAAGGTATATTGCAATCCTGCTTCACATGGTGAAGGAAGATTTGTTGCTCCAAAGGAATGGCTTGATAAGTTATTTGCAAATGGCCAGGTTGCTACACAGTATTGTGACCTTGACGGAAACATCACAATGGATGAAGAGTGGAATATCAACGGTTCGTATATGGCAATTGAAGGTATTACAAGTCCGGATGGCAGATGTTTAGGAAAGATGGCTCACTCTGAGCGTCGTGGCGAGAGCGTTGCAATTAATATCTACGGAGAACAGGATTTAAGAATATTTGAATCGGGAGTAAAATATTTTAAATAATACAATAATATACTGCATGGTAAAGTCTCTTTGCCGTGCAGTATTTTTAAATAATAGAAAGGGTCTTATGAAGGGAAAGAAAAAAATTGACTGCTTTACGGTAATCGGTATTTTAATGTGCCTTGCAGCAATAGGGTGTTTTATATATTTCAGCTTTTTAATGGGGATTTTAGGACCTGCAACGCAGTTTAATTATTTCTGGCTGATAGCGGCGGTTGCATTGGCCGGACTGGGACTTATATTTATTTTTGCCAAAGGAGGTCTTAGCAGGCTTCCCAAATGGCTTTTGGTTATCATAGAGGCAGTTGTGGCACTTGGCTGTGCCATTTTTATAATTGTAGAGGCGATAATTATTATTTGTGGAAATCAGACGGCAGGAGAGGCGGATTATGTTATTGTGCTTGGTGCCAAGGTAAATGGCAGTTATCCGTCATTAAGCCTTAAAGCACGCCTTGACACGGCAGTCTGTTATCTTACAAAGTATCCGAAGAGCAAGGCTATAGTAAGCGGTGGTCAGGGGCCGGATGAGGGAATATCGGAGGCACTTTGCATGTATCGATATCTTGTGGATGCCGGAATTCCCGAGGATAGAATTATCATGGAGGATAAGTCGACAAGCACCAAAGAAAATCTGGAATTTTCCAAGGCATATCTGGATGAAAAAAGTGACAGAGTCGTTATAATTACCAGCGACTTTCATGTTTTTCGTTCGGTAAAAATTGCGAAGAAGGCCGGTTATACCAATGTGTCCGGTCAGGCATCTCCATCTCTGTGGTATCTGATACCGACGAATTATGCAAGAGAGTTTCTTGCGGTTATTAAGGATTTTCTGCATGGAAACATATAGAGTGAACATCACAGAATAAAAAACAATCCTGATTGAAATACTATAAGTGATATTTTAATTAAGGATGTGATTAATTTGGAAAATGAAGATACCATAAAACTTCTGCGTGAATGTGATTCGGGTATAAAAATGGGAATCAGCGCCATTGATGATGTTTTTAACAGTGTGACGGACCATGAGCTCAGTGATATTCTCATTTGTGCCAGGAAAGAACATGAGGAACTGGAAGAGGATCTTTCAAAGCTTATGCTTGAGTATGATGTTAAGGAAAAAGAACCGGGAGTTGTGGCAAAGACCATGTCGTGGGTAAAAACCAACGTTAAGCTTGCTAAAAATGAATCCGACAAGACGGTTGCAAGTCTTATTACGGATGGATGCAACATGGGAATAAAGTCTCTTCACAGATACCTTAATCAGTATGAAAATGCAGAAAAAAAGGTAAAGGATCTTGTCCGTAAGACAATTAATGTAGAAGAGCATATGCTAGGTAAAATGATGAAATTCTTATAATCAAAAAAATGATGCCGTGGGCACTAAGTTTTTTGAGGCTTAGTGCCGTTACAGGCATCATTTTTTTAAGTAAGTTTATTTTGCTTCTTTGTCGACAACCTTTATAAAGCCTTTCTTCCACATAATACGCGAAGAAAGAATAGCAACAGGCAGCATGAAAATAATTAAAAATCCGACTGCTCCAAAAAGTGAACCACCGCTTGTAATACGGACAACAAGTGCAAGACCTGACACAATAAGAAGAACAGGAATCATACCAACGACACCGTTCTTTACAACCTTCTTGCCTGAGTTGGTGGTGCCGAATAAACCAAGTGTCATGGAACCAAACAATGCAGGTATAAGGTAGTTGGAAGCGGTCTTAACTGCAGGAAGTTCGAATACAGGACTAATCCATGCACTAAAGAGCGCAGCAAGCGCAAGCATGATAACTGTCATGATGGAACATACGGCAACAGCAACAGCGGCAATTGCCTCTCCTTCAGGAGTATTTGGTTCTTTTTTGGTCAGGTTCATGGCATTAACGGCACATGGAACCTTCAGGTTCATGATATTTCCGGTAATAAATGTTAAGTAAGATGCAGAACCAAGAATCGGAGTATATGTAATGGCTTCGGAAAATCCGACCGGTATGTAAATCAACAGAATACCAAGCGTTGCTATGTTAAATACCTGTCCGGCAGTAGGAAGACAGCCATATACACCAAGCACAACAAATGGAAGTGCTATCATGTATGCAAGTGCAATTACTGTTCCGACACGTCCCCAGCGATGACACCATGCCTGGAAGGAATCCAGATTTGAAATTTTTTTGTCTTTACTCATAATTTTATTCCTCCAATTCATGTTTTAAGAAAAAATGTTTGTCCATAACAGAGATGATGCCATGCCGGCAATCATGGAAAATGCCATGATGAAATCAGCAAGCCATCTGAGTTTTGGTTTCTTTGCAAATATTCCGAGAGCCAGGGCAACAACAAGTCCGGTCAGCATAACTGCAGCCTGGATTGTATCGCCGATTAACAGAACAGGAATGTAAACAGAGAACATACAAAGCATGAATACACCACTGAAAACGTGTTTCCAGTCGCTTGAGGTTTCGGTTTTGTTTACGCTCATGGAAAGCTTTTTGCCAAATGGGATGAGAATTAAAAAGCCGCTTAACATACCGATGCTCATAAGAATCATTACGACACCAAACTGTTGTCCGGTAGCATTTTCAATCATTTCACCTGTGGAAGCAAAGCCGATTGCAGAAGCAACACTGCTGGAAATCATTGATTCGTAGGAGAGTGAACCGATTACGGATAATCTCCACCATGCCCATAATGTTCCCATGACTGAGATAAGAACGAACAGGCCTACAACAATTGATAAGCTTGGTACTATAGAAAATACAACGCTTGATTTGATTACTTTGTTAACGTCTTCTTTTGTAATTCCCAATTCGAGACAATGCTTATATGCCTTAATCAGATATACGACAGAAAAGCCAACGATGTAGAGTAAGCCGATTACTATTAAGATAAAAAGTAATGGGCTTTGGATAATGTCTTTCATTGTTACCATATTAATTCCTCACTTTATTTCTTTTTGTATTTTATAGTAGTTATTATTTGTGCTCGCTAAGCCAGCGCATTGCAGTATATGCATAAATTGCACTTCCTACGGGAAGGGCATTCTCATCAAATTTAACCTTTGGATGATGCTGAGGATAGCAGTATCCGTCAGAAGGATTGCCGCTTGCCAGCGCAACCATAATGGAAGGGACTTCTTGACTTACATATGCAAAATCTTCGGAACCTGCGGTTTTTGGAGTCTTCTGACCGTTTTGTGCCGCCATCCTGCTTAACTGTCCGGCAGTAAATGCACTCTGTGGACCTGTTAATTCCTGAATATATTTTACCGTGCAGGAAGACAAATCGTGATCATTTACAAGAGTAGGACATCCGCTTCCGAATTCGACAGTGGCCTGTGTACGGAAAGCAGTAGAAACCCCGTTTACTATTTCCGTCATTCTTTTCTTAATATAGCTTCTGACATCTTCGTCGTATGTTCTGATGGTTCCGCCAAGCTCTGCAGAATCCGGAATAACATTGCCTACATTTCCTGCATGCATTGTTCCAAAGGTAAGAACGGCTTCCTCTGAAAGTGCAAGCTCTCTTGCGTGAATTTCCTGCAGGGAGGTAATGATGTGGGCTGCGGCAGTGATTGGGTCAATGCCGGCATTTGGCATGGAACCGTGGCAGCCTTTTCCCTGGATTTTGATTGTGAAATAGTCGGCAGCCGGTGCACTTACTCCGCCATCACTTACAATAGCTGTTCCTGATGCAAACGGCATACCTGCCATAACGTGAATCATAAGGGCAGCGTCGACATCAGGATTGGTAAGTAATCCTGACTTAATCATGTCATTTGAACCTTCAAAAATTTCTTCTGCAGGCTGGAACATAAGCTTAACCGTTCCTTCAATTTCATCCTCATGTTCCTTTAAAATTCTTGCTGCTTCAAGCATCATCGCCGTGTGCATATCATGTCCGCATGCATGCATTTTACCGGTATCAGATGCAAATTCTACATCGGCCTCTTCTCTAATCGGAAGTGCATCCATGTCACCGCGGATTAAGAAAACCTTTCCGGCCTTCTTACCGCCTGCAATAGCAACAAGTCCTGCCTTGCCACATTCCTGTGGCTCGTACCCCATGTCTGTTAAGGATTTTTTTACATAGGCAACAGTATTTGTTAAATCAAAGCCTGTCTCAGGATGTGAATGCAGATGACGTCGGTCTGCAATAATCTTTGCACTGTCATCTTTTGCTTTTTGTAAAAAATCAGATGCTGTCATATTATTCCTCCTGTTAATTTTTTAAAATGCTATCTCTATTATACTACCAGTATGTACATGGTTGACAAGAAAAAAATAACAATATTTTACAAACTTTACAATATTAGGAATTGGGGCTATAATTTCACACGGAATTAAAAAAATAACAAATTTTATCGGAGGCAGGAAAATGAATAAGGATTTGACAGTCGGAAAACCGGAAGTGGTGCTGTGGAAATTTTCAATACCGCTTTTTGGAAGCATCATCTTCCAGCAGATGTATAATATAGCGGACAGTCTGATTGCAGGGAAGTTTGCAGGTGAAAATGCACTGGCAGCCGTGGGTAATTCTTATGAGGTCACATTAATTTATCTTGCATTTGCATTTGGATGCAATATTGGATGTTCTGTTATTGTATCACAGCTTTTTGGGGCAAAAAAATGGGAAGAAATGAAGACTGCAGTGTGGACTACATTTATTGCGAGCGGTGCATTATGTCTGATTCTTACTGCTTTAGGCTTTTTGTGTGGCCCGTTCCTGTTAAGAATGATTAATACGCCGGAAAATGTTTTTGGCGATTCTCTTTTATATCTGAATATTTACACGGCCGGACTATTATTTTTGTTTTTCTATAATATTGCGACAGGAATTTTTTCGGCAATGGGCGATTCTAAAACACCTTTTGTATTTCTGGCAGTATCATCTGTTGCCAATATAATTATGGATTACATTTTTGTACGGTATTTTCAAATGGGCGTGGCAGGTGTCGCGTGGGCAACCTTTATCTGTCAGGGCGTAAGCTGCGTGCTTGCACTTATAACTGTATTTAAAAGACTTTCATCCATACATACTTCAAAAGAGTATAAAAAGTTTTCAAAACAGATGTTTTGTAAGATTGCATATGTCGCCGTACCAAGTATCCTGCAGCAGAGTTTTGTCTCAGTAGGAAATATTATTCTGCAGAGCATTATAAACAGGTACGGTTCAGGCGTAATGGCAGGCTATTCGGCTGTCATCAAGCTTAATAATCTTGTGATTACTTCATTTACGACTCTGGGAAATGCAATGTCTAATTTTACCGCCCAGAATCTTGGAGCCAATAAGCCGGACAGAATTAAAAAAGGTTACCGCGGCGGGCTATTGATGATTTACATTTTATGTATTCCTGTCATTATTTTATATCTGTCCATGGGAGAAACACTTCTTTCGTTATTTATGAAGGAGGAGAGTGTCGAGGCAATTACTGCCGGCATGAAGTTTATAACCATTGTTTCGCCATTTTATTTTGTTGTAGGCACTAAGCTTATAACGGACGGAATACTTCGCGGGGCAGGTGCGATGAAGCAGTTTATGGCTGCTACATTCCTGGATTTGATTATAAGGGTATGTCTTGCGTTTGTTCTGTCAGGACAGATGGGATATGTCGGTATATGGCGCTCATGGCCAATCGGCTGGGTGCTTGGAACCTTGCTTTCACTGTATTTTTATCTGAGCGGCAGCTTTAAGAAAGCATTGGACCTTGACATATAATGGAGGATATAGTATTATAACAGAGTTATCGATAACACAATTTAATACGAAGAGTGAGTAATTTAAACTCCAACCTTCAGGGCAGAGTGAGATATTTTCATAATATCAATTCTCGACCGGTGGTGATGCAGCCTTGCAAAGTCCACGAACCCGTACCGCTTGAACCTTATGGTGTATGGGCCGATTGAGTGAGATTCTCAAACCGACAGTATAGTCTGGATGAAAGAAGATAATCAAGCATACATTTTGTATTGTGTGTGAGGACTCTTATTGAACGAACTTCCGGTAATGCCGGATTGGTTTTGATGCCCTGTGGTTATTTTTCCACAGGGTTTCTTTTGTTTTAAGGGTTTTTGCGACAGATTGATTGGAGGAAAAAATAATGAAAAAAATCAACACAAGAGAACTGACGGCAATTGCAATGCTGGTTGCTGTATCATGGGTACTGTATTTATTTGGTTTTAGTATTCCTATTGTACCGAGCTTTTTGACTATGGATTTTTCGGAGCTTCCGGCGGTGATTGCTACACTTTCCATGGGACCTATGGCAGGATTTTTGGTTTGCCTTTTAAAAAACTTAATGCACCTTCTGATTTCCCATACAATGTGGGTTGGAGAGCTTTCCAATTTTATACTTGGTGTTGCGCTTGTTGTTCCGGCAGGTATTATTTACAGGAAACATAAGACCAAAAAAAGAGCGATAGCAGCAATGATGGCGGGCGTTGTCACAATGTGTGTTGTAGGCGTGTTTTCAAATTACTTCATCATTTATCCGTTATATGATAAGCTTGCATTACCGATGGATGTAATTATTGGAATGTATTCGGCAATACTTCCTGCCGCAGATACGCTTTTAAAGGCTCTTATAATATTTAATGTGCCATTTACATTTGTAAAGGCAATGGTAAGTGTGATTGTAACGCTGTTAATTTATAAGCCGCTTTCAAGAATAATCAAAAATGTAAATAACTGATTTTTTGGCACGGGCTTAGCAGTAAGCCCGTGCTTTTTTACTTGATATTATACCTGATTTGGTGCATAATACCTAATGGAATAATATGTTTTGGGAGAAGTAATATGCCTATTAAGAATAATAATTATGAATTGCTGGAAGAAAGAAATATTGAAGACCTGAATTCGGTCGGATTTATTTTAAAACATAAGAAAAGTGGTGCAAGAGTTGTACTTTTGTCAAATGATGATGACAATAAAGTGTTTAATATCGGATTTAAGACACCGCCATATAATGACTGCGGTCTTCCACATATATTGGAACATTCGGTGCTTTGTGGCTCGAAAAAATACCCTGCAAAGGACCCTTTTGTGGAGCTGTGCAAGGGCTCATTAAATACATTTTTAAATGCGATGACATATCCGGACAAGACAGTTTACCCTGTTGCAAGCTGCAATATGGTAGATTTTATGAATATTGTTGACGTATATATGGATGCCGTTTTTAATCCTAATATTTACAGCCGTGAGGAAATTTTCCGCCAGGAAGGCTGGCACTTTGAGATGGAGTCAGAAGACGGACCTATTACTTATAACGGCGTCGTTTATAATGAGATGAAAGGAGCATTTTCTGATGCAGATGACCTTTTATCAAGCTACACGTTTAAGACTTTATTTCCTGATAACGAATATGGAAATGAGTCAGGCGGAAATCCTGAGAAAATCCCCGACTTAAGTTATGAGGAATTTCTTGAATTCCATAAGAAATATTATCATCCGTCAAACAGTTATATATATGTTTACGGTGATATGGACATGGAAGAATTCCTTGACTATATGGACAGAGAATATTTGTGTAAATATGATGCAAAGGATATTGATTCTGAAATTAAGGAACAGAAAGCCTTTGATCAGGTTAAGGATGTTTCATTTGAGTATGCCGTAACGGAGGATGAGGGAACGGAAGATAATGCATATCTTTCATATAACGCTGTGATTGGAAATGTCCTTGATCGGAAATTGTATCTTGCATTTCAGATTATAGACTATGCATTGGTATCGGCACCGGGTGCACCGCTTAAAAAGGCACTTGTTGATGCCGGGATAGGCGCAGATGTATACGGTTCATACGAAAGCTCCATTTATCAGCCGATGTATTCAATTGTAGTTAAGAACGCCGATGAGAAACGCAAGGACGAATTTGTTAAAATAATAATGGATTCCTTAAACGATATCGTCGTAAACGGAATTGATGAAAAGGCTTTTCGTGCAGGAATTAATTACTTTGAATTCAAATACCGTGAGGCTGATTTTGGTTCGTATCCAAAGGGACTTATGTACGGACTTCAGGCACTTGACAGCTGGTTATATGATGACATGGCACCTTTTTATCATATTGAGGCTAATGAAACATTTGCATTTCTTAAAGAAAACGTAAATAAGGGATATTTTGAGGAAATTATCCGCAAATATATAATTGAAAATACTCATGCGGCACTTATAACACTTATACCGAAGATTAACCTTACTGCCATCATGGATGAAAAAACCAGAAAGAAGCTTGAAGCGTATAAGAAATCATTAAGTGAGGAGCAGATAAAAAAGATTGTTGCAGATACTAAGCATTTAAAAGAGTATCAGGATGAACCGTCAACAGACGAGGAGCTTCAGACCATACCGATGCTTAAAAGAGAAGATATTGGAAGGGAAGCGGCACCTTTATATATTGATGAAAAGGTATCAGATGATGTTAAAATAATTCACAGCAACATTTTCACCAACAAGATTGTATATATGAATTTAAGCTATGACTGCAAATCAGTTCCGGAAAGGTTAATTCCATATATCGGACTTTTGAGAAATGTATTGGGACTTGTTGATACAGATAAGCATGAGTATGGTGATTTGTTTAATGAGATAAATATGAATTGTGGCGGTCTTGTAACTTCATCAACCGTATACACAAATGATAAAGATATTTCAGAGTATCAGATTCGTTATGAAGTTAAAGCCAAGGCTTTGTATGATAAGATACCTTTTGTTATGGACACGATGCTTGAAATCATGTATACGTCTCATTTTGATGATTACAAGAGAATTAAGGAAATCTTAAGCCAGATGAAGTCAAGACTTCAGACAAGAATGACAAGCGGCGGTCACGTTGCCGCAATAAGCCATGCAATGGCACAGTTCTCGCCGTCAGTTTATTATAGCAACATAACAACAGGAATAGAGTTCTATCAGTTTGTTGATGAGCTGGAATCTCATTTTGAGGAAAAGAAGGAAGAAATAAAAGAATCGCTGTCAGAACTTGTTAAGCTTATTTTTGACAGAAAGAACCTTATTGTGAGCCTTACTGTTGATGATGAAGGATATAAAGCATTTGAGCCGGAGTTTAAGAAATTTGTTTCAAAGCTTAACGATAACAGGCTGACGGATGCTGTTCGCGAATATGTGCCTAAGAAGAATAAAAACGGCTTTATGACATCATCTCAGGTGAATTACGTTGCAAGATGCGGCAATTACCGTAAGGCGGGATTTGATTATACGGGTGCGTTCAGAATTTTGAAAACAATATTCGGATATGACTATCTGTGGATAAATATCCGTGTCAAGGGCGGTGCGTACGGATGTATGAGCGGTTTCTATAAAAACGGTGACAGCTATATGGTATCCTTCCGCGACCCTAATATTAAAGAGACTAACGAAATTTATGAAAATGCCGTGGATTATATCCGTAATTTCTCGGTATCGGAGCGTGATATGACCAAGTATGTCATAGGAACCATAGGAGAGCTTGATACCCCTATGAATCCGCAGGCTAAAGGAAACCGTTCATTCTCTGCATATCTTAGCAATGTTAATTACGAGGATCTTCTGAGGGAGAGAATTGAGATAATTGATGCCTCTGCCAATGATATACGCAATCTTTATGCACCTGTAAAAGAAATGCTTGTGGATGATTATTTTGCGGTTATCGGTAATGCGGAACAGATTAAAGAATGTGAAGATATGTTTGATACGGTTAAGAATTTATTCTAAAAAACTTCGGATAAGGAGAATGGTTAATGGAAAATCAGACCAGGACAGGTTTTGTTACAATAATCGGAAGACCTAATGTAGGTAAGTCCACACTCATGAACCAGCTTATCGGACAGAAAGTTGCAATTACGTCCAATAAGCCGCAGACTACACGAAATAAGATAAAGACGGTATTTACAGATGAAAGAGGCCAGATAATTTTTGTGGATACGCCGGGTATTCATAAGGCTAAAAACAAGCTTGATAATTATATGGTAAACGTGGCAGAAAAGACGCTTTCGGAAGTTGACGTTATCTTGTGGCTTGTCGAACCGACAGATTATGTGGGAGCCGGTGAGCAGCATATTGTAAGCCAGCTAAAGCAGACGAAGGTTCCGGTAATTCTTGTAATTAACAAGATAGATACAGTTAAGAAGGAAGAGGTGCTTAAATTCATTAATGCATACAAGGACCTTCTTGATTATGCTGATATCGTACCGGTTTCGGCACGAAGAGGAGATAATACGGACGAACTCGTAAATGTAATTTACAAATATCTGCCATATGGCCCGATGTACTATGACGAAGATACTCTTACAGACCAGCCGATGCGTCAGATAGTAGCTGAAATAATCAGGGAAAAAGCACTTCATGCTCTTGATGCTGAGGTACCTCATGGTATTGCAGTTACTATTGAGAGAATGAAAGAGAGAAATGATGGTTCTGTCGTGGATATTGATGCAACAATAATCTGCGAGAGAGAGTCACATAAGGGTATTATTATTGGAAAACAGGGTGCCATGTTAAAGAAAATCGGCTCAAATGCCCGATACGAAATCGAGAAAATGATGGAGCAGCAGATTAACTTAAAGCTGTGGGTCAAAGTTCGAAAAGAGTGGCGTGACAGTGACATTATGATAAAGAATTTTGGCTATGATGCAAAAAAAGAGTTTGAATTATAAATAATAAAAAACATAAAACCGGCTATAGATGCAGTGCTTAGTATCTATAGCCGGTTTAGTTTTAGTATTAGTTATCTTCAAATGCAACGAGAACTGACAATGGTTCTGCATAATAGGTGCAAAGAGCAGTGTTATCACATATGTAGCCGTTAAAACTTCCAAATTCTTTAATAAGAAGCTCCTTTAACAAGTTAGCGGATTCAGAATTATTTGCGTGTGAAATAATAATGCGTCCGCCGTTGTATCCGATACTTTTAATATTGTTAACCATCCACGGCATTGCTTTTTTATCTCCGCGGGCCTTGTCCATAGGCTGTAGTGTACCTTCATCGCTTGCTTTTCCCAACACTCTGATGCCGAGAAGCCCGATACCTTTTGCAAGGATAGGATTAACACGTCCGTTTTTGGCAAGATTATCAAGAGATGCAAGGGAAAAGAAAAGGTGAGTATGTTTATGATATTCGTGAATTTCCCTGTTAATCTCTTCAGGATCCATCTCTTTTAAAATCATTTCACTGAGCTTTTCAATAAGGAGTGCCATCTGCGGGCCCGTAGAAAGCGAATCTACAAGATAAACTTTTCTTCCCGGATACTGTTCTTCATACATCTGTCCCGCAATACTTGCCGAGCTGTAAGAACCTGATAATGCACTTGTAATCGTTACACAAAAAACTGCCTCTGCATCACCGAATGCATTTATCCAGTCCTGCGGACTTGGACATGAAGTAGAAGTGGTACCCTTATATGCTTTTAACGTCTCCTGCATATCATTTATATCTACATTTTCATCATCGACAAAATTCCTGTCCCCCACAATGATGTGAAGAGGAACCGATGAAAAAGGAACCTGCTTAAGTGATGTTAAGTTAGATGATGAATCAGCGACAATTTTGTATTTCATTATTTTTCTCCTTAAAGTGTTTAAATTTTACAAGTAGTTTTAAAAACCACTTAATAAGTTTTTTAAAACCCTTACAAGAAGTTATGATAACGCATCATATATGTAATGTCAAGAAGAAAAAAAGGACTGATTTTAGTCCCATAAAAAATAGAATACCACATACAATACAAAATAAAAAGGACTATTTTTAGTCCGAAAGGTGTGGTATGATATGAGTGATAAAATAAAAAATGATACAGAAAATACAATTGGGAAAAACATCAGAAAGTTACGTAAGGAACGTGGGATAGGCCAGACAGAACTGGTAGGAAAGCTTCAGCTTCTTAATGTTAAAATGACACGTGAGACACTTGTGAAGATTGAGAGAGGAATACAGCACATTCAGCTTGAACAGCTCAGGGCAATCAAGACAATACTTAACGTTTCATATGATGATATCCTTAACTGAAATTAGAATAGTTTCGCAAACGTCTGGAAAATTTTTAAAGGGAGTGGATTTTACAAATGAAGAAAAATTATTTTCTCGCCTGTATGATGAAGTATGCCGGATATTTTATAATGGGTCTTATTTTATCATACGGACTGGCGTCAATTGTTGTTAAAGGAAATAAAATTGTAAGTCAGGCAATTGATACACTGCTTTCCGGTGGAAACGTGGAGTTTGCAGGATTTATAAAGTTTTTCCTTCTTCTTGTCCTGCTTGGATTTGTATTTGCCTTTTTAAAGAGTGTATTTAACTCAAAATTTGCAATATGTGTCCAGCGCAAATATAAGGAACTGCTGGCTAAGAAGCTTTATGTCCTTGAGTATAAATATTTCGATGAAAACGGTTCTGCATCGGTAATTAATAAAATGAATTCAGATATTGCAGAAACTGATGCGCTTCTCAATGAGACTCTGCCTGACATCTGTAAAAGTATAATTGAGATGGCTGTCTATGCATTTTATGTGTGTCAGATAAATGTAAAACTGTTTATTCTGATGCTTATAAGTTACCCGCTTGTACTTATGTTTACAAGGTATGTAGCGGATAAACTGACAAGTCTTAAGAAAGTATTTCGCCAGAAATCAGATTTGATTACGGAAACAGCTCAGGATAGCGTAAGCGGTATTCTTGTGCTGCGAGCTTTTGGCGCGGAATCATTTTTCCAGAAAAAGCTTGATGCGGCAACTATGGATTTAGTGGATAACGAGGCAAAAAGAACAAGAATGTCTAATACGGTAATAATTGTGAGACGACTTCTTTCATGGCTGCCTAACATAGCATGTGCAGTTTATGCATATGTGCTTGTTATTCGTGGCAGTATCAGTATAGGTGAACTCATGGCATTTATCATAATACTGGAGAGATTTGTAAGTGCATTTACAGGAGTGCCGTTTGGAATGGTCGATGCCAAGGAACAGTATGTATGTGTTAAGCGTGTTGAGCATATTTTGAATTCAGAGGATGAAATTTCCGGTGAATGTAAGACGATTGAAAATGCTGATACGGTTATTGAATTTGACAATGTGTCATTTGCCTATAATGAGGGAAAAACTGTTATTGATAATGTTTCATTTACAATTGAAAAAGGTAAGAGAGTGGCGTTTGCCGGTGAGTCGGGTGGTGGAAAAAGTACAATTTTCAGACTGATTTGCGGGTTTTATCCGGTTAAATCAGGTGAATACCGTTTGTATGGAAGAAATATCTCGATGTGGGATGTTACAGCGGCAAGGGAAACAATGGCGCTTGTCTCACAGAATGTGTTCCTGTTCCCGACATCTGTTTATGAGAATGTAAGGTACGGTAATCCTGATGCAACATATGAAGAGATAATCACCGCATGTAAAAAGGCGAGGATTCATGATTTCGTGACAGGCCTTTTAAAAGGCTATGATACAGTTGTCGGCGAACGTGGAATTCTTCTGTCGGGCGGTGAAAAGCAGAGAATTTCCATTGCAAGGGCATTTTTAAAGAATGCATCAATATTACTTTTAGATGAGCCGACATCGGCCGTTGATGTGGAAACAGAAAAGCTTATCAAGGAGACAATCGATGAATTATCTGAAAACAGGACATGTATTGTTATTGCACACCGTTTGTCGACAATAAGTAATATGGACGAAATAATGGTTTTAAAGGATGGCAGAATTGTTGAATGTGGTACGCATGATGAACTGATTGATAAAAATGGTGTTTATGCATCAATGTACGGAAAAGAAATTGAGGGGAGGAATGCATAATGAAAACATGGAAATTGTTTGTTAAGACAATGAGTATTATGGGCAGGAGAATATACCTTTATCTTGCAGGTATTTTCTTTATGAGTACAGGCTGGGCGATGTTTAATGTTTGTGCATCCCTTCTTATGAAAAATGTTGTGGATGCGGCACAGACAGGTAACACAGATGCGATGCTTTGGACTATTATTATGAACGTGGCAGGCGGCATTGTAATTCTGATTGTTTACCGTTTTGCTGCTATTATGTACAATGTTGAGGCCAAAAGGGCATACGGAACACTTGGAAGCAAGCTTTTCTATCATGAGGTAAGGCTGCCGTATGAATATTATGAGACGCATCACAGTGGTGATTTTATGTCAAAATTATCCTATGACCTTGTGAAGACGGGAAGTATTTACGGCTCCAGATTAAGACGTACAATAGCACCACTTCTGCAGGTTGGAGTTTATCTTATTCCAATGCTCATACTTGGCTGTCAGATTACACTCTGCCTGATTGCCGTAAATGTGGTAATGCTTTTGGTAAATACATTATTTATTGAACCGATAAGCCGTGTAACTAAAAAGCTGTCGGCTACAAATGCCAAAATGACAGAGAATTTATCAAATCTTTTGCAGGGAATGGAACAGGCAAGAATGAACCGTGCCGGTAAGAATACGGTGGATGAATTTTTGACCGAGAATGATAAGTATGCCAAAGAGAGTAATGGTAGGATTTTCTGTACGGCTTGTCTTGAAGGATTTAACAATGGATTTGATTTATTATGTGCACTTGCTTTTCTGATGGTAGGTATATATTTTGTGCAGAAAGGCTATGTGACTCTTGGTGCACTTGCTGCAATATATTCACTGTACGGAAGCTTTTCCTATCAGTTTTTGCAGCTTGGAAGATATCTTCCGGAATTAATCGGGTGTCTTACAAATGCACAGAATTTATTCGATTTTATGGAAGAGGAGCGGGAGCCTGACAACTGGTATAAAAATGTTGATTCCACACGGCATAATAACGGTGATGCAGGAAAATTTATTGATATATCTGACGTCGACTTTAATTATAGTGATGATAAAGAAATTTTAACAGGCTATTCCCTTTCTTCTAAAAAGGGTGAGACAATTGCAATTACAGGTCCGTCAGGATGCGGTAAATCTACACTCTCCAAATTACTTCTTAGTCTTTATCCGATTCAGGGCGGTAATATTAGCATTGGCGGCAGGTCATACTATGATTTGTCAAATGAAGAAATCAGAAAAATGATTGCTTATGTTCCACAGGAGCCGTATTTATTCAATATGTCGGTGCGTGAAAACATACTTATCGGAAAACCTGATGCAACTGATGAAGAAATAATAGATGCAGCAAAACGTGCAAATGCACACGACTTTATTATAAATCTGGAAGAGGGATATGATACCAATGTTGGTGAGCGTGGTAACCGTCTGTCAGGCGGACAAAGACAGAGGATTGCAATTGCGCGTGCGATAATAAAAGATGCCCCGGTAATTCTTTTGGATGAAGCGACGTCAGCTCTTGACAATGAATCGGAGCAGATGGTTAATGATGCCATGAAGAAAATGAAAAAGGACAGAAACATAATTATGATAGCTCACAGACCGTCAACAATAGCATTGGCTGACAGGGTATGCTCGATGGGAGAATAAGATTTATCTGATTTTCTGTATTGCAATAATATTATTCCCTATTTTATTGACATACAGTTTTATGGAGTTATACTACTAGTATAAAGACAACGGAGTCAATATGGCTTTGTTGTCTTTTTTTATGTGACGAAAGGGAGATGCTGATGATAAACATATTTAACAGAATTCGATTAACGAGTACTTATGACGAACAGAAAATACAAAAGATAGTAACTGCTTTAAGAGGAAATCATATCCCATATAAAATAAAGATAAAAAATCCAAATTCATATTCTCTTCGCCGTCCTGCAGCCACAGCTCTCATTGGTTCCTATGGTGTGCATGAAAAGTGCCGGTTTGAATATATTTTTTATGTAAATAAGAGTGACTATGACTGGGCGAAGCAGATTCTATATACAGAGAGTGTTCTATAAAAGATTTATGGCTGATTTTTTAATATATATGTGATACAATATAATAGTTATGGAAATAGTAGGCGTTTGCAAAACTATTGCAGTTATGATTTTAAACAATGTTTGTGGGTACAAATTAAGTGGTAATTGTGAGCCGCCGGTACTTAGGTACCGTTTTTGGGTACCTTATGTACCGTTGCGTGCGAGCATTAGTGCAAACGTGCCACTTAATTGTACCCGCAAACATGTTTATTATATAATTTGAATAGTTTCACAAACGCCAAATGGAAATCATTTTGAAAGGAGCTTATGCGGCGTGGGTGACGTGATTTGTGTAACAGGCATGGTAATATCGTCCATGCCCGTTAATGACTATGATAAAAGAGTAGTGCTTCTGACAAAAGAACGTGGTAAGATAAGTGCATTTGCCAAGGGCGCAAGAAGAATGAACAGTCCGCTCATGGGGTGCTCCAATCCGTTTTGTTTTGGAACATTTAAGGTATATGAGGGCAGAACTTCATATAATATACAAAGCGCAGATATAGATAACTATTTTCAGGATATTGCTACGGATATTGACTGTGTTTATTACGGAATATATTTTATGGAGCTTGCCGACTACTATACATATGAAAATATGGATGCGGGAAGGGAATTAAATCTTTTGTATGCGGCATTTCGGGCACTCAAAAAAGAAGCAATTCCCAATGCACTTGTAAGGTATGTTTTTGAGCTTAAAATGATGGTTCTTCATGGAAGCTACCCTCAGGTATTTGAGTGTGACGGCTGTAAAAAGGAGGACGGTCTTATATATTTTAGTGCGGCAAAAGGTGCAGTATATTGTAACGATTGTGTTCATAATGCACCGGATTCAATCGAAATAAACCAGTCTACGCTGTATGCACTGCAGTATATAATCACAACACCGATAGCAAAATTATTTACATTTACGGTTACGGAGGATGTCCTTCGTGAATTAAAGATGATAATGGGAAGACTTGCACTGCTCGTTATAGACCGCAAACTTAAATCTTTGGAAATGCTGGAACTTTCCGAGAAACAATAAATTATCAGGGAAATGTAAAACACTACTTGAAAAAGTATTTCTTTACAGTTACAATAGAATGTAATTCAAAAAATGAATAATGAGAGGTTTATACTTATGGAAAAGACAATGGACAAGATTGTTGCACTTGCAAAATCGAGAGGATTTGTATATCCGGGTTCTGAAATCTATGGCGGACTTGCCAATACATGGGATTACGGTAATCTGGGTGTTGAACTTAAGAATAATGTTAAGAAGGCATGGTGGCAGAAGTTCGTACAGGAGAGCCCATACAATGTCGGTGTTGACTGTGCAATACTTATGAACCCACAGACTTGGGTAGCTTCAGGACATCTTGGAGGATTTGCAGACCCTCTTATGGACTGTAAGAGCTGTAAGGAGAGATTCCGTGCTGATAAGCTTATTGAAGACTGGTGCCAGGAAAACAGCTTTGAACTTACGGAAGCTGTTGATGCATGGTCAAAAGAGCAGATGGAAGGCTTTATTAAGGAACATGAAATCTGCTGCCCGTCATGTGGCAAAAAGGATTTTACTGAAATCAGACAGTTTAACCTTATGTTTAAGACATTCCAGGGTGTAACTGAAGACGCTAAGAATACTGTTTATTTAAGACCTGAAACGGCTCAGGGTATTTTTGTTAACTTTAAGAACGTGCAGAGAACATCACGTAAGAAGGTACCATTTGGTATCGGCCAGATTGGTAAGTCCTTCCGTAATGAAATTACTCCGGGTAACTTTACATTCCGTACAAGAGAGTTTGAGCAGATGGAGCTTGAGTTCTTCTGTAAGCCGGGTACGGATCTTGAATGGTTTAAATACTGGAGAGAATACTGCATTAACTGGTTAAAGAGCCTTGGCATGAAGGATGAGGAGATGAGAGCAAGAGACCATTCTCCTGAAGAACTTTGCTTCTACAGTAAGGGAACAACTGATATCGAATTCTTATTCCCATTTGGCTGGGGTGAATTATGGGGTATCGCAGACAGAACAGACTACGACCTTACGCAGCATCAGACAGTTTCAGGCGAGGATATGTCATACTTTGATGATGAAACTAAGGAAAAATATATTCCATATGTAATTGAGCCATCACTTGGCGCTGACCGTGTTACACTTGCATTCCTCTGTTCAGCATATGATGAAGAGGAAATTGCAGAAGGCGATGTAAGAACAGTATTACATTTCCATCCTGCACTTGCACCTGTTAAAATCGGCATTTTGCCACTTTCAAGAAAGTTATCTGAAGGTGCAGAAAAGATTTATGCTGAACTTTCTAAATATTACAACTGCGAATTTGATGACAGAGGTAATATCGGTAAGCGTTACAGAAGACAGGACGAAATTGGTACTCCATTCTGTATCACTTATGATTTTGAATCAGAGGAGGATGGTGCTGTAACGGTACGTGACAGAGATACCATGCAGCAGGAAAGAATTAAAATCACTGAATTAAAGGCTTATTTTGAAGATAAGTTCAGATTTTAATTGTTTAAATAATCTGGCAGGGTGAAATAATGATTTGTGAAAAATGTGGAACTCAGTTTAGTGAAGGACGTAACTGCCCCAACTGCAATGCCCTTGCAATCTATGTAAATGAAGACGATTACAAAAGCAGACAGCAGGAATGGGAAGCGGAAAATGCTCCCAAGGAAGAAAACACTAAACAAAAGCGCAAACTTAATATTCATATTGATCCTGTAATCATAAAGAAAATTGGTATTGTAGTGGCTGTTGTATGTGTGATTGCAACAGCCATTATTTGGATTACAGGAAGAGTAAAAAATGCCATTCATCAGGGTCAGTACAGGCTTATTTATGATAACGGAACACTGATTGATTCGGGAGAACGCTCATTTGATGTCTATTCGGCAGAAGATGCGATTTTTTCTACATCCGGCAATTTTATATACCATAATGATTTTACACAGTACCAATATAATGGTGAAATTACGGACAAATATATCAGTCCCAAGGGAAATGCAGCAGCAATAGTAACAATATCGGGAACTGAGGAAGCAGTGTATTCTCTGTATTATGCTGATAAAACCGACAGTGCTCTTGTATGTGAGGGACCACAGGCAGTAAAAGTTATCGAAGTGACCGATGACGGCTGTATTTATTTTGAAAAATCGGAAATGGGTGCATATGAAATCGTCCTTGCAACATCGGTATATCGATATGATGGCGAAAAGACGACACTCATTGCTGATAATGTTACAAGAAGCACGCCGTGTGAAAATGAACACGAATTCATTTACTATGATAAGGACATGCTGGTTTATTTGTATCAGGACGGTAAAAGCAAAATCCTCGGCGAAGAAAATGGTAATGAGTATATCTGTACCGGAACCGGCAAAATATATTATCTTACGCTGAACGGTATTTTGTACGAAGATGGGAAAATAGCTTCCATTGACAGAAACATTGTCCCGGGAAGTCTCATGCCGGTTGCCAATTCTGATAAGGTTGTTTATTCAAGAGACGGTATGTTATTCGTTTACGGGGGAAATTTCAAAAATCCGGTTAAGCTGCTTGATACTTACGATGCATTTGACGGTAAATGCAATGTCGTTGAGAAGAGCGGGAAAATATACTATGCATATAATAATGTGTTATATACATGCAGTAAAAACGGCAAAAAAATAACAACAAAGGATGGAATTAAGGCGGTATATCTTAATTTTAAATAGAGTATAAATAGTATTAAAGCTGTTTTTGGCGCATATTATGTGCCGAAGGCAGCTTTTTTTATAATAGGAAATTCCGATGAAATTGCACTTTTTGAAAGCGCTTACAGAAAAATTGTTAAATTTTGTACAATTTCACGGAAAATAATTGTAGACGTAATTTGAAAATATTGTTATAATATTAACGAAATAAAAGATACGGATATTAAAATTTGGAGGTATATATTAAATGGCAAAGAAGTATTGTTACTTGTTCAGCGAGGGTAATGCAAGTATGAGAGAGCTCCTGGGTGGTAAGGGAGCCAACCTGGCAGAAATGACCAACATCGGTCTTCCTGTTCCACAGGGATTTACGATTACGACAGAGGCTTGTACACAGTATTATGAAGACGGCAAGCAGATTAATGATGACATTATGGCGGAAATTATGGACTATGTTGCCAAGATGGAAGAAATAAACGGTAAGAAGTTCGGTGACCTTAAGAATCCGTTACTTGTTTCGGTTCGTTCAGGTGCCAGAGCATCAATGCCTGGTATGATGGATACAATCCTTAACCTGGGTCTTAACGATGAAGTAGTTGAAGCGATGATTGCAGGTAATCCTGACCCAAAGTTTGAGCGTTTTGTATATGATTCTTACAGAAGATTTATTCAGATGTTCTCGGATGTAGTTATGGAAGTCGGTAAGAAGTATTTTGAAGAGCTTATCGACAAGATGAAGAAAGCTAAGGGTGTTGAGTTTGATGTCGAACTTACGGCAGCAGACCTTAAGGAACTGGCAGAACAGTTTAAGGCTGAATACAAGAACCAGCTGGGTGAAGATTTCCCATCGGACCCTGTTACACAGCTTAAGGAAGCAATTCGTGCGGTATTCCGTTCGTGGGATAATCCACGTGCAAATGTATACCGCCGTGATAACGATATTCCATACAGCTGGGGTACTGCGGTTAACGTAATGCCGATGGTATTTGGTAACCTTAATAATGAATCCGGTACAGGTGTTGCATTTACACGTGACCCGGCAACCGGCGAGAAGAAGCTTATGGGTGAGTTCCTTGTCAATGCCCAGGGTGAGGACGTTGTTGCAGGTGTCCGCACACCGATGCCGATTGCACAGATGGCAGAACAGTTCCCTGAAGCATATGAAGAATTCGTTGCAGTTTGTGACAAACTTGAAGCTCATTATCATGATATGCAGGATATGGAGTTTACAGTTGAAAATAAGAAGCTTTACATGTTACAGTGCCGTAATGGTAAGAGAACAGCTCAGGCAGCTTTAAAGATTGCCTGTGACCTTGTTGATGAGGGAATGAAGACCGAGCAGGAAGCAGTAGCAATGATTGATCCTCGTAACCTTGACACATTATTACATCCACAGTTTGACCAGGCTGCATTAAAGGCTGCAAAGCCTCTTGGAAAGGGACTTGGTGCTTCTCCGGGTGCTGCATGCGGTAAGGTTGTATTTACGGCAGATGATGCGGAAAACTGGGTAGCCAGAGGTGAGAAGGTAGTTCTTGTTCGTCTTGAAACATCTCCTGAGGATATCACAGGTATGAAGGCTGCACAGGGTATCTTAACAGTTCGTGGCGGTATGACATCACATGCAGCCGTAGTTGCCCGTGGTATGGGTACATGCTGCGTATCAGGCTGTGGTGACATCGCAATGGATGAAGAAAACAAGAAATTTACATTAGCAGGTGAAACATTTGTTGAAGGAGATTATATCTCAATCGACGGTACAACAGGTAATATTTATAAAGGAGCCATTAAGACGGTTGATGCCCAGATTGTAGGCGAGTTTGGCCGTGTAATGGCATGGGCAGATAAATACCGCAAGCTTGGCGTGCGTACCAATGCTGACACTCCAAAGGATGCTAAAAAGGCACGCGAACTTGGCGCAGAAGGTATCGGTCTTTGCCGTACAGAGCATATGTTCTTTGAGGAAGACAGAATTGCAGCATTCCGTGAAATGATTTGTTCAGATACTGTTGAGGAAAGAGAAGCAGCACTTGAGAAGATTCTCCCATTCCAGCAGAACGACTTCGAACAGCTTTATGAAGCTTTAGAGGGATGTCCTGTTACTATCCGTTTCCTTGATCCGCCTCTTCATGAGTTTGTTCCGACAGAGGAAGCAGACATTGAGAAGTTAGCTAAGGCTCAGGGCAAGTCAGTTGAAACAATTAAGACGATTATTGCAGGCCTCCACGAATTCAACCCGATGATGGGTCACAGAGGATGCCGTCTTGCCGTAACATATCCGGAAATCGCAAAGATGCAGACAAAGGCTGTTATCCGTGCGGCAATTAATGTTCAGAAAAAGCATGCTGACTGGACGGTTAAGCCTGAAATTATGATTCCGCTTATCTGTGATATCAAGGAGTTAAAGTTTGTAAAGAAGATTGTTGTTGAAACTGCGGATGCAGAAATCGCAGCAGCAGGTGTTAAATTAGATTATCAGGTTGGTACAATGATTGAAATTCCTCGTGCAGCACTTACAGCTGATGAGATTGCCAAGGAAGCTGATTTCTTCTGCTTCGGTACAAACGACCTGACACAGATGACATACGGTTTCTCACGTGATGATGCCGGCAAGTTCTTAAATGCTTACTACGACACAAAGATTTTTGAGAACGATCCTTTTGCTAAGTTAGACCGTACAGGTGTAGGCAAGCTTATGGAAATGTCAATCAAGCTTGGCAAGCCTGAAAATCCTAACCTTCATGTTGGTATCTGCGGTGAGCACGGCGGCGATCCTTCTTCTGTTGAGTTCTGTCACCAGATTGGTCTAGACTACGTAAGCTGTTCACCATTCCGTGTACCAATCGCAAGACTCGCAGCAGCGCAGGCCGCAATAGCACAAAAATAGGCGAAAATTCTATTAAGTAAAATAGAGTTTATACAGTAAATAATATGAGCCCCATAACTTGTAGAAATGCAGGTTGTGGGGCTTTTTTAGTGCGTTTTTTTGATATGTACGCTCAGGTAATGCATATAGATGTGATAAGTGAATAATAATAATCTTTGACAAAATAAGAATTGATGATATAATAAAATAGAAATTAAGCGTTTCAGATTTGTGAGGTGATGTTATGTTGTATGATTATATTATCGCCAATTACGATAAAGATGAGCCAATATTCTTATCAGAACTTCCTGGGAATTCTAAAGACTATGTACGACAAGAGATGAAACAGCTTGTTGATGATGGAAAAGTAGTACGCTTATATAATGGTGTATATTATTTAGCATATACTACAATTCTTGGAACGAAGGGTAGAGTCTCTGTTGATAAATTTTTGAAAAAGAAGTATATAGCACCGAATGGAGCAATTTCAGGTTATATTACGGGAATACAGTTAGCGAATATGTATGGATTTACAACACAGAATCCAGCATGTATTGAAGTGTGTTCAAATGAAGCTACTACAAAGCAGCGAAAAGTAGATATAGATGGAAGAAGGGTTATTGTGTATAAGCCAGTTACTGAAATAACAGAAGAGAATATAACTACCTTACAGTTCCTGGATTTAATGTCATCAATTGATAAGTACAGTGAATTGACTGGAGATTTATTGATAGATAAGCTTAAGCAGTTTGTAAAGGAAGTTAATGTAGATTTTGAACAGGTTAAAGAGTACATTTCATTATTCCCTGATAGGGTTTATAGAAATATTTATCAAGGAGGATTAATGAATGAGTTGGTATAAAGAGTATCGTAGTCAGTGGAAAGAAATAATTGAGACTGTAGCCAGAGAATTAGGAAGAACGGAACTAATGGTTGAGAAGGATACGATCCAATCCATGTTCCTGTTAGAACTCTCTAAATCAGAACTTCCTTTTGTATTCAAAGGTGGAACTTCTTTATCTAAGGCATACAATTTAATAGATCGTTTTTCTGAGGATATTGATCTTTCTATGAATAGAAAGCCTACAGAAGGCGAGCGAAAGACATCAAAGGAGTTGATAGTCAGTATTGCTGATTCTTTAGGAATGACTCTGATGAATCCTGATAAGATTCGATCAAGACATGATTATAATATGTATGTATTTACATATGAATCATTGTTTGCACAAATGCCCATGGAAATTATTATTGAGACCAGTTACTACCAGACAGTATATCCTGTAGAGAAACATGAGGTTGGTAGTTTTGTTGGAAAATTCTGTGGAGAGCATGGAATTACACTTCCTATTCCGTTTGAGGCTACGACTGTCGTAATGAATGTTCAATCACTAAAGAGAACTTTTGTAGATAAGATATTTGCAATCTGTGATTACAGAATACAAGATATGCAGGATAGGGATTCAAGGCATCTTTATGATATATGCAAGCTACTTAGTAAAATTGAATTGAATGATGAACTGGACGCATTGATCGATGATGTTAGAGATGACAGAATGTTTTCAAAGAATAATCCATCTGCACAGCTTGAGTATAATATTCCAGATATGCTAAAGGAGATAATTCAGAGTCGTTTTTATGAATCTGATTATAGAAATATCACACAAAAATTGCTGTATGAAGATATTGATTATGATTATGCAGTAGATAACGGAATTGCAGTTGTAGCTAGGTCAGATATATTTGAGTATAAGAAATAGTAGACAAAAACCTTTTGAGTAAAACAAAATTTATTCAGTAAATAATATGAGCCCCATAACTTGTAGAAATGCAGGTTGTGGGGATTTTTTAGTGCGCTTCTTCGATTCGTACCAATAGGGATAATAAAGTAAGTTTGCTAGGCAGTGAAAATGTATTCGCTGCCTTTTTTGCGTTCAAAATTAAAGAGGAGGAAATAAATGTGAGTGTACATGAAATTATTACAGACCGTGTTGTAGCTAGAATTGAAGAGGCGATTAAAACAGGAAAGAGATTTAGATGGTGTAAGCCATTTACTGGTGGTGTAAAGCAGGCAATCTCATATATGTCAGGATTACCTTATCGTGGAGTGAATCGACTCTTATTGGAGCCAGGATGCTATATTACATACAAGAATCTTAATCTATAAAATAATATATTAACGAAGAAACCTATAGATAAGCTGATGATGGCTATAAAAAGTTCCGTTGTAAGCATAAGCACAAACCTCCTCGTAAGATTTATAATATTTTTATAAAATATGTTGACAAAATAAGTTAGTTATATTAAACTCTTATATGTAGTTAGCAACAACTAACTAAAACATAGTGTTTATGGAAAGGTATGGTAAACATATGAATTTAGCAGATGCAAAAATTGGAGAGGAATATATCGTGAAAGATATTACGAGCGGAGATGAAGAACTTAAGTCTTTCATGTTTTCACTGGGATGTTATAGTGGGGAACCGATTACTGTAATTTCTCACATTAAAGGTGGCTGTGTTGTTTCTATCAAGGATGCCAGATATAACATTGATACTGATTTAGCGAAGGCTATTTCAATATAAGATAGAGAAATTGCAACGCAATATACTATCAAAAAAATAGTGATTGTATCACTATTTTTTATAATTGCAGGTTAGTTATAACTAACATTAGTTCTTTGAAACAAAGCATATCAAAGGAGGATTCACTATGAGAATCGCATTGACGGGTAATCCAAACAGTGGAAAGACTACGATGTATAATGCACTTACAGGAAGAAATGAAAAGGTCGGAAACTGGGCCGGTGTTACCGTAGAAAAAAAGGAAAGCCTGATTAAAAATACTTATTACGACGGAAAGGAAGAACTGATAGCGGTAGATTTGCCGGGAGCTTATTCTATGTCACCTTTTACTTCTGAAGAGAGCATTACCAGTGCCTATGTAAAAAATGAAAATCCTGATGCAATAATTAATATTGTGGATGCTACAAATTTAAGCCGAAGCCTGTTCTTTACAACACAGCTTCTGGAACTTGGAATTCCGGTGGTGGTTGCCCTGAATAAGAGCGATATTAATGAAAAGAAGGATACACAGATTAATGTATCGCTTTTGTCTGAAAAGCTTGGCTGTCCGGTTATAAAAACGGTATCAACGTCTTTAGGACATATCGGATTAAAAGAAGTTGTAGAAAAAGCTGCAGCATTAAAGGGTTGTGAACAGAAGGCACCTTATGTGCAGGGTGAGATAGATCTACATAATAAGAGTGAAGTAGAGGCTGCCGACAGAAAGCGTTTTGATTTTGTAAAGTCAATTGTTTCCATGGTTGAAACGCGTAAAGTCCTGACTAAAGAAAAAAATGGCCAGGATAAAATTGATGCAATTCTTACGAATCCATGGCTTGGAATTCCAATCTTTGCAGTTGTTATGTTTGGTGTGTTTTATATTTCGCAGTCTACGGTCGGTACATGGATTGCAGACTGGCTGGTAGGATGGATAGAAACCTTCCAGGAATGGGTTGCAGGCCTTTTAGAAAATGCCAATCCGTTCTTACAGTCACTTCTTGTAGATGGCATTATCGGCGGTGTAGGTGCCGTTGTAGGCTTCCTTCCGCTTGTTATGGTTATGTATTTTTTGATTGCCCTTCTGGAAGACTGTGGCTACATGGCAAGAGCTACGGTAGTTTTGGATCCGATTTTTAAAAGAGTAGGTCTTTCAGGAAAGTCAGTTATTCCTATGGTAATCGGTACCGGATGCGCTATTCCGGGTATTATGGCATGTCGTACCATTCGTAATGAGAGAGAAAGACGAGCTACAGCCATGCTGACACCGTTTATGCCTTGTGGGGCAAAGCTTCCGGTTATCGCGTTATTTGTTGGTGCTTTTTTTGCAGATACACCATGGGTAGGAACGTTGATGTATTTTGTAGGTATTATTCTGATTCTGCTTGGAGCATTACTGGTAAATGCGATTACAGGATACAAATTCAGAAGCTCCTTCTTTATCATTGAACTTCCTGAATATAAATTTCCAAGCCTTAAAAGAGCAGTAATTTCCATGCTGGGAAGAGGTAAAGCATATATTATCAAGGCAGGAACGATTATCCTTGTATGTAATACAATTGTACAGATTATGCAGTCCTTCAACTGGCATTTGCAGGTAGTAGAGGAAGGAATGGAAAGTACTTCCATTCTTGCGGCCATTGCGTCTCCGATTGCATATCTTTTAGTTCCAATTGTCGGTATTGCAGCATGGCAGCTTGCAGCGGCAGCAGTAACCGGTTTTATTGCAAAAGAAAATGTAGTAGGTACACTTGCGGTTTGCTATGGCTTAAGTGCTTTCATTGATACGGAAGAACTGGCATTGGTTGGAGATGGCAATGTTGTTGCATCTGCAATGGCACTTACAAAAGTAGCGGCGCTCAGTTTCCTGATGTTTAACTTATTTACACCTCCATGCTTTGCAGCACTTGGTGCAATGAATTCGGAAATGCAGAGCAAAAAGTGGTTGTGGGGAGGCATTGCGCTACAATTAGGAACAGGCTATACGGTAGCTTTTCTGGTATATCAGATTGGTACTTTGATTACAGCAGGCAGACTTGGAAATGGATTTGTTCCGGGACTTATTGCAGTACTTGTTATGGCAGCTGCCGTAGTGGTAATGATTAACAGAATCAATAAGAAGTTTGAGGCAGAGTACGAATTAAAAAAGGCAGATTGAGTTTTATTATTCTAAGGAATCAGTCGGAAAGGAGCGGCGATGGAAAATTTGATTATTCTGGGTATTGTGGTTATTTTAGTAGGTGCAGCAGTTCTTTATATATGGAAAGCAAAGAAGAAGGGCCAAAGATGTATCGGATGTCCATCTGCCGGTCACTGTCCCGGCAATGGATGTAAAAAATGTGAAAGGAAAAATGAAACATAAATTTCCGTTGATGAAATGTATTATATGATTTATAATTAATACAAATAAATTTAACGGAGGCTATTATGGAACCAAAGACTATTGAACCAATACGCGATGCCAGAAAACTTGGCAAAGCAAAGATGCTGATTTTAGGTCTTCAGCATATGTTTGCCATGTTTGGAGCTACAATTCTTGTTCCGATTCTGGTATCGGGATATTTTCAGGCAGCATGTGGTGAGGAACTTACAAGAGGACTGTCTGTATCTGTAACACTTTTCTGTGCAGGTGTCGGTACACTTATATTCCATCTGTGTACTAAGCTGAAGGTACCTGCATTCTTAGGATCATCATTCGCTTTCCTCGGAGGATTCTACACAGTAGCAAATCTTAATACAGGAATGTATGCAGGAATGTCAGTTAATGATAAGGCGGCATATGCATGTGGTGGTATTTTTATTGCAGGCCTGCTTTATTTTGTACTTGCTTTAATTATTAAGCTCGTAGGTGTTAACCGCGTTATGCGTTTCCTTCCACCGGTGGTAACGGGACCTATAATTATCTGTATTGGTCTTTCACTGGCAGGTTCAGCAATATCCAATGCATCAACTAACTGGCTTCTGGCATTCGTTGCACTGGCTGTCATTATTATATTTAATATATGGGGCAAAGGATTATTTAAGATTATTCCGATACTGATGGGTGTTGTTATTTCTTATGTGTTTGCGGCTATTCTTCATGCAGCAGGCGTTCATAATCCTGATGGCTCAGCAATTCTAAATTTCTCAGCAATTGCTTCTTCGGCATGGGTTGGAATTCCTAATTTTCAGTTATTAAAATTTGATATTACATCAATCCTTGTTATGGCACCAATTGCTATAGCAACCATGATGGAGCATATTGGAGATATGTCTGCAATATCAGCATCAGTTGAAGAAAATTACCTTGCTGATCCGGGACTTCACAGAACACTTATCGGTGATGGTCTTGCAACAGCATTTGCAGGTGCAATTGGCGGACCTGCTAATACAACATATGGCGAGAATACAGGTGTACTTGAATTATCCAAGGTTTATGATCCAAGGGTAATCAGAATAGCAGCGGTATTTGCCATAATTCTTTCTTTCATACCTAAGTTTTCTTCTGTTATTTCAACTATGCCGACAGCAATTATCGGTGGTGTTTCTTTCATGCTTTATGGTATGATTTCGGCTATTGGCGTTAGAAATGTGGTTGAGAATAAGGTTGACCTTACTAAGTCAAGAAATCTTATCATCGCAGGTGTAATATTTGTATGTGGACTTGGTTTCGGAAACGGACTTACATTTACAATCGGTTCAACATCAATTACATTAACTGCTCTTGCAATTGCAGCTATTGCAGGTATTCTTCTTAATGCAATATTGCCGGGAAATGATTACGAGTTTGGAAAGAACCCGGCAGGAGATGGCAGCCGTGGTATATATGTGATGAATACAGACAACGGAGGTAGCAGTAAATGATGGATTTTGAAAAAGAGGAGAATATTACAATATTCAAGCACCCGCTTATTCAGCATAAGATATCGCTTTTAAGAGACAAGAGAACAGGAACTAATGAGTTTAGAAAGCTTGTAGAAGAGATAGCAATGCTTGAAGGTTTCGAGGCATTATATGACCTTCCGGTAGAAGATGTTGAGATTGAGACTCCGATTGAAAAATGCATGACACCTATGATTGCAGGACGAAAGCTTGCTATTGTACCGATTCTTCGTGCAGGACTCGGAATGGTACCTGGGGTTCTTTCATTAGTGCCGACTGCCAAGGTAGGACATATCGGTATGTATCGTGATGAAGAGACTCATGAGCCTGTTCCGTATTACTGCAAGCTGCCACATCCTATTGAGGAGAGAACGATTGTGGTTACAGACCCGATGCTTGCTACAGGCGGTTCGGCGGTTGATGCCATCGACCAGATTAAAAAGGTTGGCGGAAAACAGATTAAATTCATGTGTATAATAGCTGCGCCTGAAGGTCTTAAACGACTTCACGAAGCTCATCCGGACGTTCAGATTTATGTAGGTCATCTTGACAGGGAACTCAATAAAGATGCTTATATTTGTCCTGGTCTTGGAGATGCGGGAGACAGAATTTTTGGAACAAAATAATTAATGATAATTGTTGGCGGCTCAGTTTGAGCCGCCATTGTTATAAGGGGTAATACTATGTCTGTCTGGAATCCATGGAGAGGCTGCAAAAAATGCAGTGAAGGATGCCTTTATTGTTATATTCATAAAGGTGATGCAAAGCGCAATGTAAATACTGCTGATATAATAAAAACAAAAGATTTCACAAAACCGGTGGTTCGTCTTAAAAATGGGAATTATAAAATGAAAGCGGGAGTAGTTTACACCTGCTTTTCTACGGATTTCCTAATTGAGGAAGCAGACGAATGGAGGTGTGAATGCTGGAAGATGATTAAGGAGCGGCAGGATTGTACTTTTTTATTTCTTACAAAACGAATTGAGCGATTTATGGAGTGCATTCCTGATGACTGGGGTACGGGTTATGAAAATGTTGTGGTGTGCTGTACCATTGAGAATCAGAAGAATGCGGATTATAAGCTTGGGTTATTTTGCAGACTGCCAATAAAACATAAGTGTATAACCGCCCAGCCGTTGCTTGAGAGGATAGATATAGAAAAATATCTTGATGATATCGAGCTTGTTGTTGTAGGCGGAGAATCGGATTATAATGCCAGACCGCTCGATTATTCGTGGGTACTTGATATAAGAGAGCAATGTGTACGCAAAAATGTATCATTTGAATTCAGACAATGTGGAACGCATTTTATTAAAGATGGCAGGAAATATAAGATACAGACAAAGGATTTGTGCAGTCAGGCAAAAAAAGCGGGTATTAACTATATGGCTTATAAAAATAACGTCGCACAACAGGAAAATAAATGATATAATTATCATATATTATAAATTTTGAATACTTATGGAGAATAAAAATATGCCGGTTTTTGATTTTAAAAATTCACCTGATGAAAAAAAGGAAGCAGAGTGTACATATACTACATTTGCATCAAATGAGAGTAAAGCAACAGTAGAACATCCAATCCTGATTCTCGACAACGGAATGGGACAGTGGGAACATCATTCTGTTGGTCATTTTGCAAGTCCGATGAAAAAAACAACATTTGATTTTGACGGGAAACAGGGCTCAGGCAGTGCGGATATTCTGCGTGTTGATTCAAGGTTTGTGAGCTTGATTAAGTGGCTTGGTGAGAGCCATATTAAGGTGAGGCTGTCCGGCGAGAATAAAGAAGACGGATATTATGTGTACAGGATTCGTGAGGTGGCATTTGGCGGTGGAACAAGACTGTCTGCTGAGGATGGCTTCCTCCAGTTTATGATTGAGAGGCTGCTTGAGAGTAATCCGCCATCGGAACATGAAAAGGAGCAGGAGGATGTTGATGAATATGGCGATGATATGCGGCTTACAAGCATACAGAGCATATCGGATTTTATTACCTGCGCAGGAAAAACTCTGCCTGAGAATATCCAGGTATGGGCAAGGAGAAATATGGCAGTAGCAAGATCCAATGAGGTGTCACAGGAAGAACGTCGTCATGCACAGAGAGCACTGTCTATAATGACCAATATCAAATGGAAGAGTAATTATTTTGAAGCAATTGACCCGAAGGAGGCAAGAAGAATTCTCGACGAGGAATTGTACGGAATGGAAACGGTTAAGCAGAGAATAATTGAAACTATTATACAGATTAACCGTACACATACGCTTCCGGCATACGGAATGCTTCTTGTAGGTCCTGCAGGAACCGGAAAATCGCAGATTGCTTATGCGGTTGCAAGAATACTTAAGCTTCCGTGGATGACACTTGACATGAGTTCAATAAATGACCCTGAACAGCTTACAGGAAGCTCAAGAGTATATGCCAATGCCAAACCGGGCATAATCATGGAGGCATTTTCAATTGCCGGTGAGTCTAATCTTGTATTTATCATAAATGAGCTGGATAAAGCCAATTCAGGTAAGGGCAACGGTAATCCGGCGGATGTTCTTTTGACGCTTCTTGATAATCTTGGATTTACGGATAATTATATGGAATGCATGATTCCGACTGTAGGCGTATATCCGATTGCAACAGCCAATGATAAAAGCCAGATTAGTGCGCCGCTTATGTCACGATTTGCCGTTATTGATATTCCGGATTATACAACAGAAGAAAAAAAGATTATTTTTTCGAAGTTTGCGCTGCCGAAGATTTTGAAACGAATGAGTATGAAAGAGGAAGAATGCCGGGTTACGGAAGATGCAGTGGATGTTATTGTTGAAAAATGTGACGGGACGACAGGTATCCGTGATATTGAACAGGCGGCAGAACATATTGCTGCAAACGCACTTTACCAGATTGAAGTAGACCATGTTAAGAGTGTTTTATTTGATGCTGAAATGGTAAGAAAATTATTAAGCTGATAATAGTTTTACTTGGTGTTGAGTAACAGGATTTTTTCTGATATAATATTTTTATAATATATAATTACTTGTTTTTACAAAGGGGTGAATAAAAATGCAGATTACATTATCGTGTGTTATATTGTGTTTAATGTTAATTATTGCTTTTTTATATTTCATCATTGGAAAAGTACATATGACAGAGAGTATAAAGAGACTCCGTTATACGATTGTGGCTGTTGAATTTATACTTGTATCTGAGATTGCAATACTTCTTGTCAGGGAACGTCAGGCTGCATTCCTTGCATTTACAATGTATTATATTTCAATGGCATGGTTAGTTTTTTCCATGTTCCGTTTTGGAACTGCTCATGCCGGATATGGCAAGGTTATATTTTATAAGGTTCCTTTTTTCTGGGTCACTGTATTAGAGACTATTGTCCTGATATGGGGCTATTTTTCTAAAGAAATTTTTACGATTACACACATCAGGTGGTTTAACAATTCAATTTGGGCTTCCAGAAGATTTCCGATCTTTTTTGTATATACGATAACATGTATTGTGATATTATCGGTTGTGCTGATAATACTGGCACTTGCAACAGTAAAGAGTGCCAAATTGTATCGCCCAAAATATTTCAGTGTCCTTTGCGTATTATTCTTTGTGACTGTATTTTATTGTGTGGCACTTTATAAAGAACAGCCGCTTGTTGTTCCGGTGCTTTGCTTTGGAGTAGCTGAAATAGTTATAATTTATATGGCTGTATTTTACGCACCAAAGAGACTTACTCAGAAGGCGTTATTGTTTGCTGCTGATAAGCTTAATGATGGAATAATTTTATATGATGATGAACACCATTTAAAGTTTGTGACAGAAAGCTTTTGTCAGGTTTTTCATATTACGGATGAAGAAATGCTTGAGGATGAGGAACTGTTCCGAAAACGGGTGTTTGAAGAGGCAGATGTGGAGAATGCATGGAACGGACGGGTTAAAGAAGTTCAGTCAGGCAGTCAGAAGCGTTATTATGAAATACAAAATAAGGAATTGGATGATGAAGTTAAATCTGTTGGAACTGTTTATTGGATTAAGGATGTAACGGAAGCTATTGATAATTACGAAGAAATGGTACGACGTGCTAATTTTGATGAACTTACCGGAATTTATAATGAAGCTCATTTTTATGAAACGTCGGAGAAAGTACTGAAAGAAAATCCGGATACGGATTTTGTAATGATTTGTTCAAATGTTGATAAATTTAGATTTTTCAGGGAACTGTTTGGCAAAGAAAAAGCACAGGACTATATTGTTCAGACGGCAATGGCATTAAAGAATGGATTGTCCCAAATTCCGTTATGCAGGTACGGTAGAATTGCTGAAGATACTTTCTATGTTATGATGCCTAAGAAGTATTTTAAGGAAAGTGATTTAATACAGGCAGTTGATAATGTTACCTCCATGTATAATACAAATAATTATAATCTTTTTGTAAGACTTGGCGTTTATGAAATCCAGGATAAAAATGCAACAATGGCGTCTATTTGTAATCGTGCTTCAATTGCATGTGATGTTCAAAGGTATGATTACCGCAAGAGATTGTCGTGGTTTGATGAAGATGCCCAGAACGAGGCAATGCGCGAAGAAAGATATAATGCAGAGCTGACTGGTGCGATTGCGAATGGAGATATTACGATTTATCTTCAGCCACAGATGGACAGTGAAGGCAAAATTATTGGTGCAGAAGCTCTGGCACGCTGGATTCATAAAGAAGACGGAGTTATACCTCCGGCAAAATTTATTCCTTTATTTGAAAAGAATGGTCGCATCACGGACCTTGATATGCATATATGGAGACTTGCATGCCGGAAATTGAGAGAGTGGAAGGATAAAGGACGTACAGATCTTTACATTTCGGTGAATATTTCGGCAAAGGATTTATATGAATTAGATATTTATGATGTATATATGAATCTGATAAATGAATATGGAATTGATCCGGGAAATCTTAAGCTGGAGATTACTGAATCTGCAATTACTAATGATTTAAGACAACATATTTCCTTAATAACGCGGTTGCAGAAGGCGGGTTTTGAGGTCGAAATGGACGATTTCGGAAGTGCGTATTCTTCATTTAACATGTTGAAGGATTTGTGTGTTGATGTATTAAAAATTGATATGAAGTTCTTAGGTGAGACTGAAAATGTTGAGCGAAGCCAGGATATTCTGTGCAGTATAGTCGATTTGTCAAAGAAACTTGAAATGAAGACTGTCGCAGAAGGAGTGGAGACAGAAGGACAATATGAATTTTTAAGGGAAACAGGATGTGATATTTACCAGGGCTATTATTTTTCAAAACCTATATCAACAGAAGAATTTGAGAAAAAATATTTTTAGAAATACATAATAAAAAGGGGCTGTCGCAGCCCCTTTATTCTGTCCAATAAGGATCGTCTGCTTCAATTGCCAATTCGGCTCTTTTGGCATCAATAGCTTCCAGTACCTGTTCGGGTGTCATTTCTCCGGAACACATTTTCATAATGTTTTGAGAAATTTCTCCCCATTGTTCATTGAAATATGTAACTTCATCCTGAATAACCAGCCCACGGTGGTCATCATCAAATTTATCGAGAAACTCTTTTGTTGAGGTATCATATTTAGGTGTCTGGCCGGCATCAAAAGGCAGGTTCTCGGTTTCATTTGAATTATCAATTATAAACTGAATATTCTCCTCCATAGTGAGATATTCGAAAAATAATTTAGCCGCTTCAACATTTTTGGAAGAATTTGAAATAAAACGTGAAGGACCGGTAGGGTGAATGTTAAGAATCTGGTTATCACAAACCGGTAACAGCATCAGCCCAAAATCATCTTTTGTATACCCTTTGTTAAGGTTACTTTCGATTATTGAGTTAATAGAACCGGGTTTTAACATGCACATTGCATATTCTCCGGAAGCTAAATGATCGAAGGCATTTTCAAAGGTATCTGTTGTGTAACTTCTGCCAAAATATCCGTTTAAAGCCAGCTGGTAAATCTGTGATAAAGCCTTTTTCATGTTTTTATTTTCGGCAAAAGTTGTTTCGTTGGAATTAAGCTTATCGATAATGTCAGGCTCAAGTTTTTTGAAAATCTGACCGTTTTCGGCAAAAAGCATTGTCTGATGCCATCCGTCAGCCATCGGCTCATAGATTGGTATGATTCCCTTTGATAAAATTATATGGCACAGGTTGAGAAATTCATCATAAGTATCAGGAATTTCGGTGAAACCTGTTGCATTAAAAATCTTTTTATTGTAGACCATATAATAATCTGTTGTGGTATCGTAATAGGTCATACCATAGATTTTCCCGTCGATAGAAGTTTCAGTTGCGGAAAAAGTGTCATATCTGTCTATCCATGGCTCATTTGAAAGGTCAACTGCGTAATTGTCAAGATGATATGTCTTGTCAATTGCAAATCCTGACTGCGCAAGAAAAACATCGGGTGCATGGTTGGATTCCAACCTTTCAAAAAGGGTGGGAAGATATTGCTCGTCAGAATATAAATCATAGATTACCTGAATGCCCGTTGCTGCCTCGAAATTAGTAGCAATTTCAAATTCTGCGTCTTTAATCCAGTCACCTGAAGCCATTACGGTGATTACCGAACCAGAAAGTCCGGCTTTATCAGCTCGGTTTCTAAAGTCCTGGTCGACAGTTGAATAAGCGTTACCACATCCACACATAAATGTTGTTAAAAAAGCAACAGACAGTATAGCATTTATTATTTTTTTATTAATAATAGTATCGCCCCATTTCATTTGTAGATGTAAAAATGTTATCATATATAAGCAGTTTTTACAAGAATTGATTCTTAAGTAATTTTTAATAAAATTAAGTAAAAAACAATTGAAAAATTTCCGGGAATTTTTTATACTATAACTAGTTATATGCTGTTTTATGGAGAAGAAGACGGGCATATAATTAAACAGTGGGTAAATGAAATATTAATTAACAACAGGAGGTAAAAATGGGATTCGGGAAAAAAGTAGCACTTGTGTTATTGATTATTGGTGCGGTCTTAATGTTTGATGGGTATAACAGCCGTAATAATTTGAATAATGCGAGAAATATCAACGATTTGTATGCGTCGGAACTGGAAGCAGGGATGTATGTAACAGGCAATATTAAAGATTATCTGCTGCGAACAAAAGATTCGAGCGGTAATCCTGTATCGACAGGTGTTACATATACTGATGTAATCAATGGAACACAGGAAAAAAATGCGTTCGCGATAAAGACCAAGGATAATAAGTATATCCAGATATTTATCAGTGACCCGGACGTATATGAAGAATTAAAAAGTGCTGATTTTATTAAGCATCTTGGAAATCAGCCGGGGATATACGTTGAGGGAAGAATTGTAAATAATACATATGAAATTCCAACGGAATTTTTTAAAAGCGCATTAAAACTTCGAACTGATGCTGAAGTTGAAAAGAGGGTATGTACTACACTTATAATTGAGCAGTGTAATTTGTCGGGAAGAACTGCCAGATTTGATCAGGGAATGATGGCGGTAGGAGCTGCCATACTTGTTTTATTTGTTGGCATGCTGAGTTCAGGCAGTAGAAAGAAAACAGCCAGGGATTTAATGAAAAACCCTGCAAGAAGGTAATTCAGGACATAATAAAAGTTCCAGCCATGTTTTTCATGGTTGGAACTTTTTTCTTATCGCTGAACTTCGTTGCCTGATTCAGAAAATGCAAGTCTTTCAACTTCCTCAAGGGTTATCAGGTTGAAATCACCACTGACGGTATGCTTTAAGCAGCTCGCAGCGTTTGCAAATTCAACACATTTTTCAGGTGTATAATTATGTATAAGCGCGTAAATCAGTCCTGCACAGAAAGCATCTCCTGCACCGATATAGTCAAGAACATGCATATAGTATTTTTTGCTGTAATATGCAGTGTTGTCGGTATATATCATAGACTGAAGCTCAAAGGTAGTGATTGATGTTTCGTTACGCCATACCGAAGCAACCATTCTGAACGGGAAGCGGGACATAAGTTCTTTTGCAACGTATTCATTTTTATTTTCAATGCCTGTAGTATCAATCTGGAAAATACCGACTGCATCATCTTCATTTGCAATACAAATGTCAACATAACGGCAAATTTCAGACATTACGCGGTTAGCCTTCTGACCGTCCCAGAGCTTACTTCTGTAATTGAGGTCACAGCTTACCGTAAGACCAAGCTCTTTAGCCTTTTTACATGCGGTAAGACACACCTTGGCAAGTGTATCACTTATTGCAGGAGTAATTCCTGAAAAATGGAACCAGTTGGCACCGTCAAATATTTTATCCCAGTCAAATTCGTCTTCGGAAGCAAGTGCAATAGCAGAGCCTTTACGGTTGTAGATGACATTTGAAGGTCTCTGGCTTGTTTTCTTTTCAAGGAAATAGATTCCTATCTGCTCGCCTCCACGAACTATATCACGTGTATCAACACCATATTCTCTGAGTGAATTAACGGCGGCCTGTCCAATTCCGTGTGCAGGAAGCTTGGTAACATAGCTTGTATCAACACCAAATGTAGCCAGTGAAACGGCAGTATTGGCTTCTCCACCGCCATAAACGCCCTCGAAACGGTTGCATTGTACGAAGCGGTCATTGTTTTCAGGGGAAAGTCTTAACATGATTTCACCGAAAGTAATTATCTTATTTTTCATAGTCAGCCTCTTTTCTTTCAATTGCTATTCAGAATTGCAAACATTCATATTCTATCACATTTTGTTCGTTTATAAAACAAATATTTATTTGATTTTTGAAAATTTTATGGAGTATAATAATGATATAATTTATCGGAGGATGCTTTATGTTTAAATATATTAAGAAATACTGGTTTTTTGCCTTACTAGCTCCGCTTTTTATGATTGGTGAGGTTACGATGGACCTGCTTCAGCCTCGTCTGATGCGCATCGTTATTGATGAAGGAGTGTTGGGACTGTCCAATAATTATATAGGTGATCTGGACATTGTAATTAATACAGGTCTTAAGATGATATGCTTTGTTGCGCTTGGAGGAATGTTTGGTATTATGTCCGGAGTATTTGCGAATCTCTGCGGACAGAATTTTGGAAATGCTCTTAGAAAGGATTCTTTTGGAAGGATTATGTCTTTGTCTTTTGAACAGACCGATCAGTTTACGACAGGCTCCCTTATTACAAGGGTTACAAATGACATCACACAGGTTCAGAATCTTGTTAAGCATTGTATACGTGGTTTTATAAGGACATTTTTACTTTTTTCCGGTGGAATATTTAGTATGGTTATGCTCGATATGAGTTTTGGTTATGTTGTTGTTTGTGCATTGCCGCTTGTCTTGCTTTGTGTTGTTTTTTTTCTGTCAAGGACAGCACCGAAGTTCTCAATTTTGCAGAAACGTCTTGACCGAATGAACAATGTACTTCAGGAAAATGTTTCAGGTACACGTGTTGTCAAGGCATATGTCAGAGAAGAATATGAAAAAGAGCGTTTTAAAACATCCAATAACGAACTTGTAAGAACACAGCTTGATATTCTTTTATTATTATCTTATATGACACCTATCATGAATATAATCATGAATATTTCTGTTGTTGCAGTTATAAAGATTGGCGGAATAAGAGTTGCGGCAGGTGCAATTACGCCGGGAACGGTTATGGCTGCCATTACATATATTACACAGATACTTAATGCGGTTATGCGAATGACCATGATATTCCAGACTGTATCAAGAGGTGTTGCGTCAGGAAAACGTATAATGGAGGTGCTTGAGTGTGAACCTTCAATTATTTCGGGATTGTACAATGAAGAAACTAAAGAACACGGTAAAATTGAATTTGAACATGTGTCGTTTGCATATCCGGGTATGGGGGATAAAAAAATACTTCAGGATATCAATCTGTCAATAAATCCGGGAGAAACATTTGCAATACTCGGAAGTACGGGATGCGGCAAGACAAGTCTCATTCAGCTGATTCCAAGATTTTACGACGCAACAGAAGGCAGAGTATTAATTGATGGTGTCGATGTCAAAGATTACAATCTTAATCTCCTTAGAAGTAAGGTGGCTGTTGCACTTCAAAAGAGTGAGGTATTCAGCACAACGATAGAGGAGAACATTCGCTGGGGTAAGCCGGATGCAACTGACGATGAAATTGAAAGTGCGGCAAAGATTGCCCAGGCGTGGGATTTTATTGCGGCAAAGGAAGACGGAATAAATACCGTGGTGTCACAGGGAGGATTTAGCCTGTCGGGAGGACAGAAACAGAGAGTTGCCATTTCAAGGGCTGTTTTAAAATCTGCTGAAATACTTATATTTGATGATTCTACAAGTGCACTTGACTTAAGGACAGAGGCAAAGTTATATGAAGCACTGGAAAAGAATTATAAAGATGTAACAAAGATCATTATTGCGCAAAGAATCGCCTCAGTAAAGGATGCTGACAGAATTGCAATATTGGAAAACGGAACAATCAGAGAGATTGGCTCACACAAGGAATTGTTAGCAAACAGCCAGACTTATCGTGACATATATCAGTCACAGTTAAAAGGAGGCGAAGAAGATGGCAGATAAACAATCGTTAAGTAATTATAAGATTCCGGGAACAAGAACACCAAGGAACAGGCAGGGATATGAAAAACCTGTTGATGGGAAAAAAACATTTAAAAGACTGCTGTTTTATTTTGCAGATGAAAAGAAAAAAATAGCCGTATTGATTATTTCTGTTATTATTACAGTTGTATGTTCTGTTTATGTACCAAAACTCCAGAGTGAGGCTATAGATACAATTTCATCCGGTGCATTTTCTTTGCTTGGCAGTATTCTTTTATGTATGCTTGTTCTTTATGGAATACATGGTATTTTTACGTTGTTTCAGAGCAGAATAAGCGCAATTTTAAGCCAGAGTATTGTCAGCAGAATGCGTAATGACCTTTTTGATAAAATAGTAAATATGCCTGTAAGATATATAGATAATCATCCTCATGGTGATATAATGAGCCGAATGACAAATGATATTGAAAATATATCAAGTACGGTTTCACAGTCACTTAGTTCGCTTGTTTCGGGTATATTAATGGTAGCAGGTACAGTTATCATGATGTTCTGTCTTTGCCCGCAGCTTGCTATTCTTTCAATGACAACAGTTATATTGACGGTTTCAGCAACAAAATTACTGTCTACTGCTATGCGTAAGCTTTACAGAAAACAACAGGAACTTCTGGGCAGTCTTAACAGCACCGTGGAGGAAATGGTGGGTGGTTACAAAACTGTCGTTGCATATGGACGTCAGAATGCAGTAATAGAAGAGTTTAATGATACATCTGATGAACTTACCAGAATTGGAATAATGGCTGATATACTTGGTAATTCCATGGGTCCTGTCATGAATGTCATTAACAATGTAAGCTTTGTAATAATTGCAGCTTTTGGCGGTTACTTTGCAATAAAAGGCGTCATTTCAATTGGTGTTATTTCAGCATTTATCGTATATGCAAAGCAGTTCGGAAGGCCGATAGATGAACTGGCACAGATTTACGGTCAGATACAGACTGCAATTTCAGGAGCAGAGCGTGTGTTTGCGGTTATGGATGAAAAAAGCGAGGATAAATCCGGGGACAGGAGCATTAAGGATATTAAAGGTGTTATTACATTTGAAAATGTCAATTTTTCATATATTGAAGGGCACAGAGTGCTTCATGATTTTAACTTTGAAGTAAAGTCAGGTCAGAAAATTGCACTGGTAGGTTCAACGGGAAGCGGTAAAACGACCGTGGTTAATCTGCTGATGAGATTCTATGATGCGGACAGCGGTGAAATAAAGATTGACGGCGTGAATATAAAGGACATTAACTGCAATGAATTAAGAGGAAGAATTGGAATTGTTTTACAGGATACGGTGCTTTTTGCTGATACTGTAAAAAATAATTTAAAATACTCAAGGTCTGATGCTACTGATGAAGAAATAATTGAAGCGGCAAAGTTTAGCCACTGTCATGATATGATAGAGAAAATGAAAAACGGATACGATTCGGAACTTGCTGCCGGAGGTATGAATCTTTCGCAGGGGCAAAGGCAGCTTCTTACAATAGCCAGAGCGCTTATTGCAAAGCCGGACATTCTTATTCTTGATGAAGCAACTTCAAGCGTAGATACAAGAACGGAAAAATATATTCAGGATGCTATGGTAAAATTAATGAAAAACCGCACCAGCCTTATTATTGCGCACAGACTGTCGACGATTCAGGATGCTGACTGTATTATAGTAATGGATAACGGTTGTATTGTAGAAACGGGTACGCATACAGAACTGCTTCAACGAAAGGGCAGATATCATGAATTATATATGACACAGTTTGCGGGAAATAATATCTAATAATGTTTTATAACATTGATTTTATGCAGTTTTGGGGATATAATAAGTTATATATTATGTACGTGGGGATGAGGGTATGAAGGAACCAAAATTAACAGATCTTATTGATGTCAGCGTTTTGCAAAAACTTCAAAATGGTTTTTCAAAATACACGGGTCTGGCAGCCCTGACAACAGATGAGAATGGTATCCCGGTTACTGTTGGTAGCGGCTTCTCGGATTTGTGCATGAATCTTGTGCGTAAAACCGAAAAGGGCTGCAGAAGATGCGAAGAATGTGACAGGCAGGGTGCACTTATGACGCTTAAAAACGGTAAGGCGTCTGTTTATTACTGCCATACGGGTCTGATGGATTTTGCAGCACCAATTATGCTTGAGGGAAGGCTTATCGGCAGCTTTATAGGCGGACAGGTAAGAACAACTCCATTTAATGCTGATGAAGTAAAAAAAGCGGCCAGAGAACTTGATATTGACGAGAATACATATCTTGTTGCTGCCAAGAAGGTTAACGTGATGACGCATGAAGAAGTTGAGATGGCTGCAGAGTTTCTGACGGAACTGGCAGGTGCTTTATCAGAAATGGCTTACAACAGTTATAAGGCGCTTAATGAAAGCCGCAAATTAGAAAGAATTGCTAAATCACAGACAGCATTTATGATTGATCTCAATACCGAAATCCAGAAAAACATGCATGACTGGATAGATGTTGCAAGGAATGCTCTTGACGGTAAAAATTCTGACCTTATGGAAAATACTCTTACAGACATGATTGAAAAAGGCAGGGAATTTTTACTTTCGGTTGATGATACGGTTGAATATGCCAAGCTTAGCAAGGGTGAACTTGAGTTAAATGAAACCGTATACAATATCAGGGAGTTATTTGAACTGATTGTTAACATTGTTAAGGAAAATCCGGAATGTTGTTATGCACAATTTAATGTGATTTTTGAAGATACTGTTCCTGATAATCTTATGGGTGACACGGGCAGAATAGGACAGGTTATCACCAAGCTTTTGCTGTATTGTGCGGATATTGCCGATGGCAATGTTTCAGTCAGAGTATCATGTAAAGAAAAATCCTATGCCACACAGCTTAAGATATTGATTAATGCGGACGGAAAAGGACTGGATAAAGAGTCACTTGATGATGTCAGAAACTGTATAAAGAATGGGAATCTCAGATTATCTGAAACAAACGAAGGTGATTTTCTCGGACTTTCAATTATAGGTTTTCTGTTAAGGCAGATGTCAGGAAATATGGAAATTACAAGTGATATACATGAAGGTACGTTGTTTACAATATATCTTCCACAGTTAAAGGTTGATGCCCTGTAATCCAAAAGGAGATTGCGTATGGAATTTAATGCTTTAAAGTATGCAGAACTATTGAACAAGTTCATAATGGATATGGAGCCGATTACAACTAATGACAATTCTGATATTAATACGGCTATTACACCTATTGCCAGACTGCTTGGAATTTCTGTGATAAGAGTCGGTTTCTTTGATAATATCATTGCAGAGAGTGAAAAGAATGGATATTACGAGGATGCATATGTGGATGGTGAGGCTGATGAGAATAAAATGCTTTTTATGCATGAAGTCACAAGAGGTGGCAATGTTGTTACATATTCTGTGTATGGATATAAGAATGCGGATGAATGGAATGATACCGTAACCGATGCAATAAAGACACTTATCAAGCTTTTGTTCGTGTTTAACGGACGCAACCGTGTAATGGATACGGTCGATTTTCTTACATATCATGACAGAGAACTTGGGATATTTAATCTGCCTTATTTTATGAGGTTCGGTACCGATAAGATAGCTGACGGTTCTATAGGAAAATATGCCGCGTGTTATTTTAATTTAAAGCGTTTTTCAGCAGTTAACCAGCAGATTGGAAGAGAACTTGCAACCAGGTGTATGATAGAATACACAGAAGGAATAAACAGTATGCTCTCATCTGATGAAATCGTATGCAGAATTGGCGGAGATAACTTCGTCACATTATGCTATCGCGAGCATTTGGCTGATATACTTGATTATCTTAAAGGCAAGGAAATAATATATGATGAAATAAATGGTGAAAGTATTTTTATTACAGCATCGGCAGGCGTTTATCTTGTGCCGGATGGCTGTAAGTCTGTTGCCGATATCATGGACTGTGTAAGCATTGCAAACAGCATGGCAAGAAATGTTTTAAAACAGCCATATGTTTATTATAATGACGAGCTGCTGGCACGGATTAAGGAAGCTAAAACCATAGAAAATATGTTTCCTGAGGCGATTAAGAATGAAGAATTCAGAGTATATTATCAGCCTAAGGTTTCATTAAAGGATTATTCACTTGTTGGAGCTGAGGCTTTGTGCAGATGGGCTCACAATGGCGAAATCATGTCGCCTAATTTATTTATCCCTGTACTTGAGCAGAGCAAAGATATCTGCACACTGGATTTTTATATGTTAGAGCATGTATGCAGGGATTTAAGGCGCTGGCTTGACGAGGGAAGAAAAGTTGTCAAGGTATCAGTTAACCTGTCAAGATGTCATATGGATGATTATAATCTATTAGACCACCTGCTTGAAATAATTGATAAATACAATGTGCCGCATGAGTATATTGAATTTGAACTGACAGAAACGACGACAGATGTGGATTTCATGGATCTTAAGAGAATTGTATTCGGACTTCAGGAAGCCGGAATAAGTACATCAGTTGACGATTTTGGAATGGGTTATTCATCACTTAATCTTATAGGGCAGCTTCCATGGAAAGTAATTAAGATTGATAAGAGTTTTCTGTATGGTGACAGGGATAATTATAAACACAATCAGGTTATGTTAAAACATGTTATTTCGATGGCACAGGAAATGGGAATGCCGTGTATTGTTGAGGGCGTTGAGACCATAGAACAGGTCTGCTTCCTTAAGGAAAATAACTGCTTTGTTGCGCAGGGCTTTTATTTTGACAAACCATTACCTAAAAATGATTTCATACAAAGGCTTGAAGCTATACAATGATAACAGTATTGCAGTTTTACGGCAATATTAATTTATATTAAAAAGGAGAATGAAACAAATGAGTAAAAAGAAGGGATTTATTTCCGAATTTAAAGAATTTATTATGAGAGGTAACGTTCTTGATATGGCTGTCGGTGTTATTATCGGTGGTGCATTTACGGCAATTGTTACTTCGTTGAATCAGGATATTTTAACACCGCTTATCGGTCTGATTGGAGGAACGGATTTCTCTTATCTTACGGTGACACTCGGAAGCGGTGAAAATGCTCCGGTTCTTGCATATGGTAATTTTATAACTGCAGTAATTAATTTCCTTATCACAGCACTTGTTATTTTTGTTATTATTAAAACAATTAATTCGCTGACAAACAAGCTTAAGAAGAAGGAAGAGGAAAAGCCGGCAGCACCTACGACAAAGGAATGTCCTTTCTGCAAGAGTCAGATTGCAATTGGAGCAACACGTTGCCCGCATTGTACATCAGAATTAGATAAATAATATTTATAGCAATTTATGAATTTGGGAGGATAGATGTGTGGAACAACGGATGGATACAAGAGGGATTGATGGCATAAGAGGAATAGCTGCTCTTGGGATAGCAATCTGTTCACATTATTATTTTCTGTTACCGGAATTGAATTATCCGTTTAATAATGGTATTACATATTGGTTCTGGAATTATTCGAGCTATTTTGTGGATTTGTTTTTTGTTATTTCGGGCTTTCTTATGGCATATCTGTATGCAGATAAGATAGCCCAAAAGCAGATTACATTTGTATCATTTATTAAAAAGAGGATTATAAGATTTTATCCGTTAATGGTTTTCTCCCTGTTTTGTGTTTTATTTTTACAATTAATACATCAGTATTTAGCAGGGGATTTCTTCGTTTCAGATTTGATTACGGACAATTCCCTGTTGTCTTTTTTGTTTAATCTTTTATGCCTGCAGGGAACATCACTTGTAAAAAGTTCATTTAATGCACCATCCTGGTATTTAAGTGTACTGCTGATAATGTACATCATTTTTTATGCTGCGGTATTTATTTCCTCAAAATTCAATCACAGGCTTTTTGCGTATTTTATTATGCTTGTAACCGGTATAACACTGGCAGTTAACGGGACACCGACTGTTTTCTTAAATTGCAGGGGCGTGACAGGTTTTTTTGCAGGTTGCCTTTTGTATGAAATAATAACAGCCGTTCACAGATTACCTGAAAAAGTTAATATTGTAATTGATTATGCGGCTTTTATTGTGTTGGTGTGTGTAGCGTTTTTGGGTATAAGATTTGGACATGGTATTTTTGCAAGACCGGATCGGGTGGTTATAGTGTACGAAATCCTTATCTGGCCATTAATAGTATTTAGTGCGGTTGAAATACCATGGATAAGGGCAATACTTAAATGCAAGGTGTTGACATATCTGGGGAAAATATCGTTTGCCATGTACCTGATGCATTTTCCTGCAATGCTGATTCTTGTAAACTGCAATATAGCGTTTGGTTTGAATGTTCATTATGAATCAAAAAAGTTTTTTGTTCTGTACGTTATAAGTGTTCTGCTCATTGCAGTTGTATGTCATTATTTTGTGGAACAAAAATTTGCCGGATTGTTAAAAGGGGTAGAGCATGAAAAAAAATTACAAGCTTCTGATTAGTTACGACGGAAGCCGTTATTATGGGTGGGAGCATCAGCCTGACGCTGATACGATACAGGGGAGGCTCGAAACTGCCATTATGGCATTTTATGATGAGTTCCCGGAGATAAACGGTGCAGGGAGAACTGATGCAGGTGTACACGCAAGGGGAATGGTTGCAAATGTTTTTCTTGATGTTGCTTATGAGCCAAATGAATTAAAAAGACTTATTAATGACAATCTTCCGGATGACATTGCCGTACTGGACGTACGAGTCGCATCGGACCGGTTTCATGCAAGATACAGTGCAGTCGGGAAAACATATTGTTACAGATGTCATTATGGAGAGTATAAGGCTGTTTTTGACAGAAAGTATGTTGTTGAACTTGACAGGAAACCATCGCTTGATAAAATGAGACAGGCGGCAGAAATCCTTGCCGGTAAAAATGATTTTGCATCCTTCTGTAAGCAGGCAGGAAGTTATGCCTCTACAGTCAGGGTAGTAGATAAGATTGATATTGAAGAAGAAAACGGATATTATACATTTACTTTTCATGGAACAGGTTTTATGCGGAACATGGTCCGGATTATGGTTGGCACTTTATTAGAAGTCGGGGATGAAAAGATTGAAGTTGAAGAAATCGCCGGCATTATAGACGGTAAAAACAGGGAACTGGCAGGCTACACTGCGGATGCCAGGGGCTTGTGCCTTATGAAGGTAGATTACTAAAGGAATTAACTATGAAATTTTATTTTGCACCGATGGAGGGCATTACCGGTTTTGTGTACCGTAATCTCTATCAGTCATATTTTCACAATATAGATAAATATTTTACGCCGTTTATAGTAGGCAACAAAAAGGCAAGCATGAGAGCACGCGAGCTTAGGGATGTCCTGCCGGAAAATAATCCGGACATAACAATAGTGCCACAGATTCTAACCTGTGATGTGGAAGAATTTGTCAGTACAGTCGGACGCCTAAAAACTCTTGGATTTAATGAAGTTAACCTTAATCTTGGCTGTCCGTCAGGGACCGTGGTGTCTAAGGGGCGTGGTGCAGGTTTTCTTGCAAAGCCGAAGGAGCTTAAGGAATTTTTATCACGTATATTTGAGGAGACCGACGTAGAAATATCATTGAAAACGAGGCTTGGAATGGAATTTGTAAGCGAATTTGATGAGCTTCTTGATATATACAGGAGTTTTCCGTTAAAAGAGCTTATTATTCATCCGAGAATCAGGAAAGAGTTGTACTCAGGGACACCACATTATGAAGAATTTGAAAAGGCATATGAAACCTGTAGTTTCCCGGTTTGTTACAACGGAGATATATTCACCATTTCGGACTACCAAAAACTTACAGATAAATTTCCGAAGCTTGACCGTGTGATGCTTGGACGGGGAATTCTGGCCAATCCGTTTCTTGTTGACCGGATAAATGGTGTCGGCAGAGAAATTACAGGCGAATTCATAGAGGAATTTACAGGCAGGTTATTTGAAGAGTACCGCAGAGAACTGTCGGGTGATCGCGATGTACTGTTTAAGATGAAGGAACTGTGGTCGTATCAGATATGGATGTTTGAAGACGAAGGAAGATACATAAAGGAGATAAGAAAAGCCAAAAACAAGACCGAGTATGATGTCGCAGTCAGAAATCTCATACGTAACAGCCCGATAAATGGAAATGCCGGGCTGTTTAACAGAGTGTAAAGTTAAATTTATATAATCTGATTTAGTCCTTTAAAACAACTTATATCCGGTGAAATTGTCATGGAATAGTTGGTATGGTAAATGACAAATCCCGGCTTTGCTGCAGGTGGCTTTTTAAGGTTCTTCTTAAGCGTATAATCGACTTCGACTTTTGCAAGCCCCTTGTTCTTGGAATAATGTGCAGCAAGTGCGGCTGCCTCTTCAAATGTACCGTCAGGCAATTCCTCTCCGTTAGTTTTGACAATAACATGAGAACCCGGAACATCTTTGGCATGAAACCACCAGTCATTACCTGAAGCTTCTTTGAATGACAATTCTTCGTTCTGGAGGTTGTTTTTTCCGACATAAATATGAAATCCGTCTGAGGAAACATAGTGGAATGGTTTGCTTGTAAAGCGTTCTTTTTTAGCATGGCCATTTCGCTTAATGTAACCGCAGGTAATCATTTCCTCTTTAATTTGGGCAAGATCCTCTTCGTACATGGCGATGTCGAGGGCGTTTGAAATGGACTCGAGGTGTGCGATTTCCTCGCCAACCTCAACGAGAAGCTTGTTGGTAGCTTCAAATGTACGTTTTAGTTTATTGTATCTGTCGAAATATTTAACTGAATTTTCACGCGCAGTAAGAGTATCATCAAGTGGAATTGAAATTTCTTCGTTGGTGTAGTAATTAAGTGCGGTAAAACTTTTGGCACCTTCCGGAATGTTGTAACCGTAAGTATTAATCAGTTCGCCGTAAATTCTGTATTTTTCACGTTTTTCCGTATCAGATAACTGCTTATAAAGAAGTTCCATTTTCTTGCGGTCACGCTCAAGAATCGTTGAAACAATCTTTCGAAGGTCTGCAGATTTCTGATGGATGCGTGAAATGGTGTTTTTCTGCGCATAGTAGTCGGACAGAAGCTTACAGATTGAATCATAAGGTACATGCTCGCATTCGGTGTAGTTCAAAAGCTTTATGGCGGCATATTCAACAGGTTCATTGTTTTTAAGAATAAGCTCCGGCGCAAATGTGGCTGATTTAACGTCATCCATAATACGCTCAAATGTATGAAACAAATGTATGCGCTCATTTTCATTTAAATCCCTGGCATTTGCCTCGCATGCAATGTCCGACAGATAACATATTTCGGTTGAAATGCATGGACTGAATCCTGTCAGGGAAGTGTAAATTGCCTTATGGATATTACACGGTTTTTCGAAAACATTACGGCAAAATTCCTCGAATGTTGTATTGAGAGGATTAATCTTGCCGGTTGTGTCCGGAATAAAGTAATCACGCCCCGGAAGTACCTCACGGACAGAACTCACCTGTGCAGAGATGTGTTTGATACTGTCTATGATTTTATTTGAATCATCAATGAAAATGATGTTGCTGTGTTTTCCCATAAGTTCTATAATCAGATGCTTGGTGCATAAATCGCCCATTTCGTTAAGGTGTTCGACTTCAAAATCCACAACACGCTCAAGACCAATCTGTTTAATGGAAATGATTCTGCCGTTATTAAGGTGTTTTCTTAACAGCATGCAGAAATTAGGTGCAGTAAGCGGACTTGTTTTGTTGGTCTCTGTTATATATAATAGTGGAAGGCCGGCATTGGCAGACATGAATAATTTAAATTGTTTACCATTATTTTTTATTGTAATAATCAGTTCATCAGTTTCAGGCTGTGCAATTTTGTTGATTCGGCCGCCTGCAAGAAGCGGTGCAATCTCATTTACAATGCCGGCAATCGTAATTCCGTCAAAAGCCATAGTGAGTCTCCTTTATAGTTACATAATTAAATAGTATAGCATTAATGGGCGTGAGTATCAAATTTTTTGTTGTTGCTTTTATTATGACATTGTATTATAATTCTTTTAAAGCAAATTTCATTATTTCTAAAATTCTGTTGCAGTATTCAATACTGCATTCTGGTCAAATGACTTCTTGAAATCTTGCTTTATACCATTTTTTATTAAATAGCGGGATTACAGGAGAGTTATTGTTTTGTTTCTTTGTCCCGCAGGAAGGGAGTTTATTTGAGGAAAAAATTTAAGAATGAGGTGTTTGATATGTTTCTGACAGAATTTGATGAGAAAGCATATAAGAAGGGGATTTATAATGATGGTTTCACAGATGGAATGGAACAGGGAATGGAACGCGGATATGATATTGGAAGTGTTGCCCGACTTGTTTCCCAGGTGCGCTGCAAAATCAAACGGAACAAATCTGTTGAACAGATAATAGATGAACTTGAGGGTGATGACGAACTGGTTATGTCCATTTATCAGATTATAATTAGTAATCCGAAAAAGAAGGATGATAAGATTGCAGAAAATATACTTAATAACAACAATAAATAGATTAATACAAGAAAATTTAAAAAATGTATTGACAGTGCCTGAAACACATGATATATTTTAATGGTTGCAAAACAAAGCAGAGTGTCCACTCTCACCTTAGCATCACAGAATGACTCGGGTTAATATTTGATTCTTACATATACCGTGTAGGGTTGGATTGAGTGTGGATAGTGTGCTATCCACTTTTTTTATTTGATAGCCGGATTTGCATTTGTTCTAATTTATTTCGGAGGTGCACTACTATTAGCGAGTTAATGATCAACGAACAGATAAGAGATAAGGAAGTACGTGTAATTGGTGAAGATGGTGAGATGCTTGGAGTTATGTCACCAAAGGACGCCATGAAGTTAGCTAAAGAAGCAGGTGTTGATTTGGTTAAGATTGTACCAAATGCTGTTCCGCCTGTATGTAAGATTGTAGATTACGGTAAATACCGCTATGAACTTGCAAGAAAAGAAAAAGATGCCAAGAAAAAACAGCGTGTAATTGACATTAAGGAAGTACGTTTATCACCAAATATTGAGGAGAATGACCTTAATACCAAGGCTAACTCTGCAAGAAAGTTCATTGAAAAGGGTGATAAGGTTAAGGTTACTTTAAAGTTCAGGGGACGTGAGATGGCTCATATGGAGCAGAGTAAGCATATCCTGGATGATTTTGCCGAGAAGCTTGCAGATATTGCGCAGGTTGAGAAAGCACCTAAGCTTGAAGGCAGAAGTATTATGATGGTTTTAACTGAAAAACGTTAAAATAGATGAATTTGGTTTTATTGAATAAGGAGGAAATATTATGCCAAAGTTAAAGACAAAGAAAGCTGCTGCAAAGCGTTTTAAAAAGACTGGTACAGGTGAATTAAAGAGAATGAAGGCTTTCAAGAGCCACATCTTAACAAAGAAGTCAGCTAAGAGAAAGAGAAATCTTAGAAAAGCTACATTAACAGATGGAACAAATATTAAGACAATGAAGAAGATTATGCCTTATATCTAAGGTTTTGGTATTATAAAAAGGAGGAAAATCTAAAATGGCAAGAATTAAGGGCGGCATGAACGCTAAGAAGAAACATAATAGAGTATTAAAGCTGGCTAAAGGTTACAGAGGAGCCAGATCTAAGCAGTATAGAGTAGCTAAGCAGTCAGTTATGAGAGCATTAACAAGCTCATATGCTGGCAGAAAGCAGAAGAAGAGAGATTTCAGAACTCTTTGGATTGCAAGAATTAACGCAGCTGCAAGATTGAATGGTCTTTCATACAGCAAGTTAATGCATGGTTTAAAGTTAGCTAATGTTGAGTTAAACAGAAAAGTATTAGCTGATATGGCAGTTAACGATGCAGAAGGATTTGCAAAGCTTGTTGAAACAGCAAAGGCAAAGCTTGCTTAATTTGTTGAATAATATATCAATGCAATGAATATAATAGGACTGTTACAGCGGGTGACAGTCCTGTTAATTGTTATGAGACATATTGACAATATTTGTATATGATAATATAATAGCAAATGTCAGAAGTTATTCCTCGATAGCTCAGTCGGTAGAGCGCGTGACTGTTAATCACGATGTCGTAGGTTCGAGTCCTACTCGGGGAGCTATAAGGAACAGTCTGGGATGACCGGGCTGTTTTTTGTATAATTGGAAATTTCAATGAAATTTCGTTATTAACGATTATGGAGCAGTTTATTATGGAATTGGTAAATATAAGAGATATTTTCAGAGATAAGGAAAAATATATTGGAAATCAGATTACCGTCGGAGGATGGGTAAGAAGCATTCGTGATTCAAAAACTTTCGGATTTATGATTGTTAATGACGGAACATTTTTTGAAAATCTTCAGATTGTATTTGATGATACGCTTGATAATTTTGAAATGCTCTCGAAACTTAATGTAGGAAGTGCTGTAATTGTTACGGGTACACTGATTGCAACACCGGATGCCAAACAGCCATTTGAACTTAAGGCAGAACTGGTGGAAGTAGAAGGCGAATCTACACCGGATTATCCGCTGCAGAAGAAAAGACATTCATTTGAATATCTTCGTACCATTTCACATCTGCGTCCGCGCACCAATACCTTCCAGGCTGTTTTCAGAGTACGCTCAATGCTTGCGTATGCAATTCACCAGTTTTTTTATGAACGTGGTTTTGTTTATGTGCATACACCGATTATAACAGGAAGCGATTGTGAAGGAGCCGGTGAAATGTTCCAGGTTACAACACTCGGACTTGACAATTTGCCTAAAATTGACGATGGCAGCGTTGATTATTCTGCAGATTTCTTTGGAAAACCTGTTAATTTAACGGTCAGCGGTCAGTTAAACGGTGAGACATATGCAATGGCATTTAAGAATATTTACACGTTTGGACCGACATTTCGTGCTGAAAATTCCAATACGACAAGGCATGCGGCAGAATTCTGGATGATTGAGCCGGAGATGGCATTTGCGGATATTAAGGACGATATGCTCCTTGCAGAGGCGATGCTTAAGTATGTTATCAGCTATGTGCTTGAAAATGCTCCTTCTGAAATGAAGTTTTTCAATGAGTTCGTTGATAAGGGACTGATTGAACGTTTGAACCATGTTGTATCTTCTGATTTCGGACATGTTACTTATACAGAGGCAGTTAACCTTCTTAAAGAGCATAATGACAGATTTGAGTATAAGGTTGAGTGGGGATGCGACCTGCAGACCGAACATGAGAGATATCTTACGGAAGAAATATTTAAAAGACCTGTTTTTGTGACAGACTATCCAAAGGATATCAAGGCTTTCTACATGAAGATGAACGATGATAATAAGACGGTTGCTGCAATGGATTGTCTTGTGCCGGGAATTGGCGAAATAATCGGAGGAAGCCAGCGAGAGGATGATTACGACAAGCTTGTAGGGCGAATGGACGAGCTGGGACTTAAGAAAGAAGATTATGATTTCTATCTGGATTTAAGAAAATATGGTTCAGCACGACATGCAGGATTCGGACTAGGATTTGAAAGATTAGTAATGTATGTTACAGGTATGGGAAATATACGTGATGTAATACCATTTCCAAGAACGGTTAATAACTGCGTTCTGTAGATAATTATGTATTTTTTGTGTTTTGACTATTATTTTTTTAATAAGTATGATATAAATGATATGATATTTTATTTTTGGAGGAAGTTATGAGAAAAGTATTAAAGTCCATTAGTATGGCAATGGCAGTGACAATGTTAGCCGGAATGTTTACGGGATGTGGTAAGGTAAAAGAGGCAGTATTTACTTACAGTCCTGACGATTATATCAAGCTTGGGAACTATAAGGGAATGGAGATTGAAGTATCAGCCCCTAATGTGACAGATGCTGATTTGCAGAATGTAATTGACCAGCTTCTTGATAAAAATAAAACATATGAAGCAGTTGACCGTGTGGCAAGGGAAGGCGATGAGCTTCTTCTTAATTTCAGTGCAACAATAAGCGGCGTTAAGATAGAAGGATTTTCAGGAACAGATTATAATATTGTTATCGGAAGCGGTGATTTTTTGATTGACGGATTTGAGGAGGCGCTTATCGGTCTTAAGGCAGGAGATAAGAGAGCGATAACAGGTCTTAAGGTCCCTGAAACATTTACTGAAGAACCTGAATATGCCGGAAGGAGTATTATATTTAACATTGAGGTTCAGAGTGTTAAAGAAGAGGTTCTTCCTGAATATAATGATGAATTTGTTGCAACCGTGAGTGAAGGAAACTTTACAACGGTAGATGCCTATAACGAAGAATTAATGAAGATGTTAAAGGAAAATGCAGAAAGCAACTACCAGACTGAAAAAAACACCAAGATACTTGATAAGCTTGTTGAGAATGTAGAAGTTATAAATGCATTTCCACAGGAATATGTTGACAGTAAGATTGAAAATTTACAGAAGGAAGTTACATTCTATATAGGCATCAATAATATGACAGAGGAAGAATACCTTCTTAAATATTATGATTTTGACAATTATGAAGATGTTGTAAACAAGCAGATTGCAATAGAAATGGCTTTCCAGAAGATTATAGAACAGGAAAACTTTGAGGTTACCGAGAGCTATTACAAAAAGCATCTTCAGGAGGCTTCTGATGCAAGAGGATTTGCTTCGACAGCAAAGTTTATAGAAAAATATACCGAAGATGGTGTTGTTAAGTCAATGCTTTTTGATATGGTTACGAATTTACTTTTAGATACGGCTGTAGAAAAATAATCTGGTGAGGTATTGGTAGTGGATTTTATAACTCTGATCAAGGTTTTGATATTAGGAATAGTTGAAGGTATTACGGAGTGGCTGCCTATAAGCAGCACAGGACACATGATTCTTGTCAACGAGTTTATTAAACTCAATGTGACGGAAGAATTCTGGGAAATGTTCGAGGTGGTAATACAGCTTGGCGCTATTCTGGCCGTTGTGGTTTTGTACTTTTCCAAGCTGTATCCGTTTTCGGGAAAGAAGTCTTCTGAGGAAAAGAAGGCAACATGGATACTGTGGTTAAAGGTTATAATTGCGGCTCTTCCTGCTGCAATAATAGGGTTACCGTTTGATGATATTATTGATAGTGTATTTTACAATTATCAGACAGTGGCGGTTACACTTATTGTTTATGGTATTTTATTTATAGTTGTCGAAAATCTCAACAAAAATAAAGAACCTAAAACTACGCAGTTAGAGGAATTGTCGTACAAAACAGCACTTATAATCGGTATTTTCCAGATACTGGCACTGATTCCGGGAACTTCACGTTCGGGTGCAACTATAATTGGTGCAATGTTGTTTGGCTGCTCAAGATATGTAGCCGCTGAGTTTACATTTTTCCTGGCAATCCCGGTTATGTTTGGCGCAAGTCTGTTAAAACTTGTCAAATTCGGGCTGACATTTTCTGCGACGGAAGTTGTTATACTGATTGTCGGTATGGTTACAGCGTTTGTAGTTTCTGTTATTGCGATTAAGTTCCTTATGGGATACATCAAGAAGAATGATTTCAAGCCGTTTGGCTGGTACAGAATTGTACTTGGTATTCTTGTGATTGTATATTTCCTGGCGAAATAATGATTTGACAAAGATTATATGATATTAGATAATAGTAGTATATTAAATGAAAGAAGGTTTTTTTAGATGAAGATTGCTTTAATTAATGAAAACAGCCAGGCAGCTAAGAATGGCATGATTTATGATGCGTTAAAGAAGGTTGCTGATGCTAAGGGATATGAAGTAGATAACTATGGAATGTATTCGGCAGATGATAAGGCTTCACTTACATATGTACAGTGCGGTATTCTTGCCGGTATTTTACTTAACAGTGGTGCTGCTGATTTTGTTGTTACAGGATGCGGTACAGGTGAAGGTGCCATGCTTGCATGTAATTCTTTCCCTAATGTTTTATGCGGACATATCGAGTCACCACTTGATGCATACCTTTTCTCTCAGGTAAATGACGGTAACTGTATAGCACTTCCTTTTGCCGAGAACTTTGGATGGGGCGGTGAACTGCAGCTTCGTTATATCTTCGAAAGACTCTTTGAATGTGAAGGCGGCGGAGGCTATCCAAAGGAGAGAGTAGTGCCGGAGCAGAGAAATAAGAAAATCCTTGATGAAGTGAAGAAGGTTACTCATGTAGATATGGTAACAATTCTGGATAACCTTGATCCTGAACTTGCCAAGGGTGCTGTAGCAGGTGAGAAGTTTGAAGAATTATTCTTTGCTAACTGCAAGTGTGACAAGATGGCAGAGGCTGTTAAGAAGCTTCTTGCGAAGTAGACGGTTATGGAACAGGCAAAGTTTATTGAAATAGTTGAAGAATTAAAAAACAGGGCAGCCATCAACAAAGGTGTTATTTCAAAAAAAGAAATAGATGATGCATTTTCAGATGAGGACACCTATCTTGATGAATCTCAGTTAGGCATGGTATATGCTTTCCTTAAAACATCCAAGATAGAAATAACTGATGGTGATAATGCACTTGATATAGATATTTCCGGTAATGATAATTCAGCTTCGAATGAGGCAGCCGAAACAGGTGATGAGACCGATAAGGATTCAGAATTTGTTAAAATGTATCAGAGTGATTTAAAGTGTGTTGTTAAATTAAGTCCTGAAGAACTGATTAGTGCAATGAAGGAGCCGCTTAAGAATAAGGAGAGTATTATAAACACATACCTTAAGGATGTTGTGAAATGGGTTCGCACGTATGAAGGCGGTTCGGTGTTTATGAGTGACCTTATTCAGGAAGGTAATATTGCATTGATGGAGGCATTTTCTTCATTTGATTTCGAAGCTGCATTGTTGCAGGAGGATCCATGCAGGGCTTTAACGGAGCATTTTAGGACAAAGGTTAAAAAAGCAGCCATGGACGCATTGTTTGAGCAGGATGGGGAAAATAATGTGGGCTATAAAGTGGCAGGAAGAGTAAATGCCGTAAATGACTGTGCTAAGGAACTCTCTGAGGATTACGGAAGAAAAGTTACCCTGGATGAAATCGCAGAAAAGCTTGATATGACATACGATGAGGTAAAGGAAATTACAGATTTGTCAGCTAATAAAATTGAGTATATAAATTACTTCTAGAATATTGACTTTTTCGCGTTAAAATGAGATAATTAATACATCCGGATACGGATAATTATAGAATAGAAATTAAATAAATGCATATAATATATTAACAGGATATTTCCTGTATTTTGAAATTACCTGGGATGTGCGCCAACCTATGATTTTGAACCTACATTTCATTAAAGGGATTCCTATATCTGCAAGATTATGTCGGGCCAGCTACATTAGTAGTGCATATTTCTCACGAAGTCTGCAACACTGGATGACAGACGCTTGCATGCGGTTGCCCACCTAGCTCAGCTAGGCGTCGAAATTTTAGGTAACGGCATTTTGGGGTTTCAAAGATTATTAGCTGGGGTTGATTTATTCAGCCCCAGTTTTGTTTTAAGGGGTAAATATGAAAAAAAAGAAACTGGCGGTATTGCTCGCACTGATAACCATTTCTCTGGCTGCTGTAATTGTTATTGTGTCAGAAGTAATCAGTTATATGAATCCCGGATATGAGTGTATAACCAACAATGAAGCGGCGAAAATGCTGCTGGCATTGGAGGATGACTTTGTTGATTCATATGAGATAACAGATTATGTTTCCATTGCCGTAAAATACGGTCTCATGGATGAATGTGACGGTGATAAAGTAATCAGAAATAAAGCGATTTCTACAATATTAGACAGTTATGGAATTGATGACAGTGAATTTTCTGAGGAATTGGAACTTAAGAAAAAGAGAAAAGCAGTAAGAAAAGATGACTGGTTTAAATTATATGAATATATTATAAGCGTCGCTGCACCGGATAAAATAACTGCATGTGAGCTGACGGTAATAGCAACGCCCGGAACATCGGAAAATGTTCAGGATTGGACTGTATATACACAAAACGGCAAATATGCTTTCTATAATTTGTTTGTGGACGGATATCAGGACAGAACAATAAAAGCATATGTACGGAATAAAGAAATCATTGCAGTAAGCGGTATTGTTACTGAGGATATTACATATCACAATGTATGGATTTATAAGGGAGACGGAATGCAGATTAATGCATACGTTGACGGCATAGACAGAGTTTTCTATCCGGATGGTTTATCACAGCCTGTGGCAGACGTGATGGCTGATATTTCCCTGTCACAGGGCGTACTTACCAATGTATCGCTAAAGACAGATACAATTAACGGACGTGTTCTTTCTGTTACGGATTCATATGTGGAACTTGAAGGCTACGGAAGGGTACCATTCGATGAAAATTATAGAATATATAAGAATTATGGCGGCTTTTCACAGATTGGATATGAAAAGATTCTCGTAGGTTATGAGCTTCAGGATTTTATTGTGGCTGATGGCAAAGTCTGCGGCGCGGTTGTTCTTTATCCGTTTGAAGTAAATAATATCCGTATTCTGATTAAGAATACAGGATTTGAGACTGTGTATCATGAAAAGGTCGAAATAACGTGCAACAGTGATTTTAAGTTAATGTATGGAAGTGATATGTCTAATGTTGCACAGTTTAGTGCAGGTGATGTGATTACTTTTGACAGGGACAATGAAATATTGCAACAGGGCCGTATCCGTATTATTCCAAATGACTCATCACAAAGGCTGATTATAAGTTCTATTGACAGAAGTCAGGGCAAACCGGCATATCCGGGCTTTTTGGAAATTGATATGGATGATAAGGGATTATATATAGTAAATGAGATTAATCTTGAACAATATCTAAAGCTGGTAGTTCCGAGCGAGATGCCGGCAGGTTATGGTAAGGAAGCAGCCAAGGTTCAGGCCGTGTGTGCAAGAAGCTATGCGTACAACCAGCTTCTGAATAACGATTACAGGGAGTATGGTGCTCATATAGACGACAGTACATGGTATCAGGTTTATAACAATACCAATGAGTATGCATCTTCAAGCCAGGCCGTTGATGAGACATGTGGCCAGGTTATGACATATGACGGTGACGTAATAACGGCATATTATTATTCAACATCGTGTGGACATGGAAGTGACATTTCCATATGGGGAAATGATGCTTCAACCTGTCCGTATATAACGGCTCACACAATCAATCCGTCGGGCGAATTTATTGATTTGACAGGAAATGATGCTTTTTTGAATTTTATAAAGACAAAAAACCAGACGGACTTTGATTCATCCTTCACATATTACCGCTGGAATGCGCAGCTTGATATGAAACAGATTAATGAATTTTATGGTGATAAAGCAAATGTCGGTGAAATAACATCGATTGATGTCATAGACAGAAAGAATGGCGGTTCGGCTAACGAAGTTGTTGTTACAGGCACAAAAGGGCAGTATGTGGTTAATGGTGAACTTAATATAAGAAGATTTTTTGGAAACAGCGAAATAAAGATGTACAATAATAACGGAAAACGCTTTTCGATGGGACTGTTGCCAAGCGGATTCGTTGCATTTGAGCCATATTATGAGAAAAACAAACTGGCAGGTTATAATATTTATGGCGGCGGATATGGCCATGGACTTGGTATGAGCCAGAATGGCGCATACCGTATGACAAAGGAAGGTTACACATATGATGCTATATTAAAATTCTTCTATGAAGGTATTGAAATTACAACTTTGTATTAGTAGAATTTTTTATGGAACCATGGTATGTGTATTATCTGCTTTTCGATAAAGGTGTTAAGCTCGGCACCGTAGAATACAATTGATATACAAAAATACAGCCACAGCATTGCAAAAACAATAGTACCGAGGCTTCCGTACATAGCGGTAAATCCTACGGAATGGCTGATATACAGAGAGTAAAGGATAGAGAAAAGCTGCCATCCGATGGCCGAAAACAGTGCTCCGGGTAATTCACGTATAAGTGAGCCTTTACGGTTAGGAACATATTTGTACAGGAACATGAAAAATAAAGTCAGCATGCACTGCAACAGAAGGTTCTTGTGGCGAAGCAGCGATGCAATAATAACATTTAACATAGGGAAAAATTTTGCCGAAATATTGAGCAGAACATTTCCAAACACGGTAAATGCAAGGGATATAACCATCATAACAAGCATAATGAGAGTATATAAGGATGCTTTAATCCTTTTGATTATATAGTTTCTTGTTTCGGTAATGCCATATATTGAGTTCAAACCGTCAGTGATGCCAAGAAATGCCTTGCCGGATACCCATAATGTGATAATTGCGGTAATTGAGACAAGTGCCACAGATGTACCTGAATATATTTCATCTATAATTGAACAAAGCAGAGGGTTTAACTGCTCAGGCGTTATAACTAAAAATGCATTAAGAAGCATTTCCTCCGTGACGGGTGTAAAACGTATAAGCGTACATAAAAGAACTATGCACGGAAAAAAGCTTACAATTATAAAGAAAGATGACTGGGCAGCGTAAGTGCTGACCTTGTCCTTGTTGATTTTCTGTGTAATCGATTTGATAATATATAATAATTTTAACATAAATGCAACTCCAACAAATGATTAATTAATTATAGGGTAAAAAAACTGTTATTGCAATGTTTAAGGAGAAAAAATTGAAAAAATATAAAGTGACACAATATACAATAAAATCGACAAAGCTGTGTAAAAATAAGCCAACAAGAATGGTTGTTCTAAGTGATTTTCATAACAATTCATATGGCCTTAATCAGGAGGATATTCTTAATAAAATAATTGAACTTGCCCCTGATTACGTTCTGATTGCCGGAGATATGTGCACCGGAAATTCCGGATGCGATAATGAAAATGCAATGTGGCTTCTTAGAAGTATTGCCGCAAAATTTGAGGTGTATTACGGACTTGGAAACCACGAATACAGAATGATGATATATCCTGACAGATATCCCGGAATGTATGATGCTTTTAAGAAAATGGCAGATGAATCAGGAATACATCTTCTTATGAACGAGAATGTTGAAATATCAAGTGGTTCATCAACAATATGTATTTATGGACTGATGATTGACAGAAGTTTTTATAAAAAGTTCAAAATAACTGCAATGAGTTCTGATTATGTAGGCAAATTATTAGGCGAGCCGGACCAAAACAAATATAACATTTTAATTGCGCATCATCCATCTTATTTTCCGCAATATGCGGAATGGGGAGCAGACCTTGTACTGTCAGGACATGTTCATGGCGGCATGGCAAGGCTTCCTTTGATAGGAGGAATAATTGCGCCTAATTACAGACTGTTCCCAAAATACGACAAAGGTATGTTTTACGAGGATGATTCCGTAATGATACTTTCAGCCGGAATAGGAACACACACGATTAATTTAAGACCGTTTAATCCGCCTGAAATAGTAGTGGTGGATCTGGTGTAAGTGATTAAAATAAAATGGCACTTTTTTATTAAAAAAGGAGCATGTTATCAGAAAAAGCGTTTTGATAAAATGTAAAAAACTATATGTATTTAATAGAAGCATAATAAAGAAGTGAGGAACATCAGATGAAAAAACGCTTTGTAAAACAAATCATATGTTATTTGTTAAGTTTAACACTTTTTATGTCTGCATTGCAGGTTCCGACGAGTGCAGCGGAGGTTTCTTCCGGTAATGAAAGCGGGCAGACTGCCATTTCGCAGCAGCTTGCAGATGAAAATGTGACAGAAACACAAGACACCGCAATGACGGAAAAAAGTCTTGATTTTGAATGTAACGGAGGAACTTTTAAGGATGGATATGCACCACCGGATTACTATCCGGTACAAGGCCTTCCGGATGAGGATTACATCAATAAGCCGGGTTATTCATTTGCAGGCTGGTATGATAATGAAGAATTGACGGGAGAGGCTGTTACAGAAGTTTCTGATACAAAATATACAGGATCTGTGGTACTTTATGCAAAGTGGGATGATCCTTATTATTATGTGGATATTCCGGCAGTTGTGGCAACAGACGGCTCTGAGATTAAGATAAGCGCAGAGTCTGACGGTCTGTATGATCATGAAGCCGTAAAGGTTTCAATACATTCAGAAAATGATTGGAATCTTAAGAGTAATGATGCGTTGCTTTCTTATCAGTTCAGGGAAAAAGATACGCCAAAGGCACTTGGAAATGATGTATATGTGATGTATCTTACATCATCTAATAAGAGTGAAGAGAAAGAATATGTCTGTGAAGTAACGCAGGAACCTACAGTAGTTGGTCAATATAAGGATACACTGACCTTTGAAATCGGATATGAAACTACGAATTATACGATTACTTATGTAGGAAATGGCGGTCTTAAGGATGATCCGGATAATCCGGGTGAGCTGATTGCCTTTGAAAAGGAGACGCTTTTACCGGGAACGGCACTTGATAATCTGCCAATTGCCATTAAATCAGGTTATACATTCCTTGGATGGTGTTATGATGAGGCATGTACGAAGTATGTTTCGACAACGGACCGCCTTTTAAGTGACATAACATTATATGCCGCATTTACGGAAAACCAACCATTTGAATCTCATTCGATTGCTACCTTTGCCCGTGCAATTGATGTGGATGGTTCTTCTTTGGTCATTCAGGTGACGGATTTAAGCGGGGCTCTTAGCACGGAACAGATATTAAATGCATGTACCCTTACAAACCTGAGTGATTTTGCAGAAGAAATCACACTCGTTCTTTCTGATGCAGGAAACAGTACATATACTATCAGCAAGGAAAACGGATGGAAAGAAGGCTCTAATTATAAGCTTGTATTAGACAATGATGATTTGTATTTTACAGGATTTGATACAACAATCCGTGAGTATGAAATTTCGATTCATAAGGATGAGGTAAAGAACCTTTCTTTAAATCAGGATATCAAATATATCAATGTAAAAGAACTGTCCAATCTGACTGTGAACGGAGAAAGCGTGCAGTCTGTTTCGATTGCTACCATGACGCTTGGCATGGACGGAACAGTCAGAGAAGAAGGAAGCAGTGCAACAGGCAGTTTTACATATACTGAAGGTACGCTTAATGTCGGAGACCAGATTGCGGTATATGCCGGTGAGGTGATACCGAATATGGATACCGTGGCTGCATCTGCTGACGGAAGCAATATTTCCTTTTTTGAAATCACGGCGGTCAACGGAACAAATTATTCTTATCGTGGTTCTAAGACAGAGGATGTCCTTTTTATGCCGGATGTCCTTCCGCTTGATCTGTCAAAGGATAAAGACGGAGAACTCCAAAATAACAGTGTGACTGTTGACGTGGCAGTGCTTACATTTGATGATGACAGTTCCAATACGAATCCTTCACTTTCTGCCGATACGACGGTAGATGAGGGCGATTATCTGGCTCTTTATACAGATATTAACAGGCAGGATACGGTCTTTTACGGAAAGATTACGAGTGTTCTTTTGTCGGAAGGACAATACATTATAAACTATCAGCCGCAGACATGGGAAGAGATCATGGCGGCAATGGATATTTACACCACACAGCCTCTTTCGGGTGAGGATCTGTTAGGTGAAACAAATGTAAATGAGTTTGAAAGAAATATTGAATCACAGGCACTTGCCAGCGGTTTTGCGGCTACGGTAGCAGAGCAGATTGGTGAGATGGTTCTTCGTACAGACTCTTTTGCTGAGCTGGAAAGAGCTCTTTCGGAAGAATTGGCGGCAGAAGTCGAGATTACAGGTGATACCGAACAGGTGATGCCGGATACAGCGGGGCTGAATAAACGTGTAGAAGTGGGGCTTCCGCAGGTAAAGGCAGAACTTAATACAAAGCTGCGTCATTTTTACGGAAACGAAAGCGGACTACATCTTGGACTGGAAGTATCGGTTCCGATTACATTCCATGTTGCCAGATATGCAGATTTTACAATTACCGTGACAGCAACCTTCGAGCAGGAGGTGCGTGTTGCTATTAATGTGGACGGAGAAGCTGTTTGGAAGACCTGGGGTATTTTCCCATATATTGCGGATTACCGCGTAACCGCTTCCATGGATTTATATGAATATACTGGAATTGCACTTGATATTAACTTCAAGACGGAGCAGGCAAACAATTATCTGCTCTTTCCTTTGCCGGGTGTAGATTCATCCACCCAGTTTAAGAAGAAGCAAAAGATTGCAAATAATGTAGAGAATATCATCAATGAGCTTGAGGATATGATGGAAAACGGCAGGGAATACATATCCGATAAGTCTCCATTAATGGTAGAGCTCAATAGCTCAAATGAAACAGAGGAAAATCAGATTCCGGACGAAAAAGCGCAGGCAGAGATTTCGGTTGCAAAATCTCTGGCAGAGCGTTATGCAGATTTAATCGAGGATGACGGAGAATGGGTTGAGCTTTACACCAGAGAGATTAAGCATCAGCATTTCCGTATCATTTATGTCATAGATATTGCTCTGGAACTGGATTTCGTTGTCTGGGCCAAAGTCAATGTTTCTATCGGTATGTCCTTCTGGTATAAAAATGCGAAACGATACGTATTCACCCTTCATGTAAAGGGCAGAAAGGCAGCGAGTGATACGATTAACATCACCGAGGAACAGTATGAGTTTACAGCCTATGCCATGGGAACGATTGGAATTAAAGCCGGCGTCAGACTGACAGTCCGAGTTGGACTTTTATCAACGGAGCTCGCAAGCGTAGGTCTTTCGGCGGAAGTGGGCGGTTATGTCCAGCTATGGGGTTATTTGTATTATATCCTGAAATATTCGGCTTCGAAAGGAAGAGATAGCCGGGCAATAGGAGCATTGTATCTGGAACTTGGTATTTATCTGGATATCAAATTCAGGGCAACGGCTCTTTCAAGTGCGTTTACTTATTCGCCGACGATTTTTGAAGCCATGTGGCCGTTATTTACGGCAGGTACCAGGGAAAATGTACTTGATTTTGTGGATACTGAGGAAACGTCATGCGAAATGAAGTATGAATATAAGCAGGTTCGTCTGCCGGATGATTTCTTCAACATGAATTATATGGATATGAAGGAAGGTCTGGATGACGGAGAATACTTCACAAAGATATATGAAGATGACAGTGATAAGTATTTTGAAATCACAATGACCAATGATGCCTTTACATATGACCCTAAGACGAATCTCATTACGGTAGATCCGGGTTCGAAAAAATCAGTGGATGGTGAAATGATTGTAACCTGGAAAAATCAGCCGGGTACATTCAATACCAAGCCGTTCCAGAAGAAGGTAAAACTCCACTGGGATATGCTGCGTGACGGATATGTCATTTCTTTTATCAGTAATGGCGGTTCCTATGTGCCTGCAATCGGCCAGAAATACGGAACGGAAATCAAAAAGCCTGCTGACCCGAAAAAGCAGGGTTATGTATTTGCAGGATGGTATCGGGACGCGGCACTGACACAGCCATATACCATTCCTTCTGTGATGCCGGATGAGAGTGTAATCGTCCATGCCAAGTGGGAACCGGCACAGGTTAAATATACCGTTAAGTCATATCTGCAGGGAGTGAACGGGGTTTACGAAGTAGCAGAGGATGGCATCGAAACAGGAAATGCATATACCGATTCTACGATTAGTCCGCAGCCTAAGGTGCGAGAAGGCTTTGAAACGCCTTTGACTGATTCTGTCACAGTACGTGCTGACGGAAGTACATTGATTGAATACTATTATACGAGAGAAAAATATACAGCAACCTTTAAATCGGATGGCGAAGTTGTTTCTACGGGCTCTTACCGTTATGGCAGTATGATGCCTGTACCGGCGGTTTATAAGCCGGGTTATGATTTTGTCGGATGGATTCCTGAAGGAAAAGATGTTGTGGAAGAAGTTCCTACGGAGGTACCGGCTAAGAATACGACCTATTATGCAAGCTGGAAACCAAAGTCGGGAATTGGATACACCGTCCGGTATTATGTACAGGAAGACGCTACGGACAGCTACGTTTTAAATTCAATAGAGTATCTGACCGGAGAAACAGGAGCAACCGTCGTTGCACCGGCAGGAAATTATGATCCGGCGGTTTATCACCTTAAAGACAATGCGCCTCTGCCAAGCGGAGAAGTTAAGGCAGACGGAAGTCTGGAGCTGCGTGTTTATTACGACCTTACAACTTATAACGTAACATACGATACTGTGGCAAATGATGCTACCATGCCGGAGGGATGTGAGCTGACATTTACCGCAAGACCGGGACAGAAAATCCTGACCGAAATACCTGAAAGAAAAGGCTATCGATTCACGGGATGGTATCTGGATGCAGCTTGTACAACTGAATTTGATAACACAATGCCAAGCCAGAATATCACTCTTTATGCCGGCTGGGAAAGAGAGAAGGTTAACTATACAGTCAGACATTTACAGGAAAATCTTGCAATCCTGAATGAATATGGATATCCTGAGGAAGGAGAAGCAACTTATACCATTGTAGATGAAGAAGTATTTTCAGCACTTCCGGATGAAGAAGTTTCACCTGCAGTAAAAACTTATGAAGGCTTTACATCTCCTGCGGCTGTGACAAAAACGGTAACCGTGGATGAAAATGGCAACGGAACGCTTGTAATTGAATATCAATACAGCAGAAAAGAATATACGGTTGAATGGCAGCTGGATATGTTGAGTGATGATGGCGTGCCTCAGAACAGGGTACAGGAATACCAATATGGCGCAACCATCATAAGACCAAGCTTTAACAAAGAAATTGTGAGGGCAGGATACCATGTGGATGGCTGGTATGAGGATGAAGAACTTACGACACCATTCACATCCGAGACAATGCCGGCACATAACGTTGTGGCATATCCGAACTGGGTTGCTGAAGATATTGAGTATATGGTCTGGTATCAATTCTGGGACGGAGATTCATATCAATATTCCATTACAGAAACCTTAACGGGACTTGCAGACAGTGTGGTAGCACCACCTGAGGTGAAGACCTTTGAGGGATACACATTTGACGAGGCAGGCAGACTGGATGAACATAAGATTAATCCGGATGACCCTGACGTCACTTATAATTATAAAATTAATTCACATACTGTGACTTACATTTACGAAACAGATGGGGGTACTGTGACGACTCCGGTTTCCAAAAAATACGGAGAAGATATCACCAATAGTCCGGAAAGAAGCGGTTATGCATTTGCAGGCTGGTTTACGGACAAAGATTATACCAATCAGTATCTGGGTTCAACGATGCCGGATAACGATATTACGTTGTACGGCAAATGGAAGCTGGGTGAGCAGTCATATCAGGTATTACACTATCTGAAGCAGCTTGACGGAACATCAGTTAAGCTGTATATGGTTGAGAATCTGTCCGGAATGTCGGGCACTGAGGTAACACCGGATTCAAAGGCACCGGAAGGATTTGAAGATGTAGCAACTGTTACACTTACGCTTACGCCGGGTTCGATTGATGATAACCGTATTGTATATGAATATCCAAGAAAGCAGTATCAGGTAACGTATCATCTTAATGGCGGAACAAGTCCTAAGGGAGAAGAAGAAACGCTCTCTTATGAAGAGGAAATTGACAATGACCCATACAAAGCCGGCTATTATTTTGCAGGCTGGTACACGGATGAAAGCCTTCAGACACCTTTGACGGACATGAAGATGCCTGCACAGAACCTGGAACTTTATGCAGAATGGAAAGCATTAGAGAGCCGGTATATCGTAAAGCATTATAAGGAAAATGCCAATACAGGTGCTTACTATCTGGCAGAGACAAGTTACGATTATGCCTATACTGACTCAATCGTAGAACCTTCTGTTAAGCAGTATTATGGTTACACGTCACCGGCTGTAAAGTCAGGCACTGTATCAGGAGATGATTCAAATCCTCTCGTGATTGAATATTATTATGATTGCAGTAAACATAATCTGACACTGAAAGACTCTGTCTTAGAGGATAATGTATCCGCAGGGGATGTAACACGCGAGGTAAAATGTGGCAGTATCATACAGGCACAGACAAGAAGAGCGTATGATTTTGGAGGCTGGTATACGGATGCTGAATATACAGAGAAATATACCGGTATAATGCCTGATGAAGATTTGACTTTGTATGCAAAGTGGATACCACAAATGCGCAATTATCAATTTGTATATCGTATGCAGAATACCAGAGGTAATTACGTCGATACCGATATTGTGAAGGGTAGTGCACAGGTAGACAGCTTTGTAACGCCGCCGGCACCGGATTATACAGGATTTATTACACCTGAAATAAGTCCGGTAAAGATTAAAGATGGCTACAATAATAATACATACTATTATGGTTATCAAAGACAAATTCATACCGTTACCTTTAAACCGGAAAACGGAGAAAGTGATATTGTTAAGAGAGGGTATTATGGCAGTGAAATCATTAAACCTGCTGCTCCTAAAAAAGAGGGATATATCTTTACAGGCTGGGATGCAGAGGTAGAGAATACAATTCCGGACAGGGATTTAACCTATACGGCGCAGTGGACGATAGGCTCTTATCACATTGCCTTTATGGTTGATAATGAAGATTTAGGTGCTACCTATGAATACGGACAAAAGATTGTTATACCGGCTAATCCTACAAAACCGGGTTATATCTTTAAGGGCTGGAGTGCGGATGTACCGGAAACAATGCCGGGTAAAAATCTGAATCTGACAGCGGTTTGGGAGCTTGAAAATTATAATATCACGTACAAACTGAACGGTGGAGTGGGCTATTATCCAAGCTCTTACAATTATGATAGTGCTCAGATTACAATAGCCGAGCCAAAAGATCCGACCGGTTATAAAACGTTTGTAAGCTGGATGGGAACCGGCCTGGATGTAAAAAAAGAGGATCTGAGTGACCCTGCAAAATGCGTGACAACGTTTAAGATTCCGAAAAATTCGACCGGGGACCGCCACTATGAAGCAATCTGGGTGGAAACAAAATATACCATACAATTCGTATCCAAAGATGGTGCACTGGGAATTAAAGATATGGAGATTACCTATTCTCAAAGTAAATCATTGCCAAAGGTTACGAAGGTGCCGAAGGGATATTCGTTCAAGGGCTGGTCACTAAGCGAAAATAGTTCAACCGTAGTATACAAGGATGGGGCGACTATAAGTCATGTGAAGAGCAATATGGTATTGTATGCGGTATTTGAACCAAATGTGTACAACGTGACATTTGATTTTAATAAAAATCCGCAGTTTTCGACAACGGCAACTTGTGCATATTACTCGTCAGTTCCTCTGCCGGAGTTTACTACGAAGGATGGAAACAGACATTATTGGGGATACAACCTGGAAGCATGGGATATATTTAAGGGTAATTCTGCTACTGCGGATGCCTTTATTACCGCTGATAAGAAGAACTATACCCTTTATTATGACAGTGATGTCACCATAAAAGCCAGATGGAAGCCAAATGGCACCTATATTTATGAGCCGTCAGATTATATGAATAATACTTACGATATTACAGATGGTAAGAACCGTGAAATTTCCTTTACGTTCTATGTGGACGGAAAGCAGACCAAGGTTCCTGTAACGGGTGATTATGGTCTTGGAAACGGCGCTGATTATGTGATTAATATGGATAACATGTCGTATGACGTTGTAAGTAATAACTTCAGTAAAATCACGGTGAAGCTAAAGTGTAATCTGACCATAGTACATGACGGATATGCGAAAATAAAAATCATATACAAACCGAAAAACGGTAAAGAGGTAGTATGGAAGACTGAGTCGAAAGATTTACAGGATGCCGATGGCGTCACAAAATTCTCGCCGTATGTGCTTGAACGAACAGATATCGAATACTTTAAATTCGAGTTTGATGCAGATGGTGGCGATAAAGATGAGTACCTTCTGTGGGGTCTGAATGTTGAGTTTGAGTACGAATAGAATTAGGGGTGGAATATGAAAAATAAAAAAAGAATTCTTATTTTATCGGGCTTCATACTCGTGCTCGTAATAATAGCAGCAGTTATATTTATCTCGGTCAGAAAAAAAGCAGATAAAGTTGAAGAACCGGCGTTTGTGCCGGTTCTGGAACCCAATGCAGTAGAACAGACGGACAGAATGGATCAGACCGCAGAACAGACTGAGGGAATCCGAATACCGGGATATCCGAGAATTACTGTTGAGGCAGGTACAACGGATGTTACGATGAATTTAAAGAATCCGGAAGGCAATCCCTGTTATTTTACATTTGAGATTGTTTTGACGGATGAGAATGAAACAATATATGTCTCCAAAATGGTGGAGCCGGGAAAGGCAGTAACCAATGTGACATTATCACGTGCACTTAATAAAGGAGAGTATCCTGCAATGATAAAAATTACGACGACATCACTTACGGACGGTTTGCCGATGAATGGTGCAAACGTAGAAACAACCATTGTTGCACAGTAAAGGGGGAAAGGAAATGAAAAAGAAACGAATAATTGTAACAGCGCTTTTGACATTAGCTCTTTTGGCAGTACCGGCTTCCGCCAAAGCATCCAATACAATAAGTGTGATGTATCAGGTGGATCCCTCTTACGAGGTAGTGATTCCATCCTATACCGATGTTCCTTATCTGGAAGAAACGTCAACCTATGGGACAATTCAGATAAAAGAGGCTATTTTGGAAGTAGATAAATGTATTCTGGTGGAAATGAATTCGTCCGGTGTTCTGATTAATGAAGAATATCCGCAATCTACCATTCCGTATAAGGTTTTACATGATAACAAACCGTTTACCAGTCAGAAGTACACCAAAAAGGGAGAAGAAACAAAGCTTGAAATCTCCATAAATAAAGAAGACTGGAAGAAAGCAATGGGCGGAACATATAAAGCGGCAATAACATTTACTATATCGTACGTAGATAAATAGCAGCAGAAAGGCGGCATTATGAAAAAAAATCTGGCTATTTTAATAGCAATCTTGATATGCCTGTTTGTGCCAATGTGTACCTATGCATCACAGAGTGGATTTGAAACAACGGTTCCGAAAACACATACGGTATCAATTGAGGCAGAGCATGCATCAGCACTTTATATAGAGGGTGATAAGGGATTAAGCACCGCTTATCCCGTACCACGCTTATCCCAACCCCAATTTCAGATTACTGCTGATGAGGGGTATGTAATAAAGCGGGTTTTATTAAACGGTGAAGATGTGACGGGTAAAATGGTAAATGGGATATTGAAGTTACCTGAAGTATATGAAAATCAGGTGATTGTTGTTGAAACGGAGGCTATCGGAGATGATCCTGAAGAACCAACGACTGCCCCTGTAAAACCGTCGCCGACACCTGTGAAACCTTCACCAACACCTGAAACACCGACGACGGCTTCAGTAACACCAACGACGGAAGCGGAAACCACAACTGTACAGATTGAATCAGAAGGCCCTGTACAGGAAACCAAGCAGGAAGAAATCACGCAGACAGAATCGGGAGAAAATGTTGTGCAGGAAGAAACGGAAAATGAAAAGACATCGGGCTTCTGGTGGATTCTTCTGCTATTGTTGTTGTGTATTATTGTATGGATAATTATCTTAATCCTAAAGAGAAGAAAAGATAAGGATGAGGAAAAAAATCTTAAATAATAAGAATAATATATTTATGTAAGGTTGAAATTTCATCTTTCTCCATGCTATAATTTGAGCATAGGTGGAGGTGAAAACCCAAATGCAAGGGTTACATTTTGAAAAAGGACGGATTATTCTGCCTCTGGTCGGAAGTTCATTTGAACCGGGGAAAATGGAAGAGGCAATTGATTCTATCAAAGATACGCAGTCAGCTGAAATCGCGCGTGCGGAAGCGTGCTATTTTTCAGCAGATGCAGCAGGATGTATTGAAATAGTAGAAAAATATCTGACAAGTGAGGATATAATGCTTCGCCTGTCAGCAGATGTGCTATACGTATACGGAAATCTGACACTGAGAAAAGCAAGCAAAGTGCAGGCAGCAAGGCTGGATGTCGGACAGTGTCTGCAAAGAGCCTTTAAAGAAGAAGCAACAGAAGAGCTTAAGGCTGTCTGTGTGCTTGCTTACTATATGGTTAATACATTTCTTCATATTCAGGTGGAAAAGGAAATACCACCTTTAGAAGCCTATATTTCCTATCTTCCGATAGGACAGAGGATGTTTGCAGTCAGTGTTCTGGCGCATGGCATGTATTTGAAGCAGGATTATCTGAAAGCACAGGGTGTTGTGCAGACGGCAATGCTGTTGGCGGATGCAACATATCCGCTCTCTTTCATATATCTGAACTGTGTTGATGCCATATGCCGGATAAATCAGAAAGACCAGGAAGGAGCGGTACAATCTGTCAACAGGGCACTTGCTTTAGCAAGAAAAGACCGTCTTTTTGAACCGTTTATTGAATATCACGGCTTATTACAGGGCGTTTTGGAAGTCTGCCTGCGAAAAAGTGAGCCGGAAATATATAAGAAACTGGTTGACGGTATTATTCCGTTTAGCCGTGGCTGGATGACGATTCATAATTCACAGATGAACAAAGATGTTACAGATTTGTTGACGCCTTTGGAATTTTCAATCGCCATGCTTGCCTGCCGTGACTGGACCAATCAGGAGATTGCACAGCTTATGGGCCTTTCGGTCAACACGGTGAAACACTATGTTTCTGATATTCTGGAGAAGCTGCAGATCGATAAGAGAGAAAAAATAAAAGATTTTGTGAATCAGTAAGATAAAGAAGGATTGATGATGGTCAGGGGTTACGAAATTGTAATCTTCTGACCATTCTTATATGATGTATCAAGCGAGGTGAAGGGCAATGAGAAAAATGAATCTGAAAAAATACGGCACATTCTTCGTAGTTGCCCTCGCTTTGCTTATGGCGATTGTGCTTCGGCAGGTAGGATTCCATGTTGACGATCCTCTTGACCGGGCTTGCATCATTATTCGTTCCGCTATATATATTACACTTTTTACGGCATGGGGAATATCCGTGCGTGACCGTATCATCCAGCCGCAGGTGCGCCGTTATCTCGTCGCCATTTCTCTGCTGATGGTGTTCTGGATTGCCGTCCGGGGAATCAGACATGCTATGACTGACGGATATTGGCTGATGCGTCATCTTTGGTACTTATACTATCTGCCCATGCTGTTTATCCCGCTGCTGGCGTTGTTCGTAGCTGTTGCACTGGGAAAACCGGATCATTTCCGTTTATCAAAGTGGATGAATCTTATGTACATCCCAACTGCCGTCCTTGTGCTTCTGGTACTGACCAATGACATGCATCAACTCGTGTTCCGGTTCCCGGAAGATGCGGTAGTATGGATGAACGACTATCGGTACGGCATAGTATATTTCCTTGTGGTCGGCTGGATTATTATTTGTGCTTTGACATCACTTGTTACCATGCTGCTCAAATGCCGTGTACCGCACAGTCGCAGGATTTTGGCACTCCCTTTTGTACCCGCTGCCGTGGCACTGATTTATGGCATACTGTATGCTCTTTGTGAGACAGGCGTGCCAAACCTTTCATGGCTGAAAGTGATTGCGGGCGATATGACGGTCGTATTTTGTCTGCTGTTTACCGCCGTACTGGAAAGCTGCATCCAATGCGGGCTGATTCAGGCGAACACCGGTTATGAAGAACTGTTTATTGCAGGCAGGCTTGGCGCACAGATTACCAACAGGGAAAATGACGTCTGCCTTTTAAGTTCCAATGCGATTGAACTGACTGCGGAGCAGATACAGGATGCGGGAGCGCACCCTGTGTTTGCGGATAAAAACACGCTTGTCATAAGCCATCCGATTCGTTTCGGTCATGTGCTGTGGCAGGAGGATGTTACTGAGCTTACCGAAGCTATCGCGCAGATAGAAGAAAACTGCCGGAACCTTTCTGAGCAAAACAGCATCAGACAGAAAAATCTTGAAACACGAAAGAACATTATTGCCCTGCAGGAAAAGAACAGGGCAACGGATATGCTCAACCGGGCAACAGCCGAACAGCTCAACCTGATTGAACATCTGCTAACACAATATGATACGGAAAATGATTATCAAAAACGCGAAAAAATTCTTGCAGGCGCGGCGGTTGTGGGGGCATACATAAAACGGTACGGAAATCTTCTGCTTGTCAACCAGAGGGAAGAAACGGCGGATATTCGCGATTTGTCAAGATGCTTTGAGGAATCCTTTGCCAATCTGGAACTGCTGGATGTGAAATGCCTTTGCACGCTTCCGGCGGACGTTACCTTGGCGACAAAGGATATGCTTTCCGTATACCGTGCCTTTGAAACGGCACTGGAGGACTGTCTTTTTGACCTTCAAAGTGTATGGGTTAATGCCAGGGAAAGGAACGGACAGTTCGTTCTGTCCATTGACTTTGTCTGCGACACTGATTTATCCTGCCATCCGGCAGATGCAGATTCCTATTCATTTGAGGACGGAGCCTGCCGCTTCACATTCAAATTGCAGAAAGGCGGTGAAGGCGAATGAAAACCCTGAAAGCAATCAGACGGATTAAAGCAAAACACGATCTGCGCAATGCGGTAAAAGAAGCACTGGATACCCTGCCATCTGCCGTCTGTTATTTTACTCCCGCAGGCACCATTAAGCTGTGCAATACGGCAATGTATGAACTATTCCGCAAAATCACGCAGAACGATTTACAGAGCCTTGCAGAGCTTAATAAAGCGCTCGCGGCCTGCGATAACACCACCGATATCATCCGGGACAAAAATGTATTCCTTTTCCCTGACGGACACGCATGGCAGTATTCCGCAGAGGAAATCACAACCCGGCAGGGCAAGGTCTATATCGAAGCAATATTTGATGACGTGACCGAGCTGTATGAAAAACAGCAGGAACTGAATCGCCAGTCACGGGAGATGGAAAAGATGTACCGTGAGCTTAAGGTACTGTCGGGAAATATACTGGAAATGACAAGAGAACAGGAAATCCTGAACCTAAAATCACGACTTCACGATCAGATGAATATGGGAGTTGCCGCCATTCGTCAGATTCTGCGGCAGAACACCGCCTCGGAGGGAAACGCCGCCGCTGTTATGCAGTTTCGCCGCGCTATTCAGATACTTCAGGAAGAAAACGCCTATCCGCAGGATGATATATCGGAGTTTATCAGGGATGCGGCAGTATCCGGCGTACGCGTGGAAATAAACGGTGAGCTTCCGGCGGAAGGAAAACTTCTGAATCTGCTTCTTGCGATCATGCGGGAAGCCTGTATCAACGCCGCCCGTCATGCCGATGCAACAGCAATGTATGTGGTGTCGGAGCAGACAGAAACTACCGTTACACTGCATATTACCAACGACGGCAGACAGCCGGAGAAAGACATCACGCCACGGGGCGGGCTTGTGTATCTCGAAAAATATATCACGAGAGCAGGCGGAAGAATGGAGATACAGTCGCAGCCGGAATTTTTGCTGACGATAACTTTGCCTGTCGGTACACAGAAAAAGGAACAGGAGGTGCAGAAGTGACAAAAGTACTTGTTATTGATGATCAGAGAATCGCCAGGGAATACATGGAAAATGTGGTTCGAAACGGCGAAGGCTATGAGCTGGTGGGAAGTCTGACTCAGGCGGACATGGCTGCTACAGTCTGCCGCCGAAGCGCAATAGACCTTGTGCTGATGGATGTCTGCACCCACGGCAGAAAGGACGGCATAGAAGCCGCCGCCGAGTTGAGAGCACAGTTTCCACAGCTGAAAATCATTATCGTCACCTCCATGCCGGAGGAGAGCTTTATCAAGCGGGCAAAGGAGGTTGGAGCTGACAGCTTCTGGCACAAGGAAGTAAGTCCCGAGGAGCTTATTACCGTGATGGACGCTACCATGCAGGGAAAGCATATGTGGCCCGGTGAAACGCCCATTGTCAAGCTGGGTGTTACGACAAGCAAAGAGCTGACTGACGCGCAGCTCAAGGTTTTGCGGCTGGTCTGTGAAGGCCTGGAATACAATGAGATTGCACAGGAATTGAATCTTTCCGTCAATACCGTGAAGTGGCACGTTACCAAGATTCTTGAGGAGACCGGGTTTGCCAACAAAACCCAGCTTGCCATTGCCGTCACCGGAAAGCGGCTCATTATTCCAAAGCTGCTTGACAATACAGACGATGGAGATAATCTTCCCATCGTATAAAACAAAATGAATTACAAAATACACAAATAAAGCTGTTTACACAGCTTTATTTTTTTGGCACAACCATACTTTTGTATGGTGTGTTTTGAAATACGCTTCGGTATAATATGACATAGCATAGGGTTACTGCACCTTTTTATGCCACAATATCATAAATAAGGGCGTAAAAAGAGAAACTGGGGGTGAGGCAGATGCGGAGAGTAGTGATTGATATGCAGAATGCCCTGTTTGCGGATGCGGTTGCTGAAGCTCTGCGCCGGTTTGATTCTGATTTTGATCCGGTGATGAGTGAAAGCCCGGACAAAACGCATTATCTGTGCGACGCCGTGCTTGCAAATGTCCTGATTATGGAAGTTACCGCATACACGCCATGGAAGCTGGAGGAAAGGATGAAGATACGGGACGAGCTTAAGAAAACCAACCCGGATTGCAAGATCGTGTTGGTTGTGGACGAGAATACAGAGAAAAAACTGGCGGACAGGGTGCGTCAGGCGAAAAAAGACGGTCTTGTTGACAATTTCATCTACGGTTCTGTTTCTTCCAGCTATTTTTCAGCGGTCATTGACGCTTTGTAAGGAGGATGAAGAATCGTAGAAGCTCTCTTTGTCGTGTGGGAGAGCCGGAAAAACAATCCACACGGTCAAATCAATCGGCAAAATGTCGGAAAGAAAAAGATGGGAGGATACAATTTTGAAAGCAAAAATGAAACAAAAAAGGATGTTGAGCCTTGTGCTGTCCTTTGTACTGGCGCTTGGTTTATTGCCGTTTGAGCCTACTGCTGTGTATGCGGCAAACGCAACTATAGTGTACATAACAGATGCGGTTGGCGGGGACACTCAGACAGTAACTGCAGATATTGAAGATAGTGTAGGCGGCTGGTCTTATGTGGCAGAAACTGCCACCCTCACGCTTGACGGCTTTGATGGAGCGTATATTGAGGCGAATGGAGATCTCAATATCGTGTTAAAGGGCGCAAATACCATAACTATGGCATCCGATTCAGAGTATGGTATAAAGACCGATGGAAAGCTCACAATTGATGACACTACATCACCGTCTGACGACAGCCTTGATATTATATGTAATGAGCCTGATGCTCGTGCATATATGATTCACACCGGCGGAGCCGGCTCGGAAAAAGCTGCATATATTGACGGAGGTACAGTAAGGCTTAAGGGAACTACAACCAATAATAGTATTATGGGAGTGTACTACTGGTTATATGTGAATAATGACGCTAATTTAGATATAGACCTGTCTGCCGGGGAAAATAACGTCGGTTTGATAGGCGTAGCTTCCGCATTCTACCAGAAAACAAGCGGCGTAGTGTCAGTGTCTGTAGATACCCTGGCTTCCTATTCTTATCTGATATATAGTCTGTATCAGCAGGGAGCAGGTGATATAAATCTGACATCAGAAGGAAAGGCGAAGGTAGTATCCTATGACTTCCAGCAGTCCTCAGGCGGCACGGGAACTGTAACTGTTAAGGGCTATGTAAATAGATTCAGACCGTATATGAAGGTTTGTACGGTAGAAGGATATGATAATGTTATCTGGTCATATTATACAACGGATTCCTTAGGGCATAGCGACTATTTCCTCTGCGACAGCACCGGAGCGCCGATCAAGGATCCTGTAATTAAATACGTTGAGAATCAGCCTCTTAAGGTAATGGACAGTCCCCTTTTTGATATACCTGAGAAGAAGGTCGGGGAGAGCTTTGAGAAGACCCCATACTGGTATCAGGGCTGTAAGGGAGGAACCGGAAGTTATGAATTCTATCTTGCAGATGACAGCGATCCTCTTCCTGATGGAATTTCTGTTAATTCAAGTGGATATTTTAACGGCGCACCGACAGATGCCCACGCCGCAGGCGAGGTAAAGATAGAGGTAGTTTCCGGCACGGAAACAGCCTACTTTACTATTAATTATGGTGAGATTAAGGAAAGGGATTATTTTCTTACTATAGACGGAACAGATGTAAATATGGCATCAGACAGTACCGGTACGGGATATTCCTATACTGCCGAAGATCAAACTCTTACACTTAGCGGCTATAACGGAGGTCCTGTTATTTCAGAAAAACCCCTTAATATAGTGCTTGATGGCGCCAACACCATAACTATGGCATCCGATTCAGAGTATGGTATAAAGACCGATGGAAAGCTCACAATTGATGACACTACATCACCGTCTGACGACAGCCTTGATATTATATGTAATGAGCCTGATGCTCGTGCATATATGATTCACACCGGCGGAGCCGGCTCGGAAAAAGCTGCATATATTGACGGAGGTACAGTAAGGCTTAAGGGAACTACAACCAATAATAGTATTATGGGAGTGTACTACTGGTTATATGTGAATAATGACGCTAATTTAGATATAGACCTGTCTGCCGGGGAAAATAACGTCGGTTTGATAGGCGTAGCTTCCGCATTCTACCAGAAAACAAGCGGCGTAGTGTCAGTGTCTGTAGATACCCTGGCTTCCTATTCTTATCTGATATATAGTCTGTATCAGCAGGGAGCAGGTGATATAAATCTGACATCAGAAGGAAAGGCGAAGGTAGTATCCTATGACTTCCAGCAGTCCTCAGGCGGCACGGGAACTGTAACTGTTAAGGGCTATGTAAATAGATTCAGACCGTATATGAAGGTTTGTACGGTAGAAGGATATGATAATGTTATCTGGTCATATTATACAACGGATTCCTTAGGGCATAGCGACTATTTCCTCTGCGACAGCACCGGAGCGCCGATCAAGGATCCTGTAATTAAATACGTTGAGAATCAGCCTCTTAAGGTAATGGACAGTCCCCTTTTTGATATACCTGAGAAGAAGGTCGGGGAGAGCTTTGAGAAGACCCCATACTGGTATCAGGGCTGTAAGGGAGGAACCGGAAGTTATGAATTCTATCTTGCAGATGACAGCGATCCTCTTCCTGATGGAATTTCTGTTAATTCAAGTGGATATTTTAACGGCGCACCGACAGATGCCCACGCCGCAGGCGAGGTAAAGATAAAGGTGGTTTCCGGCACGGAAACAGCCTACTTTACTGTTAATTACGGAGAGATTACATATAACAATCCCGTAACCTCTATGGAGCTTGACAAAACTGAGGTTGCTCTAAACAAGGGTGAAGCAGTTGAACTTACGGCAACAATTTATCCTTCGGATGCAGATAAGAGAAATGTAAACTGGAGCTTAAGCAGTAACCTTGGAAATCTGGAGGAGCTTTCCTATGATGAAAACTCCAATACAAGAACGGCAAGATTTACGGCAGGAAAAAATGCGGGCGCTCTTGATATTACAGCAGCTTCCCTCATAGGAGGCTTCAAGAAGAAATGTACGGTATATATTAAGGAGGCAAAGCCGACAGCTTCAGCCGGTAATAAATATATAGAAGGACTTGAAGCAGGAAAAGCATATACCGTAAACGGAACAGCATATACAGCAGATTCATCAGGCAAAATAGAGATTGATGACGGCTGGAGAGAGACGACAGTATCAATTGTAAGAACAAATGAGGAGCCAAAGTGCAATTCAGATGCACAGGAGCTGACAGTCGGCAAATATACAGCTGTAGATATCAATACATTTACAGATGCCGTATCTGTGGAGTACAGCTCTGTTACCTATGACGGAAATAAGAAGGAACCATCGGTTACGATTACGGGTCTGGTCTTGGATACAGATTATACTGTGTCCTATGAGAATAATGTAAATGCGGGTAAAGCCACTGTAGTAATCACAGGAAAGGGCGATTATTGCGGTACGATGTACAGATATTTTACAATTGATAAGGCTTCAATAGAGGAATTCGAGTTTACCCTGTCAGATACAGAGTATACATATGACAAGACAGAAAAGAAGCCGGAGATATCAGTATTAGGACTTGTAAAAGACACAGACTATACAGTAGCGTACAAAGACAATACTGCAGCCGGAACAGCAACAGTAACAATAACCGGTAAAGGAAATTATCAGGGTATAGTAACTAAGAACTTTACAATAAATCCTGTATCCATAGAAGACAAAGACGTTAATATTTCTGTTACCGAGTATGAGTATGACGGTACTGCGAAAACACCTGTTATATCAATCCCCGGACTTACAAAAGGTGTAGATTATAAGGTGGAATACTCGGACAATATACTTGTGGGAACAGCAAAAGCGGTTGTTACAGGTATTGGAAACTATAAGGGAACCGTAGTGAAAACCTTTACAATTATTTCAGGCACAGAGTACGCCATCACCGTAACAGACGGTAAAGCGACAGCAGGAGGTGTTGAGGTCACCAAAGCGGCAGCGGGAACCACAGTTACCCTGACCTCAAATGCAGCTCCTTCCGGTCAGGTGTTTGATAAGTGGGTTGTCGAAAGCGGAAGCATAACACTTGCGGACGCAAACAGCGCAACTACTACATTCACAATGCCGGCAGGTGATGTAAGCGTGAAAGCAACATTTAAGAAGACAACTGTATTGGATGAGGCACAGGTAAAGGCGTTTGTTGAAAGACTCTATAACAATATCTTAGGCAGAGCCGGCGATGAAGAAGGCATAGGTACATGGGTAACAGCTCTTGCAAACGGAACACTTAACGGTGCAACGGCAAGCTACGGTTTTGTTAACAGTGATGAGTTCAAGAACAGCGGTCTTACTAATGAGCAGAAGGTAG
>JBJEOB010000164.1:0-94351 GCA_051880495.1 Lachnospiraceae bacterium
TGCAGACTCAATATTTTTGAGGAGTCTGTTAAGAAGGTAATCCGGGAGGTCGGCGATATCATTTTCATAAATTTCCCTGTTGTTTTTGATTTCCATTAGCTTATAAAAAATTATATCAGTAAAATCGTCAATAAATACAGGTTTAAATTTCTTAAAATATTCTTTTAATATTTCTGCACATTCAGACGGAATATTATCATAAAACATTACCGGATTACTAAAAATATTGGTGCGCAGGGCAGAAGCACTGGCAAAAGCACCGGATATTTCAGTGCTGTGGTATTCATTTCCAATACGTTTAATGGTATGAGGCGTTATATCGGCTTTCTGATTTTTTATTTCCAGTATATATTCAAGTCCAAGTATATTATTAGGTTTTGTTATGAAATCCTTTGGAACTGTGTCGCCTATACATTGCAGTATAGCGTTATTTCTGGCAAGAGGATATGAAATTCCGGTTTTTACCTGCTCATGAATAATGGAATCTATTTTATCAGAATTATTGATAATTAGATCAGCAACTTTTGTAAAAACAGCTAAATCTCCGTATTCACTGCCAAAACAAAGATTATTTACCTTGAGAGCATTTAGAATTTTAATACTTCCCATTGAAAAATAAGAGGAACTGCCTAAAGCACATTTGACAGGAAGTTCAATTACAAGGTCGGCACCACATTGAAGAGCCATATTGGAACGGATATATTTGTCAATTATTGCAGGCTCGCCACGCTGGACAAAATTTCCGCTCATTACAACAACAGTACAATCAGCACCTGTAATTTTTTTGGACTGTGCAATATGATATTCGTGTCCTTTGTGAAAAGGGTTGTATTCTGCTATTATGCCGACTGCATTAATTCTGCTCATAACATACCTCCTGATTATATTTTAATTATATTCAAACGCAAATGATAGTCAATAGCGCGTATTTTGCATATTATTTCCAATTGTATAATAAAAAATGCAAATTAATTATTCAGAATACTTGAAAATTGTCGGTAAAAATCATAAAATAAGAGTATAAATTTGGCAAATTACTGCCATGTGTTAAAGGAGAGTTTAGTATGAAGTTTTTGGTTGAAACATCAGCACGTCACGTGCACGTAACTGAGGCAGATCTTGAGACATTATTTGGAAAGGGATATCAGTTAACAAAGAAGAAGGATCTTTCACAGCCGGGTCAGTATGCCTGCGAAGAAAGAGTAACAGTTGTAGGCCCTAAGAAGGAGCTTGCAGGTGTATCAATTCTTGGACCATGCCGTAAGGCTACACAGGTTGAGCTTTCATTAACAGATGCACGTTCAATCGGTATTGCAGCACCTGTTCGTGAATCAGGCGATACAGCCGGAAGCGGTGCATGTAAGTTAGTCGGACCATGTGGTGAAGTAGAATTAACAGAGGGTGTTATTGCTGCAAAACGTCATATTCATGCAACACCTGCAGATGCAGAAGCTCTTGGTGTAACCAACGGTGAAGTAGTTTCTGTTAAAATCGATACAGATGGAAGAAGCCTTGTTTTCGGTGATGTTGTTGTCCGTGTAAGTGACAGCTATGCACTTGCTATGCATATTGATACTGATGAATCAAATGCAGCAGGCTGTGGCAGAGAAGTATACGGAGAAATCGTAAAATAATAATTCAGATCAAGGAGAAATTTTCATGAATATTTTAGTATTAAACTGTGGCAGTTCATCACTTAAGTATCAGCTTATTAACATGGATGATGAGAGTGTTATTGCTAAGGGTCTTGTTGAAAGAATCGGTATTGATGGTTCTGTTCTTACACACAAGCCGACAGGTAAGGATAAGTATGTTGTTGAAACACCTATGAAGGATCATAATATTGCAGTTAAGCTCGTGCTTGATGCTTTGGTTGACCCTGAGCATGGTGTGATTAAGAGTACGGATGAAATCGCTGCAATCGGTCATCGTGTACTTCACGCAGGCGAAAAGTATAAGGCATCATGTCTTGTAACAGAAGATGTTAAGAATGTTGTACGTGAGTGCTTTGACCTTGGACCTTTACATAATCCGGCTAATCTTATCGGTATCGAAGCAGCAGAAGCTGCAATGCCTGGTAAGCCAAATGTTGCCGTATGGGATACTGCTTTTGGTGGAACAATGGAGCCTAAGGCATACCTTTATGCTATACCACGTGAATATTATGAGAAGTATCATGTAAGAAGATATGGTTTCCACGGAACAAGCCACATGTTTGTTTCAGGAGAAACAATTAAGTTTGCAGGTCTTGATAAGGATAATGCGAAGGTTATCGTGTGTCATCTTGGTAACGGTGCATCTATTTCAGCATCAATCGGTGGCAAGTGTGTAGATACATCAATGGGACTTACTCCATTGGAAGGCCTTATTATGGGTACACGTTCAGGAGATCTTGATCCTGCAATCGTTGAATTCCTTTGCAACCATGAGAATAAGTCAGTATCAGAAATATTAAATGAATTAAACAAGAAGTCAGGTATTCTTGGTATGTCAGGTGTTTCATCAGACTTCAGAGACCTTCTTGCAGAGGTGGATAAGGGTAATCAGACAGCTAAGGATGCTTTGGATGCATATGCATACAGAGTGGCTAAGTATATCGGTTCTTATGCTGCAGCAATGAATGGTGTAGATGCAATCGCCTTTACAGCAGGTGTTGGTGAGAATAATCCACGTATCCGTAAGATGATTTTAAGTTATTTTGATTATCTTGGAATTAAGGTTAATGACGCAGCTAACGAATCAGCAATCGGTGAGAGTAAATTAATCTCTACTGATGATTCAAAGGTTAAGGTTGTTGTACTTCCTACTAACGAAGAACTTGCAATTGCAAGAGATACACTTGCACTTGTAAAGTAATTAATTTTTAAAACAATGTATTTAGGTACGACAGATAATCTATGATTTTTATCATATATTATCTGTCGTTTTTATTTTATGTTTTAAAAAACAAAAATCTTGAAACGGACAGCTTAAGTTTATATAATAAACTATATATCAAAATTATGAAAATCGTGAGGTCACAAATGAATCAATTGAAAAAACAAGTGATTTATGTATTGATATGTTGTCTGCTTTTTAGCTTTTTTTGGCCGCCTGTATTTGCATATGCAAAAGAAGAATCCGATGAGGCAAAAGAAGAGTATAAGATACAGCAGATTTGTCTTGGGGATAGTCATACGGCAGCGATAACCACGGACGGAGAACTTTATATGTGGGGCGACAATACATACGGCCAGCTCGGCAACGGTGATATCAGCCAGTATAAAAACTGTGTACCCGTCAAAGTTCTCGATAATGTTATTTCGGTGGGACTGGGGCGTAAGCACAGCGGCGCGGTTACATCCGAGGGCAAACTTTATATGTGGGGTGATAATGACAGCGGCCAGCTTGGCAACGGAAGCTTTGGCCGTGGTACTAACAGCACGGTTCCGATATTAATAATGGAAAATGTACAAAAAGTTGTCTTAGGTGAATTACACAGTGCCGCAATAACAACAGACGGCAGCCTTTATGTGTGGGGTGCCAATTTAAACGGGTGCCTTGGAACCGGAAGCAGCGGCAATAAGTATTCACCTGTTAAAATAATGGATAATGTTGTTGACGTGAGCCTTGGCTGGTATCACAGTGCGGCAATAACATCTGATGGAAGTCTTTACATATGGGGTTATAATAATTATGGCCAGCTAGGCAAAGGAACCTCAGGTGTAAATGATTACTGCAACGTTCCCGAAAAAATAATGGATGATGTAGTCTCTGTAAGCCTTGGATATTACAGCAGCGCAGCTGTCACATCTGATGGTACTCTCTATACATGGGGAGATAACAGGTATGGTCAGCTCGGACTTGAAGCGGTACCTACATCAGAATACAGACCATCACCGCAAAAGGTAATGGAAAATGTCCGTAAAGTAAGCCTTGGAAGCCTGCATTGCGGGGCGGTTACTAATGACGGATACCTGTATATGTGGGGAGATAACGGATATGACGGAAAGCTTGGGATTGGTACATCGGGTTCAGGCCAGTACAGTGCAGTCCCTGTAAAAATACTTGAAAATGTTGCTGATATTTCTTTTGGATATACGCATAGTGCAGCACTTAAGTTAAATCAATATCTGTATATGTGGGGAGCAAACTGGTATGGAGAACTTGGTGACGGAACAACACAGAATAAAGTTCGTCCTGTCAAAATAAGAATTCCGGGAGGTATAGTACCTCAGGATGAAGAAAAAGTGAGATTGTTTGTGAGAAGACTGTATACTACGGTCCTTGGGCGTATACCCGACCAGGAAGGTATTGATACATGGACGGCTCTGCTGATGGGCAGAATGACCGATGGCCTGTCAATCGGATATGGTTTTACATTCAGCGATGAGTGCCTGAACAGAAAATTATCGAATGATGATTATGTTGAAATACTATATAAAGCATTTTTGGACCGTTCGTCTGATGCAGACGGAAAAAATGAATGGGTATCACAGCTTGCGGCAGGTATTGACAGGGAAAAGGTTTTTTACAGCTTTGTCATGTCAGATGAGTTTGAAGTAATCTGCAGACAGTATGGTATTGAAATCGGACAGATAGAAGACATAGACAATTTTGATACGATTTTAAACAGATACAGAAATCAGTCCCCGAACATTACAAAGTTTGTTGCAAGGTGTTATCTGACGGCTCTGGAACGAACGTATGATTTTATCGGACTCGAGAACTGGTGCCGTGAAATCATTACAAAAAACATGACACCTAAGCAGGTTGCAGAATGTTTTATATTTTCGGAAGAATTTGAAGAAAAGAAACTTGATAATGTTGAATATGTAAAGGCATTGTACAGGTCATTTATGGGCAGAGAAGCTGATGCAGATGGGCTTGTGCTCTGGGTGAATGCTTTGGATAAGCAGGAAATGACAAGAAGTGAAGTGCTTGACGGATTTGCATATTCGGAAGAGTTTTCAGCGATACTTGAAAGCTTTTATTTATATTAATGTGTTAGGAGAACAAAAATGAAGAAGGTAAAAAAGGTAATAGTGTATGTTTTGTTATTGTCGGTTTTTATGGGACTTTTAAGTTATCCGGCTGTAGCAGTAAAAGCACAGGTGTCTTTGGAAAGTGAAGAAAAGACACCTGTGTATGTTCATGGACAATTGTCAGTTGATGGAACAAAAGTTGTGGATGAACATGGTAATCCGTTTCAGTTAAGGGGAATTTCAACTCATGGAATTAACTGGGATATAGGTTATCCTTATGTTAATAAGGAGGCGTTTAAAGAATTAAGGGATGAATGGGGCGCAAATGCAATTCGTCTGGCAATGTATACTGCAGAATATAACGGATATTGCGAAGGCGGCAATCAGACAGAGCTGAAGAATATTATTAAAAACGGGGTAGACTATGCTAAGGAGCTTGGAATGTATGCAATTATCGACTGGCATGTATTAAATGATAATACGCCGTTAAAGTATATTGATAATGCAAAAAGTTTCTGGCAGGAAATATCTCTACAATATAAAGACTATAATAATGTACTGTATGAGATTTGTAATGAACCAAACGGATGCAGCTGGGATGATATTAAATCATATGCTAATACAATTATACCAATTATACGTGCAAATGACCCTGATGCAATTATTATTGTCGGTACACCGACATGGTCACAGCTTGGTATGCAGGGACATACAAATGAAGTTGCTGACTCACCTCTGACGGGATACAGCAATATAGTATATGCACTTCATTTTTATTGTGCCGAAAGTTCACACAGCCAGTATCTTCCTGCAAAGGTTGACTATGCAGTAAATAAAGGCATAGCTGTTCTTGTTTCGGAATTTGGAATGTCCGAGGCAAGTGGCAATGGGAATATCAGTGCAGAGCAGGGAGTAAAGTGGTTTGAAAAGCTGGATGATTATGGAATAGGATATTTCTGCTGGAGTCTTTCAAATAAGAATGAAACATCAGCATTGATTGCCAGCTGGTGTACTAAAACATCAGGATGGGAGGAAAGTGAACTGACTGATGCCGGAAAATTTATAAAAGAGCAGTACCTTCTTAGAAAAGAAGTGTTTACAGATGACCCGGATACACCGCGAAATGAAGACCTTGTTGCGTTTGTAACACGGTTATATACATTGGTACTTAACAGAACTGCAGATATAAGCGAAGTAAATGACTGGGTAGACAGACTTGTATCAAAGGAGCATAACGGTTTTAGCGTCGGATACGGATTTGTATTCAGTGATGAGTGTGTAAACCGTAACTTAAGCAATGAGGAATTCGTAAAAATAATGTATAGAACATATCTTGGCAGGGAAGCGGACGCAGATGGACTTAACACATGGACGGATATGCTTAATGCCGGTATGGACAGGGAAGTTATTTTTTATGGTTTTGCCATGTCAGATGAATTTAACGGGATATGCAAAACTTATGGAATTGATGTCGGAAGCACGGACAGTATTGTAGGATTTTCAGATAAACTTAATGCTTATAAAAACCAGAAGATTAATGTTAATAAATTTGTAATCAGATGTTATGAAAAGGCACTTGGAAGAAGCTATGACACTGATGGACTGGAAAACTGGTGCAAACTGATAATAACAGGCGAAAAAACGCCAAAACAGGTTGCTACAGACGGATTTTTCAATTCTACGGAATTTATTAATAAAAATCTAAGCAATACTGAATATGTTAAGGTTTTATACAGAACATTTCTTGGAAGGGAATATGATGACGGCGGACTGGCTGTCTGGGTTAACCTTCTTGACACTAACAGCATGACGCGCAATGAGGTATTAAACGGCTTTGCAGATTCAGATGAATTCGCAAAAATTCTTGAAAGTTTTATTTAAAAAAATATTGACAAACCAATATATTGTGCTTATAATTGTAAAAGTGCGCAAATAGTGTATTTGTGTATTAATAGCATAGGAGTGATAATATGCTGTTGGATTTATCAGAATTGTTGTCAGGTAACTGTCGTCTCAAAGAATTTGATGCCACGCTTTCAATGAATGAATTTGATTCGTCATTAGGCAGCTATCAGATTGAGGAAAAACCTGATTTTACGATTAAGATTTCAACAACCGGTAACAGGAAATTTCTTGTTACTGCCAGTGGATATGTCGTGATGGATATCCCATGCGGAAGATGTCTTACAGACGTATCGACTAAGGTGCCGTTTGAAATTGAACGTGAACTCGATTTTACTGAAGACGCAGAAGAAACTGATGAACGACTTGAAGAGATGACTTATATTGACGGATATCACCTTGATGTAGACAAGTTAGTCTATTCAGAGCTTCTTCTTAATATTCCGCTGAGAGTATTGTGCAGTGAAGATTGCAAGGGACTTTGCTTTAAGTGTGGAGCAGACCTGAACAAAGGTGAGTGTGGTTGCGATAGAGAGCAACTTGATCCAAGGATGTCTGTTATTCAGGATATTTTTAAGAATTTTAAGGAGGTGTGACCATGTCAATTTGTCCAAAGAATAAATCATCAAAGGCTAGAAGAGATAAGAGAAGAGCAAACTGGAAGATGGATGTTCCTAATCTTGTAAAATGTAGCAAGTGTGGCGCTTTAATGATGCCTCATCAGGTTTGTAAGGCTTGTGGATGCTACAACAAAAAAGAGATTATTGCAGTTGACTAATCTATAAAAATAAGCTTCTGAAAGGAAGCTTTTTTTATTATTAAATTAGTAATATGAGATTGGAGAAATGATGGAGAAGTGGATTAAAAAAATAATAGACAGTTATATTGTACCGGTTATTTTAATTGGTGTTTTGTTATACAAAAAATTTATGCCATTATTGTTAATTTCACGATATAATCATTCAAATGCAGATGATTTCTGGATGTCAAGTGCGGCTCATCATGTATGGACTGACACGCATTCATTAATAGCTACCATCCAAAGGGGATTTTTAAATGCCGTAAATATCTGGAAATACTGGGACGGATGTTTCCTCAGTATGTTTATAGGGGGACTGCCACCGGTTGTTTTTCATGAAGATTACTATAAATATACATTTGTTGTAATTGCGGGAATGCTTCTTATTGGCGTAATTTTTGTTTTATTTGAACTGCTTGTACGTTTGTTTAAGTTCCCGATACAGCATTACCTGCTTATTACGGCAGCAATGATTATTATGCTTTTTAATTTTATGCCGTCAATAAAGGATGGTTATTACTGGTGGGTTGGCGGAATTAATTATACTTTCTTTACAGGAGTATTTTTACTGTCTCAGGCATTGTTAATTGAATATATAGTAAGCAGCAGAAAAGTATTCCTTATACTCGGCTCTATAGTGGCATTTTCGGTTGGACTTGGCAATTTATTATCGGGTCTTATTAATCCTTTGGTGCTTATACTGGAATTTATAGTATTGATTCTTTTATATAAAAAGGAGAAAATACTTTTTGCAATTCCTGTTGCCTGCGGTATATTTGGATTAATGGGAAATGTTCTTGCACCCGGAAATCTGATAAGAGGCGGAGATGATTTGTTTGGAAATCCTGTATTTGCTTCAATATTTGGTGCAATAAAGGCATCAATTGGATTTATTCCTCATTTCTATAGAAAACCTATGTTTTGGTTCTTTCTGTTTATGATAATTGTGATAATTGATGCTTTTAGCAGAAAGAAAACTGAAATAAAGTTTAGAATGCCGCTTTTGTTTGTTATAATATCATTTGGTGTTTATTGTGCCGTTTTCGCACCTGTAGTGTATGCAGGAAGCGCTTATTACGGAAGATGCCAGAATGTTTCATACATAGTAATGTTGTTTATGTATCTGTTGGACATTATTTACATAATTGGCTGGACATTTAACAAGTTTGATATTAAAATTAATAAGGTTGTCAGTACATGTGCCGTTTATGGGGCAATTGCAGTGTTACTTTTTGCTTCACATTATCTTGATTTGTATTTTGATTCAGCATACGCCGTTGAATCAATGAGAGTTGGTCAGGCTCAGGATTTTGACAGACGTGTAGACGAAAGATTTGCAATGTATTATGATGACAGTATTAAAGAGGTATATGTTGAGAAAATTGACTGGCTGCCGGGTATTTTTTACTGGGATGATGACTGCCTTAAAGACCTTGAATGGTATTTTCAGAAAGACTTTATAAAAGTTATTGAATAATAGTATTGATATAAATTATATTTTAGTATATTATGAATAAGGATTTTACAGATAAAGCATATTATATTTATTATGTCGTTCAGACAGGAAATGGAGTAACATGGAGGAAAAAGTTGTTGTTGCTGTAGATGCCATGGGTGGAGACAATGCACCTGTAGAGATTGTTAAGGGTGCCGTAGAAGCAGTTAAATCCAAGGAAAATATCTATGTGGTTTTAACAGGTCAGGAAGATGTTATAAATTCCGAATTGGCAAAATATGAATATAATAAAGAAAAGATTTCTGTTAAAAATGCAACAGAGATTATTGAGACAGGTGAACCGCCTGTTATGGCAATAAAGAAAAAGAAAGACTCTTCAATTGTTGTAGGCATGAATATGGTAAAGGATGGTTCTGCAGATGCCTTTGTATCCGCAGGTAGTTCCGGTGCGATTCTTGTAGGCGGTCAGGTAATAGTCGGAAGAATCAAAGGGGTTGAACGTCCGCCTTTAGCTCCGCTTATTCCAACCCGTACAGGGGTTTCACTGCTTGTTGACTGTGGCGCAAATGTTGATGCGCGTCCTTCACATCTTGTTCAGTTTGCAAGAATGGGTTCTGTTTACATGGAAGATGTAATGAAGATTAAAAACCCAAGGGTAGCAATTGTTAATATTGGTGTTGAAGAAGAGAAGGGCAATCAGTTAGTTAAGGAAACATATCCGCTCCTTAAAAATTGCCCGGATATTAACTTTATTGGAAGTATCGAGGCAAGAGACATTCCAAACGGTGATGCTGATGTTATTGTCAGTGAAGCATTTGTTGGCAATGTTATTTTAAAACTCTACGAAGGTGTTGGAGCTACATTAATTTCCAAGGTCAAGGAAGGCATGATGTCAACATTGCGTAGTAAGATTGGCGCTTTACTTGTAAAGCCGGCTTTAAAGAAAACACTCAAGTCTTTTGATGCAAGTGAGTATGGTGGAGCACCACTCATCGGCCTTAAGGGACTTGTTGTAAAAACTCATGGTAATTCTACTTCAAAAGAGGTATGCGCATCAATTATTCAGTGTGCAACTTTTAAAGAGCAGGGAATTAATGAGAAAATAAAAGAAATGTTTAATAATCAGGATTAAGAAGTGAAAGGGAAATTGTTATGGAATTCGAAAAGTTACAGAAAATTATTTCAGAGGTATTAAATGTTGATGTTGATGAAATCAAGATGGAAACTACTTTTGTAGATGATTTAGGAGCAGATTCATTAGACGTATTTCAGATATTAATGGGTATCGAAGAAGAATTTGATATTGAAATTGCAAATGATGCAGCTGAAAATATTGAAACAGTTGCTGACGCAGTAGAACAGATTAAGGCTGCACTTAACTAATTGGATATATTATTATTTCATTTATGAGACTGTCTTTTGGGACAGTCTCATGTTTTAAGGAGAAATCATGGCAAATAAAAATCTGGCCGGATTGGAAGAAAAAATAGGTTATTGTTTTAAGAATAAAGAGTTGTTGCGTACATCCATGACACACAGCTCTTTTTCAAACGAGTATCATTTAAAGAAATTTACATGCAATGAGAGACTGGAATTCTTAGGCGATGCTGTGCTTGAAATAACAGTAAGTGATTATTTATATAATTTAAAGCCTGAATTATCGGAAGGCAAGATGAGTACAACACGTGCAAGCATTGTATGTGAACCTACATTATCTTTGTGCTGTAAGGATATCGGGCTTGGAGATTACATTTTACTTGGAAAAGGTGAGGAGCTTACAGGAGGAAGACTGCGTAATTCGATTCTTTCAGATGCAATGGAAGCACTTATAGGTGCAATTTATTTGGATGGTGGCATTACTAAGGCAAAAGAGTTCATTTACCGTTTTATATTAAACGATATAGACAATAAAACTCTCTTTTACGATAGTAAGTCCATCTTACAGGAAATGGTACAGGCTGTTACAAAGGAACCTCTTGTTTATGAGCTTGTTGGCGAAGAAGGACCTGACCATGATAAGACATTTAAAGTTGAAGCACGGTTAGGTGATAAGATTATCGGATGCGGCAGCGGAAGAACCAAGAAGGCGGCTGAACAGGAAGCAGCCTATCTGGCAATTTTGGATGTCAGGAAGAATAATGGAAAGGATACAATATAATGTATTTAAAAAGTATAGAGATACAGGGTTTTAAATCATTTGCCAACAGAATACTCTTTGATTTTCATAATGGAATAACGGGTATTGTTGGTCCTAACGGAAGTGGTAAGAGTAACGTTGCAGATGCTGTCCGCTGGGTACTGGGTGAACAGAGGGCAAAACAGCTTCGTGGTGCCAAGATGGAGGATGTTATTTTCTCGGGTACGGAAATCAGAAAACCGGTAAGTTATGCTTATGTAGCAATTACTCTCGATAATTCAGACAGGGCTCTTTCCGTAGATTATGACGAAGTAGTTGTAACGAGAAAAGTTTTCCGTTCAGGTGAAAGTGAATATCTTATAAACGGAAATGCCTGCAGATTAAAGGATGTTAATGAATTATTCTATGATACGGGTATCGGTAAAGAGGGATACTCAATCATTGGACAGGGTCAGATAGACCGTATTTTAAGTGGTAAGCCTGAAGAAAGAAGAGAGCTGTTTGATGAAGCGGCGGGAATCGTTAAATTCAAGAGAAGAAAAGCTGCTGCGGTTAAAAAATTAGAGGACGAGCAGGCTAATCTTACACGTGTAAATGATATCCTCGGAGAACTGGAAAAACAGGTAGGGCCGCTTGAAAAGCAGTCAGAGAAGGCAAGACAGTACCTTAAATATAAAGAAGAATTAAAAAAATATGATGTTAATATGTTCCTTTTGGAGACAGAACATATTAAGGAACAGTTAAAGCAGGTAACAGAAAAGTATGATATTGCCTGTGCAGAACTTGATAAGAGAACAAAAGAGCAGGAAGAAATCAGGGAAGAATACGAGAAGATAGAACAGGAAATTGAGTCTGTCAACAATGAAATCGAAGAAATAAGCGTAAAACAGAATGAAACGGTTGTTAACAAGGGAAGACTGGAAGGACAGATTAATGTTTTAAATGAACAGATAAACACGCTTCTTGTTAATGACGAACATCTCAATGAGCGTATCAGTTCCATCAGGGATAATATAAAGAGTAAAGAAGAAGAAAAGGCAAAATTTAATGCCCAACGTGAAGATGCAAGGGAAGAACTTGAAACACAGAAGGCAAAACAGGATGCTGCCGAGGAAAATCTTCGTTTACTTCAGGCGCATATTGAAGAATTAAACCAGTCAATTGACAGCAATAAGAATGAAATTATTGAAGTCTTAAACGAAAAGGCACAGACTAAGACAAAGAGTCAGAGATATGAAACCATGCTCGAGCAGATTGGTATCAGAAAGGCTGAACTTACCAGCCGTATACTTAAGGGCAAGAGCGATGAAGCTGTATGGCAGGAGGCTGTAGATAAGTATCAGAGAGAACTTGATTCAGTTAACACAAGAATTGATGCTTTAAATGCAACCAATGTTGAACTGACAAATGAAATTGCTGCTAAGAGAAGTGAATCTGCCGATTTATCTGCGCTTATCAGTAAAGAACAGCAAAAATACCACGGTGACAAATCAAAGCTTGAGTCATTAAGAAACATTACAGAACGTTATGACGGTTACGGCAACAGCATACGTAAGGTAATGGAGCAGAAAGAGACTAACAAGGGCATTCTTGGTGTTATTGCTGATATAATTAAAGTTGAAAAGAAATATGAAGTTGCCATTGAAACTGCTCTTGGCGGAACAATTCAGAACATAGTAACCGATAACGAAAGTACTGCTAAAAACCTGATTCAGTATTTAAAGGAAAATAAATTCGGCAGGGCAACATTTTTACCATTATCGTCAATTTCAGGTAAAAACACCCTGGAAAAGGATCCGTGTATAAATGAAACGGGCGTAGTAGGTATAGCAAGCAATCTTGTCAAGGTATCGTTTGAATATGTAAATCTTTCAAAATATTTGCTTGGCCGTGTCCTGGTTGTTGATAATATTGATAATGCGTTAGCAATTGCCAGAAAGTATAAATATTCCTTAAGAATTGTAACTCTTGAAGGTGAACAGTTAAATCCGGGTGGTTCCATGACCGGTGGTGCATTTAAGAATTCAAGCAACCTTTTGGGAAGAAGAAGAGAGATTGAGGAGTTATCTGCCCAGATTAAAGAACTGGCAGCAAAAATTGACGATGACCAGGAAAAAGTCAGACAGTTAAAGGCTCTTATAGGTGAGCTTCGTACCAATCTTGAGGACAACAATAAGACATTAAGAGACACGCTCGTACTTAAAAATACGGCTGAAATGAATATGAAGCAGGCTATTGATAAGAAAAATGAGATTGTCAGTTCTTATAAGGATTCATCAGATGAAGCCAGAGAAATAGATAAGCAGGTAAGTGAAATCAAGGAGAACCTTTCAGATATCAAGAATGAGCTTTCTTTACTTGATGAGCGTAATGCCAAGGCAGAAGCTAACATTTCTTCTCTTAACAGGGAACTTGATGAATATAGGGAGAAAGAAGCTGCTGCAGGTAAAGAGACGGAAGCCATTCATCTGATATATGCCAATCTTCATCAGAAGGACAGCTTTGTTGTTGAAAATATTAATCGTGTTGACGATGAGATTAGCAGACTTCTTGATGAAATAAAAGAACTTGAAGGCAGAATTGGTGATTCATGTACAGAAGTTGAGGCCAAGAAGATAGATATTGAAATACTCAGGTTAAATATTGAAGACGCTGTCAGATTCATTGGAGAGTATGATATAAAGACAGCAGAGCTTAAGAAGAAACGTGAAGAACAGAATACATCACATAAAGCATTTTTTGCAAAACGTGAGGAAATTGCAAATGCAATCACAGAACTTGACAAGGAAGTTTTCCGTCTTAACAGTCAGATAGAAAAGCTTAATGATGCAAATGATGTTCAGTATGAGTATATGTGGAATGAGTATGAAATAACGCTTGGTATTGCATTAGAGCTTCGTGATGAAGAACTTACTGATCTTACTGAAATTAAGAAGATGGTTTCTTCGCTGAAGAATTCGATAAAATCATTAGGTGACGTAAATGTAAATGCCATTGAGGATTACAAAGTTATTTCCGAGCGATATAATTTCTTGAAAAATCAGCATGACGACCTTGTGCAGGCTGCTGATACACTGAATAAGATTATCGAAGAGCTTGATACAGGAATGCGTAAGCAGTTTGAAGAAAAGTTTTTGGAAATCAAGGTTGAATTCGACAAGGTATTTAAAGAACTGTTCGGTGGAGGTAAGGGAACCCTTGAACTTGTGGAGGACGAAGATATTCTTGAGGCTGGTATCAGAATTATCTCACAGCCGCCGGGAAAGAAACTTCAGAATATGATGCAGCTTTCGGGTGGAGAAAAAGCTCTTACGGCAATTGCACTTTTATTTGCAATCCAGAATCTTAAGCCTTCGCCATTCTGTCTGCTCGATGAAATTGAGGCAGCACTTGATGATTCAAATGTTACAAGGTTTGCACAGTATTTACATAAGCTGACAGAACATACACAGTTTATTGTAATCACGCACCGTCGTGGAACAATGGCTGCTGCTGACAGATTATATGGTATAACGATGCAGGAAAAGGGTGTTTCCACATTAGTTTCTGTTGACCTTATTGATAAAGATTTAGATGATAAGAAGGAGTAATCATGGGATTATTTAGCAAATTAGTTGAAGGCCTTACAAAGACACGCGACAATATCGTATCAGGTATCGATTCAGTTTTCAGCGGCTTCTCTGAAATTGATGATGATTTTTATGATGAACTTGAAGAAATCCTTATTATGGGTGATGTCGGAGTAAAAACCACAGAAATGATTTTAAACTCATTAAAGGACAAAGTTAAGGAAAATCATATTAAAAAGCCTGATGAGTGTAAGGCTTTACTTATCGAAAGCATAAAGGAGCAGATGAATCTTGGTGAAAACAGTTATGAGTTTGAAAATCGCAAGTCTGTTATCCTTGTAATTGGTGTAAATGGAGTCGGTAAGACGACATCTGTCGGTAAGCTTGCAGGACAGTTTAAAAATCAGGGACGTAAAGTTGTTCTTGCTGCGGCAGATACATTCAGGGCCGCTGCAATAGAGCAGCTTACAGAGTGGGCTAAAAGGACAGACTCAGATATTATAGCCCAGTCAGAAGGTTCTGACCCTGCTGCCGTAATTTATGATGCAGTTTCTGCTGCAAAGGCGCGTAAAGCTGATGTTTTACTGTGTGATACGGCAGGAAGACTTCATAATAAGAAAAATCTTATGGAAGAGTTAAAGAAAATTGACAGAATTATTGAAAAGGAGTATTCTGATGCCTATAGGGAAAATTTCATTGTTTTAGACGGAACTACAGGCCAGAATGCACTGTCACAGCTTAAGGAATTCAAGGATGTGACCAATGTTACAGGTATAATTCTTACTAAAATGGATGGAACCGCCAAAGGCGGAATTGCCATTGCAATCCAGGCTGAATATGGAATTCCGGTAAAATATATCGGAGTCGGTGAACAGCTTGAGGATCTTCAGAAGTTTGATTCTGATGATTTTGTAAATGCATTATTTAATGTTGAGAAAGAAGGATAATAAAAATGTTAACTTTAGAAAAGTTTGAAGAGGCTGCTGAAAAAGTTAAAGAGGTAACGCTAAATACCAATCTGGTGTATAGTGAATATTTTTCTGCGCAGACAGGAAACAAGGTTTATTTAAAGCCGGAAAACATGCAGTATACAGGTGCTTATAAGGTAAGAGGTGCCTACTACAAGATAAGTACACTTTCACAGGAAGAAAGAGATAAGGGACTTATTACGGCATCAGCCGGAAACCATGCACAGGGAGTTGCATATGCAGCCAAGATTTATGGTGTAAAGGCAACGGTAGTTATGCCTACAACAACACCGCTTATGAAAGTTAATCGTACAAAGAGCTATGGCGCTGATGTTATCCTTTATGGAGATGTATATGATGAAGCGTGTGCACATGCGTTAGAACTTGCCAAGGAAAACGGTTATACATTTGTACATCCGTTTGATGACCTTGATGTTGCTACAGGACAGGGCTCTATAGCCATGGAAATCATCAAGGAACTTCCGACTGTGGATTATATTCTTGTTCCGGTCGGTGGTGGCGGACTTGCAACAGGTGTATCAACACTTGCAAAGCTTCTTAATCCTAAAATCAAGGTAATCGGTGTTGAGCCTGCAGGTGCTAACTGCCTTCAGGAATCAATTAAAGCAGATAAAGTAGTTACCCTGCCGTCTGCAACAACAATAGCTGACGGTACCGCAGTAAAGACTCCGGGTAAGCTTTTATTCCCTTATCTTAAGGAAAATCTTGATGATGTCATTACTATTGAAGATGACGAGCTTATAGTTGCCTTCCTTGACATGGTTGAGAATCATAAGATGGTAGTTGAAAATTCAGGTCTTTTATCTGTGGCTGCGCTAAAGCATTTGGATGTTAAAGGCAAGAAGATTGTTTCAATTTTAAGCGGCGGTAATATGGATGTAATAACAATGTCATCAGTGGTTAGACTTGGTCTTATTGAACGTGGAAGAGTATTTACCGTATCTGTTCTTCTTCCGGATAAGCCGGGCGAACTTGTTCGTGTTGCACAGGTTATTGCTGAAAATCAGGGTAATGTTATTAAGCTTGATCATAACCAGTTTGTATCAACGAACCGTAATGCGGCTGTTGAACTTCGTGTGACAATGGAAGCATTTGGCCATGAACATAAGGCACAGATTGTCAAAGCACTGGAAGATAACGGTTTCAGACCAAAGCTTGTTAAAACAAGTTTCTAATACGGGTATGATATGCAGATTGTATTAAAAGAAAAGCTGAAGTCATATATGCTTTTGAAAAATAAAAAGGATATCATTGTTGAAGTTATAACAAGCGACAGTTCTGATTTTGAAGTTACTGAATTACATACTCATTTTGTAAATGAGAAGCAGAAGGAATTTTTTAAAACCAAAAAGAAATTTTACAGTAAGGAAACGGAACTTGGGGAGCTTCTTCTCCCGCCTTATAAGCTTGAATTTGACAATGTAATTACATTTGATTTGAAGACTTTTTTGTTTATTAAATACATTAAACAGGAAGGAATAAATCTATAATAATAATTTTTATGGGTGTCAAGAAAAAATACTTGACACCTTCTTTTGTTTATAGTAATATACCTAAGGTGAGTGAAATGGACAAAATCTTGGAACAGTCACTTTTGTATGATTTCTACGGTGAATTGTTGACGGAACATCAGCGCAAGGTATACGAGGACGTAGTACTTAATGATTATTCATTAAGTGAAGTTGCAGAAGAATATGGAATAAGCCGTCAGGGAGTGCACGACCTCGTTAAGAGGTGTACAAAGATTCTTGAGAGCTATGAGGAAAAACTTCATCTGCTTGGCAAGTTTATGGAAACTAAGAAGATGGTAAATGAAATCAATGAGCTGACTAAGAAATATCTCGAAAACGGTGATATTGAAGTTATTCATGAGATTGAGCGTATATCTAATAATATCGTAGAAAATTTTTAATTGGGGTAGGATAGGGAATGGCATTTGACAGTTTAGCAGAAAAATTCCAAAACATATTTAAGAACCTTAAGGGTAAAGGCAGACTTACTGAGGCAGATGTTAAGGCTGCAATGAAGGAAGTAAAGATTGCCCTGCTTGAAGCTGATGTTAATTTTAAGGTTGTCAAGCAGTTTATTAAATCTGTTGAGGAACGTGCAGTAGGTCAGGATGTTATGACAAGTCTCACTCCGGGACAGATGGTAATCAAGATTGTTAACGAAGAGATGGTTTCTCTTATGGGTTCAGAGACGACAGAGATTGCTCTTTTACCGGGCAATGAGATTACTGTTATTATGATGGCAGGTCTTCAGGGTGCCGGTAAAACAACCACAACAGCCAAGATTGCCGGAAAGCTAAAGGCTAAGGGCAGAAAACCTCTGCTTGTCGGATGTGATATTTATCGTCCGGCAGCTATTGACCAGTTAAAGATTAACGGTGAGAAGCAGGGAGTACCTGTTTTTGAAATGGGTACTGACCATAAGCCGGTTGAGATTGTCAAAGGTGCTATGAAATATGCAGCAGAGAATAATTACAATGTAGTTATTCTTGATACGGCAGGACGTCTTCATGTAGATGAAGAAATGATGGAAGAACTTGTCCTTATAAAACAGGAGATAAAGGTTCATCAGACGATTCTTGTTGTAGATGCGATGACCGGTCAGGATGCAGTAAATGTTGCATCAATGTTTGATGAAAAAATAGGAATTGACGGTGTTGTTCTAACAAAACTTGATGGTGATACCAGAGGCGGTGCGGCACTTTCAATCAGAGCAGTTACCGGTAAACCGATATTATTTGTCGGAATGGGCGAGAAGTTATCAGATCTCGAACAGTTCTATCCTGACAGAATGGCTTCAAGAATTCTTGGTATGGGCGATATTTTATCTCTTATCGAGAAGGCTGAAAGCCAGATTGATGAGGAAAAGGCAAAAGAACTGTCCCGTAAAATGAAGAAGGCTGAATTTGATTTTAATGATTATCTGGAGCAGATGCAGCAGGTTCAGAATATGGGTGGTATCGGTTCTATTCTTGGTGCACTACCGGGAATGGGTATTGGCGGCAATGCAATGAAGAACATGTCGATTGATGAGGATGAAGCCGAGAAATCGCTTAAGAGAGTTGAATCAATTATTCTTTCGATGACACCGGCAGAAAGATCCAATCCGGATATACTCAATCCGTCAAGGAAGAACAGAATTGCCAGGGGTGCCGGCGTAGATATTGCTGAAGTTAACAGGGTTGTTAAACAGTTTGAACAGATGAAGAAAATGATGAAGCAGATGCCGGGTATGTTTGGCGGCAAGGGTGGTAAAAAAGGTAAATTCAAATTTCCTTTTTAACATAAATTAATAAAAAATTAGGAGGTGAAAATAAAATGGCAGTAAAGATTAGATTAAAGAGATTAGGACAGAAGAAGGCTCCTTTCTATAGAATTGTAGTTGCAGATTCAAGATCTCCAAGAGATGGTAAGTTCATCGAAGAGATTGGTACTTATGATCCTAACAATGATCCAAGCACATTCAATATTAATGAGGAAGCTGCAAAGAAGTGGTTAGCAAATGGTGCTCAGCCAACAGAAGTTGTAGGTAAGCTTTTCAAGGCAGCTGGTATTGAAAAATAAGCAATTGCTTTTTCGTATAACTAGTGGAGGTTTAGGATGAAAGAATTAGTTGAAATTATTGCAAAGGCACTAGTTGATAATCCTGATGAGGTAGTAGTTACCGAAACAGGCGATGACAAAGAACTTACTATTTCATTAACCGTTGCCCAGTCTGATATGGGTAAGGTTATTGGTAAGAACGGTAGAATTGCTCAGTCCATCAGAACAGTTGTTAAAGCGGCTGCTTCAAAGGACTCAAGAAAGATTAACGTTAAGATTATGTAAGACTTTGCAGGGACGGAATAAGAAACAATTTTCTTATTCCGTTTTTGTACATTGAAGAAAGATTAATTAAACGAGGTAATATGGAAGATTTTTTAAGAGTTGGTGTTATAACAACTACACATGGTATTGCAGGTGAGGTTAAGGTGTTCCCTACAACTGATGATGCAGCACGTTTCAAGAAATTAAAAACGGTTATTGTTGATATGGGACGAGAAAAAATTGAACTTAATATTGCATCCGTGAAGTTTTTTAAGAATCTTGTAATTCTTAAATTTAAAGAATTTAATAATATCAATGATGTAGAAAAATTTGTGAAAAAGGACCTGCTGATTACAAGAGATAATGCGGTGCCTTTAGGTGAAAATGAAAATTTCATCTGTGATCTGATTGGTTTATCAGTAATTACGGATGACGGTATAGAGCTTGGTAAATTAACGGATGTATTGCAGACAGGCGCAAACGATGTTTATGTCGTTACCGGCAATAATGGAAGAGAGATTCTTATTCCTGCCATAAGACAGTGTATTTTAAATGTTGACATTGAATCAAAATGTATGACAGTGCATCTGCTGGAGGGATTAATCGAAATATGAAATTTTATTGTATGACTTTATTCCCTGAAATGATAAATGACGGCATGAAGCACAGTATTACCGGAAGAGCCATAGACAAAGGATTAATTGAACTTGAGACTATAGATATAAGAGATTTCTCACAAAATAAACATCTCAAGGTTGATGATTATCCTTATGGCGGCGGCGCCGGTATGGTCATTCAGGCAGAGCCTGTTTATCTTGCATATAACAGTATTACCGGTCAGAAAACTGCAAAGCCAAGAGTGGTATATGTAACGCCTTGTGGTAACACATTTAATCAGAAAATGGCAGAGGAGTTTGCACAGGAAGAAGAACTTATATTTTTGTGCGGACACTATGAGGGTATTGACGAGCGTGTGCTTGAAATGATTGTGACGGATTATGTTTCAATCGGAGATTATGTTCTTACAGGCGGAGAACTTCCTGCAATGGTTATGATGGACTGTATTTCCCGCCTTGTACCGGGAGTACTCAATAATGAAGCATCAGCAGAATTTGAGTCGTTTCAGGATGACTTACTGGAATACCCGCAGTACACGCGTCCTGAAGAGTTTATGGGAAAGCGTGTGCCTGATGTTTTGTTATCAGGTAATCATGGCAGGGTAGATGCGTGGAGAAGAGAACAGTCTGTAATGAGAACAGCAAAATACAGGCCAGATTTGCTAAAAAAGGCAGACCTAACCGAAAATGAAGTGGAATTAGCAAAAAAAATGCTTGCAAAAGGCGATAAAATGTGATAAAGTATTTTTCTGTGAGAAGTGGATGGTCCTCTGGTATATATATATTAAGAACATCTGAATTTAAGGAGGAAACAAATGAACGATATCATTAAGAACATTGAAGCAGCTCAGTTAAAGTCAGAAGTTGCAGATTTCAATGTAGGTGATACTGTAAGAGTATCAGCTAAGATTAAGGAAGGAAACCGTGAAAGAATTCAGGTTTTCGAAGGAACTGTTATTAAGAGACAGGGTGGAAGCTCGAGAGAGACATTTACTGTTAGAAAGTCATCTAACGGAATTGGTGTAGAAAAGACATGGCCATTACATTCACCAACAGTAGAAAAGATTGAAGTTGTTAGACGCGGTAAGGCAAGAAGAGCTAAGCTTAACTACTTAAGATCAAGAGTTGGTAAGGCAGCCAAGGTTAAAGAATTAGTAAAATAGTAAATGATTAGGGACAAATACTTCTGTAATTGTCCCTTTTTTATATAATAGGAAATTTCGATGAAATTTCCAATTGATTGAAAGAGTGGAATTATGAGAAAATACAGAAAACCTTACAAGGAGAAAGTAAAACTTCAATTTGCCGTGAAATTAATTGCAGACATAATTGTAGTGGCATGCCTTGCATATTTTCTTGTAACATCATATGCAGGCAGATATACGGTTGTCGGCAATTCGATGAATGATGAACTTATGCATGATGACATATTGTTCATTGATAAAGCTGTTTATGAATTAAAAAAACCTGAGCGTTTTGATATTATTTTGTTTAGGGCAGAGGGCGTAAATAATGGTAAGCTTTATGTAAAACGTGTTATTGGTCTGCCGGGTGAGACTATTCAGATTAAAAACGGCAGTATACTTGTAAACAGTATGGTTTTGGTTAATGATGTTTCTGACAGTGAAATACTTACTCCGGGGCTTGCAAGTGAGCCGATTGTTTTAGGTGAGAATGAGTATTTTGTTTTAGGTGATAATAGAAATAACAGTGAAGACAGCAGATTCTATACGATAGGTAATGTTAAGCTTGAAAATATTGTCGGTAGACCGTGGCTTAAAGTATATCCTTTCAGTGATTTTGGATTTGTGAAATAAAGATGAGGAGAATAATATGCAGTTTCAGTGGTACCCTGGTCATATGACCAAGGCAAAAAGAATGATGCAGGAAGATATAAAGCTGATTGACCTGGTTATAGAACTGGTTGATGCAAGACTTCCGCTAAGCAGCAGAAATCCTGATATTGATCAGTTGGGGAAAAATAAATTCAGACTGATTATTTTAAATAAATCAGACCTTGTAACTGACAAATCAAATGCATTATGGACCGATTATTTTACATCAAAAGGTTTTTATGTTGTAAAACTTGATTCGAGAAGCCGCTCGGGCATGAAACAGGTTAATGCGGTTATTGATAAAGCGTGTCAGGAAAAATTTGAACGTGACAGAAAAAGAGGTATCCTTAACAGACCGGTAAGGGCAATGGTTGTCGGCATACCAAATGTAGGGAAATCAACATTTATTAATTCATTTGCCGGAAAAGCATGTACTAAAACAGGTAACAAACCGGGTGTAACTAAAGGAAAACAGTGGATAAGATTAAATAAAAACGTTGAACTGCTTGATACGCCGGGAATACTGTGGCCTAAATTTGATGACCAGATGGTAGGTTTAAGGCTGGCTTTAGTCGGCTCAATGAATGACGAGGTATTAAATCTTCATGAATTATCATTAGAACTTATTAAGTATGTAAGAGATAATTACGAAGGTATGATTAATGCAAGATATGGCGTATCTGAGGAGGGTTCACCGGAAGATATTCTTGGTGCAGTTGCAGATGCAAGAAAATGTATCAAAAAAGGAAATGAATTAGACTATGACAAGGCCTCAGCACTTATTCTTGATGAATTCAGAAGCGGAGTACTTGGAAAAATTACGCTTGAGTTTCCTGAAAATAATGTTTAAGTAGCAGAACAGAGGAATGTATAATGGCAGAAACTATCGGTGAAATCAAAAAAAAATTTAAGGATGCTTCCATTGAAATGTACGAATCGCTGATTAAAGAATATGAAAATGACGAGCGAAGCGGTGTACAGACAGTTATTTCACAATCCAGAAGAGAACTTGACAATCTGGAGCTTGAAAAAGAAAGAATATACAAGCTGAAGGAATTTGAAAGAAAATATTCAGAATATGAATTTATATGTGGAATTGATGAGGCCGGAAGAGGTCCGCTCGCAGGCCCTGTCGTGGCAGGAGCAGTTATTCTTCCAAAGGATTGCGATATTTTATATATAAATGATTCTAAGAAGCTTTCTGAAAAGAAAAGGGAAGAATTGTACGATGTTATTATGGACAAGGCTTTAAGTGTCGGGGTTGGCATTGCGTCGTGTGAACGAATTGATGAAATAAATATTTTGAATGCAACTTATGAAGCAATGCGTCAGGCTATTGATAATCTGAAGGTAACACCCGATATATTATTAAATGATGCAGTTACAATTCCTTCTGTTGGCATAAAGCAGGTGCCAATCATAAAAGGAGATGCAAAAAGCATTAGTATTGGTGCGGCAAGTATTATTGCAAAGGTTACAAGGGACCGGATGATGAAGGAATATGATACACTTTATCCGGAATATGGATTTGCTGCCCATAAGGGATATGGCTGCGCCTCACATATTGACGCTATAAAGAAATTTGGACCTTGTCCTATACATAGAGCGACATTTATTAAAAATTTTGTCTAACAGGTGATGTGGATGACTCAAAATATCAATTTGAGTAATTATCTGAACAGTTTAACAGGAAACACTGCAAAAACACAGGTTGAAGGGCAGGGACAGATGACTAATTCTTCTGTTCCTGTTTCTGATGTAAAAACAGCTGTTGAAATAATTAAAAATATGCTTCCGGGCGATATATTTACGGGTTCAATAGAGCAGCTTTCAGGTAATGAGGTTTCTATCCGCATGGGTAACGGTAAGCTCCTTAATGCAAGCCTTTTGATGGACAGCAATAATATAAGGTTTGCAAAAGGGGATATGGTAACATTTCTCGTTGACAGTAAGTCAGATTCATCTGTATCATTGAAGTCGTTGGATTCAAATGAACAGGAAGTGATATTTGCAAATAAAGCACTTGAAGCATCTAATCTGGCGATGAACAAATCTAATCTTGAGATGGTTAAAGGGCTTGTTGACCTAAATATGCCGATTGACAAAAAAACGCTTACTGAAGTTTCCAAATTATTAACGAAATTTCCTGATGCACCGCTTGATACGGTTTTAAGACTCTATAAACTGGAAATGCCGGTTACACAGGATAATATTGTACAATTTGAGGCATATAAGTCTTATGAACATGATATGACAGGTACGATTAAGAATCTTACCGAAGATTTTAATAATCTGATAAATAATCTTATTTCCGGAAATGAAGATGGAAAAGCTGTTGACATAGCAAGAGATTTTGTTGAGTTATTAACCAATACAGGTGTTAATAATACTGAGGTTTTATCTGAGAATGCAAATTTAACAGAGCAAATGAAGGATGAGGTTAAAAATATTCTGGCACAGTTTATACCCGAAAGAACAGAGGAAGGCAGCACTAAAGACACAGCGGTCGTTGAAAAATCGTTAAAGGAAGTCCTTGAATTTATTAAAAATCCGGAAAAACCGCAGGATATGAAAAATGAACTAATCAATCAGCTCTTAAAAAATACGGATATTCCTAAGGAACATCTTAGTAAGCTTATTACAAGCAGTGAGTTTAAGGATATATTTAATGAGCTGCTTAAAGACAATATGTTTATTAAACCTAAGGATGTATCAGAAAAAGGAGAAGTAAAGGACTTTTATAAAAAATTGTTAACGACTGTTTCTGAAGGACAGAAAATCCTTGAAAAGGCCGGTATACAGAATACTGATATGGCAAAGGGAATGACTTCGGTTAAAAATAATGTTCAGTTTATGAATGATCTTAATCATCAGATGGCGTTTATGCAGATTCCGATAAAGTTTCAGGAAAGTGAAACTAAGGGTGATTTGTATGTTTATACCAACAAAAAGGCACTCACAGGCAAAAACGATAATTTGACGGCTCTGCTTCATCTTGACATGGAACATCTCGGACCTATGGATATATATGTAAAGTTAAGCGGCAGCAACGTTTCAACAAATTTTTGTCTTGAATCGGAAGAACTTTTGGATTTTATATATGCGCATATAGATTTGCTGACTAAGAGATTAAATGACAAGGGCTACAACTTTACACCTACAATGACCGTTAAGGATAATGAAGGTAATGTTGATTTCGTTAAGGATTTCCTTGATGTTGCAAGTCCAGTTGTACCTGTTGGCCGATACATGTTTGACACAAAGGCATAAGGAGGCAGTTATGGCAGAAGAAAAAAACAAACCCAAACAGGCAATTGCGCTTGCATATGAGCCGGGAGACATGGCTCCTAAGATACTTGCAACCGGTAAAGGTGCCCTTGCAGAAAAAATAATTGAAAAGGCAAAGGAAGCTGATGTTCCGTTATACAGGGATGATAAGCTTGCTGATACTTTGTCAAGACTTGAAATAGGCGATATGATACCGCCGGAACTATATCAGGTTGTTGCTGAAATACTTGTTTTTGTTGATGAAATGGATAAATTGAAGGGGAAAGTCAGTTAAAATATGAATACACATGAGCTGGGGGCCAGGTATGAACAGATTGCTGCAGATTATCTAAAGAAATGCGGCTATAAGATTCTGTATATGAATTACAGGTGCAGATTTGGCGAAATTGATATTATTGCCAGGGATGGTTCATATCTTGTTTTTGTAGAAGTTAAATACAGAAAAAATCTAAATATGGGCAGTCCTTTAGAAGCGGTTGATATAAGAAAGCAGCAAAAAATCCGCAGAGTATGTGAATGGTTTCTGATGGAAAAGAAGCTATATGATATACCTGTCAGATTTGATGTGGTTGGAATAACCGATGATAAAGTTGAGCTGTGTAAGAATGCCTTTTAAATGAGGAGGTTTAAATGATAAAAAAGATTGCAGGATATGATACAACAGAAATAATCGATAAAAATGATGTTAAAATCATTACATATAAAAGTCTTAATAAATATGAATGGTTAAAAAATGGGTTTTCCACGAGAACAGGCGGTGTCAGTGAGGGCTGTTTTGGCAAAATGAATCTTTCATTTACGGTCGGTGATGATGCTGATACGGTAAGAAGAAATTTTGAAATATTTGGTGAAGCATTTGGATGCACGCCGCAGAATATGGTTTATTCACACCAGACTCACACGACAAATGTTATGCGCGTAGATTCCTCGCATAAGGGTATGGGAATAATAAAAGAACGCAATTATAAAGACATTGACGGAATTGTAACCAATGAGCCGGGGTTATGCCTTGTTACGTCATATGCCGACTGTGTTCCGCTTTATTTTGTTGATCCGGTACATAAAGCCGTTGGACTGAGCCATTCGGGATGGAGAGGTACGGTCGGCAATATATGCAGGAACACGGTAGAACTTATGAAGAGGGAATTTTCAAGTAATCCTTCAGAACTCGTCACATGCATTGGTCCGTCAATCTGTATGAACTGCTATGAAGTAAGCGAAGATGTTGCGGGGCAGTTTATGGATGCATATAATCAAAAAGAGTGCCTTGATATTGTAAAACCGAAAGAAGACGGCAAATATTTACTAAATCTTCATATGGCCAATTATTATAACATGGTAAATTCAGGCGTTAAACCTGAAAACATTTCTATGCCGGATATATGTACCTGCTGTAACAGTGATATTTTACATTCACACAGAGCTTCAAAGGGGCACAGGGGAGGACTTTGTGCATTTTTGGAAATTTCTTTGTGATAAATAGATAAATTTCGATAAAAATATATAAGATTTTTATTGATTGTACATAATTTATACATAAATTTATACTATGATGAAATTACAAAATACTAAAGGAGCCAATTATGGATCAGATATTATCTTATGAATTAGCAGAATCACTTGCACGTGATAATGTAACTGAGTTTAAGTCTCAGGCAGATAAGTTTCGTGAATTAATGATGATGTATACATGCGCAATTAAAGAGGTCAGAACAAAGATAGAGGTACTTAGCGAGGAATTTCAGGTTAAAAGCCAGCGTAATCCCATCGGCACAATTAAGTCACGTATCAAAAGACCTATGAGCATATTTGAAAAGGCGCAGCGTAAGGGGTATGCATTAACATTTGAGTCAATCAGGGAAAACATGAACGATATCGCAGGAATCAGAGTTATATGTCCTTTTATTGAAGACATTTATGCTGTAGCAGAAATGCTTACCAATCAGGATGACATACGTATGGTTCAGATTAAGGATTATATTCAGCATCCTAAGGATAACGGATACAGAAGTCTGCATATAGTTGTTGAAGTGCCGATTTTCCTCTCTGACAGGAAAGAATATATGAAAGTTGAAGTTCAGATTAGAACTATTGCGATGGATTTCTGGGCATCACTTGAGCATCAGATACATTACAAAAAAACTAAGGGTAAGGATGATTTGAATATTGTGAAGGAGCTTAAGGAATGTGCAGACACAATATATCAGACTGATGTTAAAATGGAGAATATCCGCAACCGTTTAGATTATGTTGAAGATTATAATCATGTAATATAAGAGATGGAGAAATTGAATCGCAATTTCCTAATAAATAAAAATCGGGTGTCAAAAGCAAAATCTTAAATTTTTCATAGTCAGATTGCACAAAATTTATTTCTTCGTTCCAATGTGCTAAACACTGCGATGAACCTCAGCTGAGTTTCATCTCCGTAGCACATAAGTCACTCATCTAATAAATTTTGTGCAATCTGACAGATATATTTTAATGATTTTGCTTTTGACACCCGAATTTTGTTTATTTATTTTTCTTTGATTTACCTGACATTAAAAATATAATTACACCTAGTATAAGTACTGTCAAACCAAAACCGATGAATGTTTCGTACATTTCCATAAAAATGCTTGATTCGGTTATGGAAGATTTGACTTGCGTAAATTGTGCGCTGTCTATGATTTCAAGAAACTGTTGATTCATTTTGTCATTTTCATTTATTTCAATATCGTTAGTCTGAATAATAAAATCATAGCTGAAACCGTTCATTACGGTATGATATTTGGAAACATATACGGAGATATCACTCTTTTTATTGTGTGAATAGGTGTGAATATATTTTGTGGTGGCATTTTCATATAAGGATATATCAATAAGAACATCATCTTCTGAATTAAAACTGTTTTTTATCTGTTCCATATAATCTGTAAAGTAATCATCGGAAGCAACGTTATAGTCATCAACCTGACTGTTTGCGGCAACAGCAGTAACAAGAATTTCATAACTTAAATCCTCGGGGAATACATCAAGATAGATGTCATTCTGAAGATATAAATTTTGAAGCTTAACCGCATCTGTTTTTAAAATATCCAGGGCAGGACTGCCTGTTGAAACGTTTCTGGTTACGGCATACAATTCATCAGAAACGTTTAAGATAAGATTTATTGCGGAAATTCTATATTCTTTTGTTGCACAAAGCGCAGTTACGGTAGTTGTTAAAATTATCATTGAGGTAAGAAGTATTGTTATTAATTTTTTCTTCATGCTTGTTCTCTCCTTGATTTTCTTTTTATTTTATAGCATAATTGTTTACAAAAATCAATTAAATTGGTATTATAAGAAATAGTTTGAATATTTTAAGGAGAAAAAGTTATGAGCAAACCTGTTGTTGCAATTGTTGGACGACCTAATGTTGGAAAGTCAACATTGTTTAATGCACTTGCTGGAGAACAGATTTCAATCGTTAAAGATACTCCGGGCATAACCAGAGATCGAATATATGCAGATGTTGAATGGCTTAATCATCAGTTTACCATGATTGATACAGGAGGAATTGAGCCGGACAGCAAAGATATTATTTTATCGCAGATGAGAGAACAGGCAGAGATTGCAATCGCAACCGCTGATGTTATTATTTTTATTGTTGATGTAAGGCAGGGTCTTGTGGATGCTGACGGTAAGGTCGCCGATATGTTAAGACGTTCTAAAAAACCTGTTATTCTTGCAGTTAACAAGGTAGATAATTTTGATAAATTCATGCCGGATGTTTATGAGTTTTATAACCTTGGCATTGGCGAACCGATTCCTGTTTCGGCAGCTTCAAGACTGGGTATTGGAGAACTTCTCGATGAGGTAATTTCACATTTTAGTAAGGAACAGCTCGAGGATGATTCTGAGGATGACAGACCAAGGGTTGCCATAGTAGGTAAGCCGAATGTAGGAAAGTCTTCAATTATCAATAAGCTGGTCGGCTCTAACAGAGTTATTGTTTCCGATATTGCCGGAACTACAAGGGATGCCATTGACACGGAGGTAATCCATAACGGCAAACCGTATGTTTTTATTGATACTGCCGGTCTTAGACGTAAAAATAAAATTAAGGAAGAGCTTGAGCGTTACAGCATTATAAGAACAGTTACCGCGGTAGAACGTGCAGATGTTGTTCTTGTTGTTATAGATGCAACCGAGGGCGTTACGGAACAGGATGCCAAGATTGCCGGAATAGCACATGAGCGTGGCAAGGGCGTTATCATTGTTGTTAACAAATGGGATGCCATTGAGAAAAATGACAAGACTATATATGAGCACACGAAGAAGATTCAGGAAGTCCTTTCGTTTATGTCATATGCTGAGATTATGTTTGTTTCAGCTCAGACAGGGCAGAGACTTCCAAAGATGTTTGATTTAATAGATACGGTCATTGAAACCCAGAATATGAGAATTGCCACAGGTGTTCTTAATGAAATCCTTACCGAAGCAGTTGCCATGCAGCAGCCGCCTTCTGATAAGGGTAAAAGACTTAAACTTTTCTATATTACGCAGGTTTCGGTTAAACCGCCTACATTCGTAATTTTCGTAAATGACAAAGAACTGATGCATTTTTCGTATACAAGATATATAGAGAACAAAATCAGAGATACATTTGGATTCAGAGGAACATCTTTGCGTTTTATAATACGTGAAAGAAAGGAAAAGGAACAGTAATGGAACGAGTTATTTGTGTTTTGATTGGATATGTTTTTGGTTTATTTCAGACAGCATATTTTTATGGAAAGGCGCATGGTATTGATATAAGGGAGCATGGAAGCGGCAATTCAGGAACGACAAATGCTTTAAGAGTACTTGGTAAAAAGGCAGGTCTTATCGTACTGTTGGGAGACTGCTTAAAATGTATGGCCGCAGTATGGATTGTAAGGCTTGTATTTGGAGGAAGTCATCCGGATACCATTTACCTTTTATGTTTATATGCCGGTGCAGGTGCAATACTTGGACATAACTATCCGTTCTATATGGGATTTAAGGGTGGAAAAGGTATAGCAGCCACTGCAGGACTTATCTTGTCATTTCATCCTTATTTTATTGTAACGGGTGTGCTGCTTTTCTTTGGAACATTTTTTATTACACATTATGTTTCACTCGGTTCACTTTTAGTTTATGCAGGATTTATGATTCAGATGCTATACTGCGGACAGACCGGTTTTTTTGCAGGCATGACTCAGATGCAGCTATATGAATTATATGCAATTACAGCATTTCTGACGATTTTAGCTTATTGGAAGCATCGTGAAAATATTGTAAGACTCATACATGGAAATGAGCGTAAGACATATATTTTTAAGAAAAATAAAGTAGATTAATATAAGACAGAGGAAATTATTATGGCAAAAATTAGTGTTTTAGGTGCCGGAAGCTGGGGAACAGCGCTTGCCCTTTTATTAAATAATAACGGACACGACGTTACAATCTGGTCTATTCTTCCACAGGAAATAGAACAGCTAAAGGTTGCGCATGAAAATACAAGATGTCTTCCGGGTGTAAAAATACCTGAGAGTATTACATTAACGGCGGATGCTTCACTCGCAACATCGGATAAGGATGTTCTTGTTATGGCGGTTGCTTCTCCTTATGTGAGAAAGACTGCACATCATCTTAAGGATTATATTAAAGACGGACAGATTATAGTTAATGTTGCGAAGGGTATTGAAGAAGAAACTTTAATGACCCTGACGGCAGTTATTGAAGAAGAAATTCCGTGTGCAAATGTTACTGTTTTATCAGGCCCGAGCCATGCCGAGGAGGTAGGAAGAGGACTGCCTACAACCTGTGTTGTTGGTGCTAAAGACCGTGAAACAGCGGAATATCTGCAGAACATTTTTATGTCGGAAGTATTTCGTGTTTATACAAGTCCTGATATTATCGGAATTGAGCTTGGCGGTGCTTTAAAAAATGTTATTGCACTTGCAGCCGGAATTGCTGATGGAATTGGCTATGGTGATAATACCAAGGCTGCACTTATTACGAGAGGTATGTATGAGATTGCAAAGCTTGGAATCGCAATGGGCGGCAAGCTTGAAACGTTTACGGGACTTACAGGTATAGGTGATCTTATTGTTACATGTGCAAGTATGCACAGCCGTAACCGCAGGGCAGGAATTCTTATAGGACAGGGTAAGTCATATGAAGAAGCAATGAAGGAAGTTAATATGGTTGTTGAGGGCGTTTATGCGGCTAAGGCGGCAAAGAAGCTTTCTGAAAAATACAATGTTGACCTTCCAATCGTTAATGAAGTAAATAAGATTTTGTTTGAAGGAAGTAAACCGGAAGAAGCAGTGAAGGAATTAATGCTTAGGGATAAAAAACTCGAAAGCCAGAACCACGAGTGGAACCAGATATAGGAGATGTATTTGTGAAATTAACTGAAGCTGAAGTTGGAAAATCAATTAGTGTTACATTAGTTACCGAAGGAAAAACACTTAATTTTAATTCATTTGTTACGGCTGTATTGGATGACTCCATTCTTATTGAACCTATCACGGAGGATGAGAAGACAATCGGCTTTAATAATCGTAAGGTAAATGTTGTTTATATTGCAGAGGAGACGAAGCCGTATATATGGCTGAATGTCGAAATTCGTCTTGTTAAATACAATGACCAGGTATATCATCAGCTTATTACAGATGGTCCCGGCACTAAATTCAACAGAAGACGTTCGTTCAGACAGTATGTTGGTATTGAAGGCATGGTAAACAATGTAAATGAAACTTTTAGTGTTATAATTAAGGATGTAAGTGCCAACGGATGTTCATTTGTTACAAATCAGGAACTGGAAATCGGAGGAAGAGTAATTGTTTCTTTTTCTTCCGATGAGGAAAATTTTGTTATCAGAACAATGATTATCAGAAAACTTGAAATTGAAGAAACCGGTAAAATTGTTTACGGCTGCGAAACTGCTGTGCCTAATCATAAAATAGAGAAGTTTGTTTCCGACCGGCAGAGAAAAGATATGCAGCGAAGAAGTGCACCGGCAGTTAATCGAAGCCAATCTAATGAAAAATAAAATAATATGTAATATTTATTAACCCCTTCCACATATATTTTGAATAAATATGGAAGGGGTTATTTTATGGAGAATACGGAGTATAAAGAATTTAATCTGTATAAGGATATACAGGCACGAACCAATGGTGAAATATATATGGGTGTTGTCGGACCGGTAAGAACCGGAAAATCAACATTTATCAAAAGATTCATGGATCTTATGGTAATACCTAATATAACCAATGAGGCTGATAAAATCAGGGCAAATGATGAACTTCCGCAAAGCTCGGCGGGAAAGACAATTATGACTACGGAACCTAAATTTATACCCAAGGAAGCGGTTGATATTTTAGTCGATGAATTACCCCTGAAGGTGCGTATGATTGACTGTGTCGGCTTTATGGTTGACGGAGCCGCGGGACACCTTGAAAATGACGAGGAAAGACTTGTAAAGACGCCTTGGGATGCCAATCCGATACCATTTACAAAGGCCGCTGAAATTGGAACTAAAAAAGTAATTAACGACCATTCAACAGTAGGCATTGTCATAACAGGTGACGGAAGCTTTGGTGATTTTACGAGAAATCAGTATGAAGGTCCGGAAGAAAAAACAATAAAACAGTTAAAAGCCATAGGTAAGCCATTTGTTGTAATACTTAACAGCACAAGTCCAACATCATCAAAAACAACTGAACTTGCGCAGAAGCTTTCAGATATTTACAAATGTAAGGTGCTTCCTATTGACTGTCAGAATCTCAACAACAATGATATTAACAAAATATTTATGGCTCTTTTAAATGATTTTCCAATTGTTGAAATAAGATTTGATATGCCAAAGTGGACTCAGATGCTATCAGAAAATGATGAAATTCATGCTTCAATGCTTACAATGGCATCAAATGTCCTTAAAAATGTTAATACGGTCAGTGATGCAAAGGCATTTAACTATACCGATGTACCCGGTTTTGTTGAAAGCATAAGGACAGGAACTGTCGATTCATCATGTGGTATGATGAGTATAGAAATCAAGATTGATAACAGATTTTATTTTGACATGCTTAGCAAAATGTGTGGTGAAGAAATAGAAAATGAGTATCAGCTTGTCAATCTTATTAAAAGTTTAAGTGAAAAGAAAAAGGATTTTGATAAGGTTTGTGATGCAGTCAGCATGGTTCAGATAAACGGATATGGTGTTGTAAATCCAACCAGGGACCAGGTACATATAGAAGAACCTGTTGTAATTAAAAATGGTAACAAGTACGGAGTAAAAATAAAGGCAGAGGCTACGACAATTTATATGATACAGACAAATATACAGACTGAAATGGCACCTATTGTCGGAAGTGAACAACAGGCAAATGACCTGATTGATTATATTAAAGACAACTCTAAAGACAGTCTCGACGGATTATGGGATATTAACATTTTCGGAAAAACCATTGAACAGATTGTAACAGACGGCATCAGTGATAAAATAAGAAATATTACAGATGATAATATGGTTAAGCTTAGGGAGACACTGCAGAAAGTTATGAATGAAAACACAGGAATCGTTTGTCTGATTGTATAGTTTTTTGGATGATTTAACTAAATAATATTGATATCCTTCGTGTAATATGGTAATATTTTACCATAAAATTTTATTTTTATAACGGAGGATATCAATGTTAGAAAAATTATTCAAACTCAAAGAGAATAAGACTGATGTTAAAACAGAAGTCTTAGCAGGTATCACAACATTTATGACCATGGCGTACATCCTTGCCGTTAATCCAAGCCTGTTAGGCGCCTCTGGAATGAATTCCAATGCAGTCCTGGCAGCAACGGCTCTTGCATCATTCCTTGGATGTATTCTTATGGCAGCTTTTGCCAACTATCCGTTTGCGTTGGCACCGGGTATGGGACTTAATGCATACTTTACTTATTCTGTATGTATTGGTCTTAATGTTGACTGGCGTATTGCTCTTGCAGCAGTTTTTGTTGAAGGTCTGATATTTATTGTATTATCTCTTACAAATGTCAGAGAAGCAATCTTTAATGCAATTCCTTTAACATTAAAGTATGCAGTAAGTGCAGGTATTGGTCTGTTTATCGCATTTATCGGCTTACAGGGAGCCAACATCGTAGTTGCTGACAGTGCAACATTAGTTTCTTATCAGCGTTTTAAGGAAAACTTCAACTCAGTTGGTATAGGCGCAATTCTTGCATTGATTGGTATTATTATCACAGCAGTTCTCCTTATTAAGAAGGTTAAGGGAGCAATTCTTCTTGGTATTATTGCAACATATGTATTAGGTCTTATCTGCCAGGTTACCGGGCTTTATGTTCCTAATCCTGAAGTTGGAATGTATTCTTTGTACCCGAATTTTTCTAACTGGTTTGTTTTTGGAAGTATTTCGGAAACATTTGGTCAGTTGTTTAAGGCTGATTTCTCTACAGTCAGACCTCTTGATTTTGTAGTAATTGTATTTGCTTTTCTTTTTGTAGATATTTTTGATACTTTGGGAACACTTATGGGTGTAGCTGCAAAGGCAGATATGCTTGATAAGGATGGAAAGCTTCCAAAAATCAAAGGTGCATTGATGGCAGATGCTGTTGCAACAAGTGCAGGTGCAATTCTTGGTACATCAACAACTACAACTTATGTAGAAAGTGCATCAGGTGTATCAGAAGGCGGCAGAACCGGTCTTACGGCAACGGTTACAGGTGTGTTATTCCTTTTATCAGGTCTTTTCCTTGCACCGTTATTTATGGCAATTCCATCATTTGCAACAGCACCGGCACTTATTATTGTCGGATGTATGATGATTTCATCTGTATTAAAGATTGATTTTAATGATTATTCAGAAGGTATCCCTGCATTCCTCGCAATTGCTGCTATGCCTCTTATGTACAGCATTTCAGAAGGTATTGCAATCGGATTTATATCTTATGTGTTAATTAATCTTATTACAGGTAAGGCAAAACAGAAGAAAATTAATCCTTTAATGTATATTCTTGCTATTTTGTTTGTATGTAAATACATTTTCTTATAAGATATATGGTTTACAAATTTGTAAATAGATTATATAATATAGTCTATGTCAAAAATAAAGTGAGGTAGACCATGAAGAAGGTTTTAAGAAAAGTTAAGGATTTATATATTCGTTATTCGGATAAAATTGCTTATAAGGTTAATTATAATAAGTTAAACAAATATATGGTTTCAAAGGGACGTAAGACAAGCATGTCTGATGACAATGCTTATCCGGCTCTGTGTCATGCGGCATCTGAGGATGAGAAGTTCTTTAAGGATTTCCGCAGAAACTTTATTTACAACAGAGTGTTAGAGCACGTTCCACAGTATCAGGGTCAGGAATATCTTGATGTTATCAATAAGAATGATAAACTTAAGTTTACTGATGCGGACTGGGATAACTTCCGTAAGAATGATTTGTATGGTAATCCGAGAGTGTTCACATATCAGATTAATGGCAGAACACTTGCATTATCACCGACGACTCTTCGTTATGCCAAGGTGTTACAGGATATCGTTACATTATTTGATACGGACAAGCTTAAGAAAATCGCTGAAATCGGTATCGGTTATGCCGGTCAGTGCAGAGTACTTACAAGTTATTTTCCGGTAGATCAGTATTCATTATTTGATCTTCCTGAGGTGCTTGGTCTTGCTAAAAAGTATCTTGGTAAGTTTGGTGAAACATCCAATATCAGATTTGTAGACGGAACCAATATTGATGTTGAAGATGATTATGATTTTGTAATTAGCAATTATGCATTTTCTGAGTTAATTAGAGATGTGCAGGACATTTACCTTAACAAGGTTATTTTAAAGTCCAAGGCAGGTTATATGACATGGAATTCCCTTTCATGCGATGTTTTGGATGGATATACCTTAGATGAATTGTTAAAGCTTATTCCGGGTTCATCCGTTATTGCAGAAGAACCTCTTACAGCAACAAACAACTGCATCATTATTTGGGGAAATAAGTAATTTTAAAGTGTGTTTCCAATAGGGAACACACTTTGTTTTTTACATTGCAATATCTTTATTTGTGGGGAGTGTATATGAAGATAATTTTTTGGGGCGTAGCAATATTAGTTGTGATGATTATTGTAAGTATTAAATCGTCGAGGGAAAACAGGGAAAAAAACAGACAGAAGCTGATAAAGGAGTTTGAAGGGGAACTCGAGCGTGAAATTGAATATACCGATTATGAAAATATGAAAACATATTTTTATGAGATGTCAAAATCCTGGGACAATGTTATTGATGATGACACATGGAATGATTTGGGCATGGACGATATTTTCATGAAAATTAACAATACCAACTCATCGGTAGGACGTGAATATCTGTATGCGATGCTTCGTCATCCGTGTACCAAACCTGATGAACAGAAGTGGCTTGAGGATTTAATAAACAGTTTCTTAAATAAACCTGATGAAAGACTCAAGGTACAGGAGCTTTTTCTTGAGCTTGGCTATGCCAAGCTGATAGGCGTATACCGATATATCAGAAATATCGTTGATTTTGATACAAGATCCAATCGTGTTCATTATCTGGCACAGGTATTTCTTATTCTTTCAATTTTCCTTGCATTATTTGCAAGACCTGATATCGGTGTGATTGCATTTATTCTAGCCGTTGCATTTACTGTTATCACATACTATAGGGAAAAAGCAAGGATTGATGCTTACCTTACCTGCGTTAAATGGATTGCGCAGATGATTTGCATTTCTAAAAAACTTGTCAGCTATAAGATAGATTTTCTCGGTGACTACAGTAACAAACTGAATAAACTTGTTGCATCATTAAAAAATATTCCAAAAAATATTTTTCTTTTGGTATCGGCTAGTGGAATGTCGGGTTCATTAGCTGAGATTGCGCTTGATTATTTGAGAATTTTTACACATGTTGACCTTATTAAGTTTAACAGTATCGTAAAAGAGGTTAAGGAAAAACAGGATGAAATTCTGGAAATGTATGAACTGCTTGGTAAAATCGAAGCATCTATCGCTGTTTGTGCATTTAGAAACAGGACAAAAATATGGTGCGTTCCTGAATTAAAAACTGAGAGCAGTCTTTTAATAAAAGATGGTTACCATCTGATTTTGTCAGACCCTGTGGCTAACTCAATAGATGCATCGCGATGTGTACTTCTTACAGGCTCTAACGCATCAGGTAAATCAACTTTCTTAAAGACGGTTGCCATCAATTCAATACTGGCACAGACAATCAATACCGTTGCGGCAACAAAATATGTTGGAGAGTGCTACAGAATTGTATCTTCAATGTCCCACAGGGACGACATAATCAATGGTGACAGTTATTACATGATAGAGATAAAGGCACTCAAACGTATTCTTGACATGGAAAAGAATTCAAAGCAGAGGGTACTTTGTTTCCTTGATGAGGTGCTACGTGGAACCAATACGGTAGAACGAATTGCAGCATCTTCACAAATTTTAAAAAGCTTTGGATGTGGCAGGACACTTTGTTTTGCTGCAACGCACGACATTGAGCTGACGTCACTTTTAAAAGAATGGTATGATAACTATCATTTTGAAGAATCGTTTGAGAATAATGACGTAAAGTACAACTTTATCCTTAAAACAGGTCCTGCCGTAACGAGAAATGCAATCAAATTACTTGCCCAGACAGGATATGACAAAAATCTTATTGATGATGCAGTGAAAATGACAGAAGTATTTGAACAGGAAGGCGTTTGGAAAATTAATATATGAGAGGTTATTTATTATGAAGGTTTATGTGTATACGGATGGTTCAGCAAGGGGAAATCCTGATGGCCCCGGCGGATATGGAACTATATTAAAATATATTGCCCCGGATGGAACGGTTCATGAACGTGAGTTCTCGCAGGGCTATATTAAAACTACGAACAACAGAATGGAGCTTATGGCAGCAATTGTAGGTCTTGAGGCATTAAATAAGCCTTGTGATGTTGAGCTGTATTCAGATTCACAGTACCTTGTAAAGGCATTTAATGACAACTGGATTGACGGCTGGATAAAAAAAGGATGGAAGCGTGGCAAAAATGAACCGGTCAAGAATGTTGACCTGTGGAAGAGACTGTTAGAGGCGGCAAAACCACATAATATTACGTGGATATGGGTCAAGGGTCATGATGGTCATGAGTATAATGAGCGGTGTGATACGCTTGCAACAACGGCTGCTGATGGGGATAATCTGATTTCTGATACTGTAAATGAATATTAGATATTGAGATTTTAATATTTTTGTGCTAATATAAATTAGTTAAATATTTATCTGGAGGTAGTTTTTATGGTAATGTTAAACGCATTGGCAAATGATTTGATATTTGAAATAATTAGATTTGTTATTTTGGGTGCGTGCATGGTTATGGGCGTACTTGTCGGCAAGAAATTAAGAGAAGCGTCAAATGCCAAAAAGACTGCAAAAGACACACAGGAAGTTTAGGAGGATATAATCGTGAAGAACTACGGAGTGAATGACCTTAGAAGGATGTATCTTGATTTCTTTGAAAGCAAGGGTCATTTAAAAATGAAGAGTTTTTCTCTTGTTCCACATAATGACAAGAGTTTATTATTAATTAATTCAGGTATGGCACCACTTAAGCCATATTTTACCGGTCAGGAAATTCCACCAAGAAGACGTGTGACAACATGTCAGAAGTGTATTCGTACGGGTGACCTTGAGAATGTCGGAAAAACAGCAAGACATGGTACATTTTTTGAAATGCTTGGTAATTTTTCTTTTGGAGATTATTTCAAGCACGAAGCTATTGCATGGTCATGGGAATTTTTGACGAAAGTAGTTGGACTTGATGAGAACCGTTTATATCCGTCCATTTATGAAAATGATGACGAAGCATTTGAAATCTGGAATAAGGAGATAGGAATTGCTCCGGAGAGAATTTTCAGATTTGGTAAGGCAGATAATTTCTGGGAGCATGGTTCAGGTCCTTGTGGCCCATGTTCAGAGATTTATTATGACCGAGGCGAAAAGTACGGCTGTGGAAAGCCGGATTGTACGGTAGGTTGTGACTGTGATCGTTATATGGAAATCTGGAACAACGTATTTACACAGTTTGACAACGACGGCAATAATAACTATACAGAACTTACGCAGAAAAACATTGATACAGGAATGGGTCTTGAAAGACTTGCAGTAGTTGTTCAGGATGTTGATTCTATTTTTGATGTAGATACTATTTATGCCTTAAGAAGCAGAGTATGCGAACTTGCGGGTGTTAATTACAAAGATGATGCTGATGTTGACGTTTCAATCAGAATTATTACTGACCATATTCGTTCAGCTACATTTATGATTTCAGATGGTATTATGCCATCCAACGAAGGCCGTGGATATGTACTTCGTCGTATTATCCGCCGTGCAGCAAGACAGGGCAGGAAGCTAGGTATCGAAGGAGTATTCCTTGCAGAACTTTCTAAGACCGTTATTGAAGGCTCTAAAGATGGCTATCCTGAGCTTGATGAGAAGAAGGAATTTATTTTCAAGGTTCTCACACAGGAAGAGAATCAGTTCAATAAGACTATTGACCAGGGACTTTCAATTCTTTATGAATTGGAAGAAAAGCTTGTTGCAGATGGCACAAAGGAGCTTTCAGGTGCAGATGCATTTAAGTTATATGATACTTACGGATTCCCTCTTGACCTTACAAAGGAAATTCTTGAAGAAAAAAATCTTACCGTAGATGAAGAGGGCTTTAAGGCTGCCATGCAGGAGCAGAAGGTTAAGGCAAGAAGTGCCAGAAAGACCACATCATACATGGGTGCAGATGCTACTATCTGGGATACATTTGATCTTTCAGTTACATCTGAATTTGTAGGATATGACAAGACTGAATTAGAGCAGAAGATTACTGCAATGGCTGTTAATACAGAGGATGGTTCTGAATTTGCTGAGGCACTCTCAGAAGGCCAGAACGGTACAATTGTTGTTGCAAAGACTCCATTCTACGCTACAATGGGTGGACAGGTTGGTGATACAGGTGTTATCACAACAGCTGACGGAGAATTCAAGGTTATTGCTACCGAAAAGTTAACAGGTAACCGTATCGGACATATCGGATATGTTACCAAGGGTATGATTTTAAATGGTTCAACGGCTGTTCTTAAGGTTGATAAAGAAAACAGATTATCAACATGCCGTAACCATTCAGCAACACATCTTCTACAGAAGGCACTTCGTGATACTCTCGGTTCGCATGTTGAACAGGCCGGTTCATATCAGGACACTGAAAGAACAAGATTTGATTTCAGCCATTTTGCAGCATTAACACCTGAAGAACTTGCTAAGGTTGAAAAGATAGTTAATGATAAGATTGCTGAAGATATCAAGGTAGATACAGCAGTAATGACAGTTGACGAAGCTAAGAAAACAGGTGCAATGGCACTTTTTGGTGAGAAATATGGTGAAACTGTACGAGTTGTATCAATGGGTGATTTTTCAAAGGAGTTCTGTGGTGGTACACATGTAGGACATACCGGAGAAATACAGTCGTTCAAGATTTTATCAGAAGTATCAGCTGCGGCAGGTATTCGTCGTATTGAGGCAATTACAGGTGCCAATGTTACAGCTTACTATAACAATCTTGAAAAGGAATTAAATGAAGCAGCCAGGGCAGCTAAATCAGATGTTGCCGGTCTTGTAAAGAAGATTGAGGCAATGCAGGCAGAAATCAAGTCATTATCTTCTGAGAATGAGAGCCTTAAGTCAAAGCTTGCAAGTAATTCAGCCAAAGATGCATTATCTGATGCCAAAGATATCGGTGGAATTAAATTCCTTGCAACAAGTGTTGCAGATGCTGACATGAATTCCCTTCGTAACCTTGGCGATTCATTTAAGGAAAAGCTTGGAGAATCAGTTATTGTACTTGCATCAGCTCAGGGCGCTGATAAGGTTAATCTGATTGTTATGGCTACAGATGGTGCCATGGCTAAGGGTGCTCATGCAGGCAACATTATTAAACAGGCAGCCGCACTTGTTGGTGGTGGCGGCGGCGGTCGTCCTAATATGGCACAGGCAGGCGGTAAAAATGCTGCCGGAATCGATGCTGCATTAGAAAAGGCATTTGAAGTGCTTAAAGAACAGATTGGATAAATAATTTACAAAAAAAGGTATTGACGAATCAGTATTTTATGATATAATTTCTTTTGTGTGATTTAAAGGGTCTACACAATCCTTATATAGAAGGGTGGTCAGGAAGAATATGTCAAATGTCATCGTTAAAGACAATGAGACTTTAGATAGCGCTTTACGTAGATTTAAGAGAAACTGTGCAAAAGCAGGCATTCAGCAGGAAATTCGTAAAAGAGAGCATTACGAGAAGCCAAGCGTAAGACGTAAGAAGAAGTCTGAAGCAGCAAGAAAAAGAAAATTTAACTAATTGATTTTATACAGCCGGTAGTTTTACCGGCTGTAATTTTTTTGCCTAAAAGGATATTTATATAATAAATAAGCATATAATTGAATTAAGATGCAGGTATAGGGGAGAAATATTTTGAGTATAAGCAGGACCTTACATCTGCCTGAGGATGTTGTTAAAAAGTATTCAATTATAAATATTTTGGGCAATCATACGATGGTGATTGAGAATTTTAAGGCAATTATGGAATATAGAAGTGACTACATAAAAATAAAGGCAAAAGATAAAATAATATCAGTATATGGCACGAAAATAATCATAGAATACTATAATACAGAAGAAATCAAGATTTCGGGCAATATGAACCAGATTTTTTTCGAGGTATCAGGTGACTAGTGTTATTAATTATTTTAAGGGCGTTTTAATTATATGTTTATATAGTTCAGCAAGGGAGCGTTTTTTTAACATTTGTAATGCCAATAAGATAGAGATATGGGGATTACATAACGAAGGAGATAAGTGTTATTTTAACTTATATGCCAGGGATTATTTTAAATTAAAAAGTATATTAAAAAAAACGGGATCCAGAGTCAAAATCGTTAAAAAGAGCGGGTTGCCGTTTGTTTTATTTCGCTACAGAAAACACAATTGTTTTCTTGCAGGTATTTATTTATCGCTTATTTTGATATATTCGATATCTTTATTTGTTTGGGACATCAGAATTGTGGGAAATATAATGATAACGGATGATGTGTTAATGGATGCACTAAATTCTTTTGGAATCAAACATGGCATGCTTATTAAAAATATTTCCTGTGATGAGACAGAAAAATATCTGAGAAACAATTTTGATGACCTGACATGGGTATCTGTGGAAATAAATGGAACACGTCTTGTTATCTATGTTAAGGAAAACGATGAAGATTATATTGTCTCCGAAAAATATACACAATGCAATCTCATAGCATCAAAATCCGGTGTAATTAAATCAATAATAACAAGAAGCGGTACTCCGATGGTTAAATCCGGGGATGAGGTGTCTGAAGGTGACATCCTTGTAAGTGGAATTGTAAATGTTTATGATGATTACGGAACTGTTTTATCTTCTAAACAGGTTGCAGCCGATGCTGATATACTTATAGAGACGGATTATGAATATAATGATAAACTTGATTCCAGATATAATTATAAATTACTGACCGGTAAAAGCAGAAAAAATTATTATGTTGAAGTATTCGGAAAGATATTTCAACTGGGATTTTCAAATGATTTTGAATATAGTGACTGTATAACAAATGATAATCAGTTAAAGTTGAATGATAATTTTTATATGCCGGTTCATTTCGGTACTATTGAGTATGATGAATACAAGAAAGAAAATGCCAGATATACTGAATCTGAGGCAAAAGTGATATTAGATTCAAACCTTGAGTATTTTTTAAAGGTTTTAGGTGAAAAAGGAGTGCAAATAATTTCAAAAGATGTTAAAATGTATAAAGATGTATATTCATTTACATATAGTGGTAAGATTCATGTCTTGGAAAACGCTTATATCAGGGCTGATATAAATGAGACAGAAGAAAGTATAGGAGAATTGAATGAGCGTAATTGAAGAACTTATAGAGATTCCTGCAGTTCATGAAAGAAATGTATTCGGACAATTTGATGAATATGTTAAAAAAATTGAACGTGCATTTCATGTGACATTAATTGAGAGAGATTCCAGGTTAAAGATTATTGGCAATGAGGTTTCGGTAAAGAGAGCAAAAAGCGTTTTTGAATCACTTTTTGAGCTTTCTAAACGTGGTAATGCAATTACAGAACAAAATGTAGATTATGCTATTTCGCTGACAATGGAAGAAAAAAGTGATGCACTGGTAGAACTTGATGGTGATATTATCTGCAGAACTATGGCAGGAAAGCCTATAAAGCCCAAAACATTAGGACAGAAGGATTATGTTGATGCAATAAGGGATAAGATGATAGTATTTGGCCTTGGACCTGCCGGTACAGGTAAGACATATCTTGCGATGGCAATGGCGATAAATGCTTTCCGGGCTGATGAAGTCAGCAGAATTATTTTGACAAGACCTGCAATTGAGGCAGGTGAGAAGCTTGGATTCCTTCCCGGAGATCTGCAAAGCAAGGTCGATCCGTATTTAAGACCGTTATATGATGCGCTTTATCAGATTATGGGAGCAGAGAATTTTACGAATAATATGGAAAAAGGACTTATAGAGGTAGCGCCTCTGGCATATATGAGAGGACGTACTCTTGACAATGCATTTATAATTCTTGATGAGGCACAGAATACAACGCCGGCACAGATGAAAATGTTTCTGACAAGAATCGGTTTTGGTTCCAAGGTTGTTGTAACCGGTGACCTGACACAGAAGGATTTACCTGTAGATGCTGTTTCGGGACTTGATGTTGCGTTAAAAGTGCTTTCTAAGGTTGATGAAATCGGCATCTGCCGTCTTACCAACCAGGATGTTGTCCGTCATCCTCTGGTTCAGAAAATTGTCAAAGCATATGAAGAATACGAAGAAAAGACTTCTAAGAAGAACACTTCAAATAATAAGAATAATTCGCGAAGGAGGAAGGATTAGTGACTATATCATTTGATTATGAAACTGATTTAAGGCCTGATGCAGATTATGAAGCTGTTGTTAAAGCCGTTATTGAAATGGCGATGGACTATGAAAAGTGTCCGTATGAGGCTGAGGTCAATGTTTTGCTGACTGACAACTCAGGGATTCATGAAATCAATAAGGAATGCAGAAATATTGATGCGCCTACAGATGTGTTGTCGTTTCCGATGCTTGAATACGACAGCCCTTCTGATTTTAGTTTCCTTGAAAATGGCGGGACAGATTATTTTAACCCTGAGACCGGTGAACTGATTTTAGGCGATATTGTTCTTTCAGTAGACAAAATAAAAGAACAGGCTTATAATTATGGACATGCAGAAAAAAGAGAATTGGCTTTTCTTGTTGCACACAGTATGCTTCATTTATTCGGATATGACCACATGACTGAGGATGATGCTTCTGTAATGGAGGAAAAGCAAAATGATATCTTAAATAAGTTAAATATAAGGAGATAGGTAAATGAAATTAAAGTATTTTATTGTTCCAATGCTTGCTGCGGTAGTTCTGGCAGGATGTGGAGACAAAGAAGCAAACAGTCCGATTGGTGACCCGGTTACGACAACTGCTGCAGAACAGACAACTGCAGCAACTGAAGCAGCAACTGAAGCACCTACAAGTGGCGAACCTGTACTTTCCAAGGAAGGTATGGTCAGAAGCATTTTAACGGGTGAATGGGTACCTGAGGAGGTTGGAAACAGAAGACCTTTTGCAATTATGATTAACAATATCGAGGATGCAGACCCACAGTCAGGAATCGACCGTGCAGAGATTATTTATGAAGCATATGTTGAGTCTAACATAACACGTCTTATGATGATTTTGCAGGATTATGACGATATGGACAAGATTGGTCCTGTAAGAAGCTGCCGTGAGTTCTATGTATATTTTGCAAAAGAATTTGATGCAATTTATATTCATTTCGGTTTCTCGCCTTTAGCAGCTAATCTTCTTGCTGATTCTAATGTTCAGGCTTTAGACGGTATGAAGGGATGGTGCAGTTTCTATCGTACAACGGACCGTGTAGCACCTCATAATGCTTATACAACAACTGAGGGTATACTTGGAAGTGTTGATGTTAAAAAATGGGACACTACCTTGGCTGATAATTTTGAAGGACCGTTAAAGTTTACACAGTATGATGATGTAGAGATTCGCTTTGATGATGCTTATAACTGTACCAAGTTCAAGCCTGGTTTCCAGAGAAATAAGCCGGAGCTTATCTATAACGAGTCAGACGGACTTTACTACAGAAACCAGTATGGAAGGGCACACTGCGACATGGAGAGTGGCAAGCAGTTAGCCTTCAAGAATATTCTTGTTAAGTTTGTAAATGGTACAAGATATGAGAATGGTACACCAATTCTTGAACTGACAGGAACAGGTTCAGGTTACTATGCAACAAATGGTAAGATTATTCAGGTTACATGGAAAAAGGATACTCAGTTTGGGCCTACAAAGTATTACTATCTTGATGGAACAGAAATTGAACTTAATCAGGGCAAAACATATATTGCAGTTATCATGAACGATAATTTTGGTGATGTTTCATTTGAATAAACTGAATAATATATAATATTCTGGCAGATAATATATACAGGAAAGGAATGTGAAAGCATGAGAAGACTGTATGTTATCTGCCTTCTTTTTATTCTGGCAGCATCTGTATTTTATTTAAGTTATGATTTTTCGAAAGAAAATATGGGAAAAAAAGATTATGTCATGATTGAAGATTATACTGACAGCCCTAATGAAATATTGGAGAATACACCTAAAACAGCGTTTGAGGAGAGCAGAATCAATAATCTGACAACAATCAAGATGCAGATTAACGACCTGAATACAGATTCATTTGAAGAATTTAAAATAAACACACCTGTAGAATTTTTGGAGTTTACGAAATCAGACCTGCTTAAATATTTAGATGAATATTTAAAAAATCCCGATAAGGAGGATAAAGACAGAGGACTTATCGAGTTTGAAATGGTAAAATTCTCAAACAAAGAGGTTGTAATCAGGAAAACATATAAATCAGAGGATAACTCTGACAAATATATTGCGGTTTTGGAAAACGGATATGTTACAATTTATCATGAAGACGGAAAGACAATATACGATTATACAGATATACCGGAGGCTAAACTGCCGGCAGATATCGTAAAATCAATGGACAATGGCATTATTTTTGACAATATAAGTAAATTATATGAATTCCTTGAAACTTATAGCAGCTAGTTCTTGCATATTTTCCTAAAAAATATTAAAATATTAGAATAATGTTTTTTGGAAGGAATAATGGCATTATGGCGAATTATGCAGATATTATTGTTGCCGGAGCCGGTGCATCCGGAATGATAGCAGCCTATTATGCTGCTATAACAAATAAATCCGTCATTTTACTTGATCATAACGATAAAATTGGCAGGAAAATCCTTCTTACAGGTAATGGGAAATGTAATCTTACCAATCTGAAAATGAATTCTGAATGTTATTGCAGTGAAAATGCTGAATTTGCCATGAAGGTTATTTCAAAGTTCGATGAAAAGGATGTCATGAATTTCTTCACGGAAAACGGGCTTTTATTACATGAAAAGAATGGTTATGTTTATCCTAATGCCAACCAGGCACAGGCAGTAAATGATTTTTTTAGTATGCTGCTTAGACAAAACAATATAACTATATTCAATAAAGTCAATATATCTGATGTCTTCAGGAAAGATTTATTTGTATTGAAAACTGACAAAGGTGATTTTTCATGTAAAAAGCTTATAATAGCTGCAGGCTCTATGGCTTATCCCAAAACCGGTTCTGACGGCAGTTTTTATAGCATTGTTAAAAAGCTTGGACACAAAGTTATTAAACCGCGTCCGGCACTTACAGCATTACAATCTGATTTTTCATTTCTTAAAGACATTACCGGTGTAAGATGTGATGGAAATGCAGAATTGTTTATTGATGATAATTGTGTTTATTCTGAACGCGGAGAAATTCAGATTACAGATTACGGTCTTTCAGGTATTCCTATTTTCCAGTTTAGCCGTTATGCTGTCTGTGCCGTAGATGAAAAGAAACATGTATCATGCAGGATTGACCTTCTGCCTGACTATACAGAAAAAGAAATTCTTGAATTCTTACATAAACGTCTGTCCCAAAATCGATGTATCGGAGAGGCATTTGCCGGAATGATTAACAGAAAGCTTTCGGATATGATTATAAGATATTCAGGTTTTCTTGGAAGAGAGTGCAGTACTGATTTTACTGATGAAAAATTATTGAAACTCATTGATTCATTAAAAAATCTTGAATTTAAAATTACCGGATATAAAGGAAGTGATTTCGGACAGGTCTGTCAGGGCGGCGTGTCGGTGGATGAAATATCGCCTGATACGATGGAATCACTTTTAGTGAAAGACTTATATTTTGCAGGTGAAATAGTAGACGTTGACGGAATCTGTGGCGGTTATAATTTACAATGGGCATGGAGTTCCGGATATGTAGCAGGAAAGGCTTGTGCAGATGATTCGAATTAACCAGATTAAGTTAAAGCCAAATCATAGTGAAAAAGATTTATCAGATGAAATACGAAAAATATTACGTTTAAAGAATGAGCAGACAGAATATGAGGTTGTAAAACAATCTGTTGATGCGAGAAAAAAGCCTGATATTAAATTTATTTATTCGGTAAATGTCCATGTATCAGGCTGGGATAATAAAAAAGAGATACAGTATATCAAAAAGATTAACAATAATAATGTTATGTATACCGAAAACACAAAATATGAATTTCCCAAATTACTTAACAAGGATAACTGCTTACATAAAATTATTATTGTCGGAACAGGGCCGGCCGGATTATTTTGCGGTCTTATGCTTGCGAAAGCAGGTCTTAAGCCGCTTCTTATTGAACGCGGAAGCTGTGTAACCGAGAGAACCAAAAAAGTTCTGCGTTTCTGGAATGAAGGAATCCTTGACAGCGAATGTAATGTTCAGTTTGGAGAGGGCGGAGCAGGTACTTTTTCTGATGGAAAGCTAAACACACAGATAAAGGATACTTCGGGAAGAATACATGCTATACTTGAGATGTTTGTTTCGTATGGCGCACCAAAGGAAATTCTGTATTCTAATAAGCCGCATATCGGTACGGATATACTGACTGATGTTGTTATGAGAATCAGAAATGATATAATTAGTCTTGGCGGCGATGTAAGATTTGACACGAAGATGACAGATATAATAGCGGATATGAGCGTCAGGGGAATTGTTGTTAACGATAATGAAACTATTCCCTGCGATACGCTGGTTCTTGCCCTTGGTCACAGTGCGAGGGATACATTTGAAATGCTTTATAAGAAAGGCTTTGATATTAGACAAAAGCCTTTTGCCATGGGTGTAAGAATTGAACACCCTCAGCAGATGATAGATGATTTTGCCTACGGAGATAACATTTATGAGCTTCCTGCGGCAAGTTATAAAGTAACATATAAGACTGATGGCAGAGGTGTTTATTCATTTTGTATGTGTCCGGGAGGGTATGTTGTAAATGCTTCCTCAGAACCCGGACATTTGTGTGTAAACGGCATGAGCTATTCAGACCGCGGCGGCAGTAATGCCAACAGTGCAATTGTTGTAACTGTTACTCCCGATGATTTTTCCGGTAATCACCCGCTTGCAGGAATTGAATTTCAAAGAAATCTTGAAAGCAGGGCATATGCAGAGGGATGTGGAAAAATTCCGGTTCAGAGCTTTGAAAGTTTTGAAAATGGTGTTGAAACCTGCTTTTCTTCGGATTTTAAGCCGTGCACAAAGGGTGACTATAAAATATCTGACCTTCATAATGTTTTGCCGGAATTTATGTGTAAATCAATTATCGAGGGTATTCACGGATTTGCAGAACAAATCCCGGGTTTTGACCGTAAAGATGCCATACTTCTTGGCATTGAAAGCAGGACGTCAAGTCCTGTTAAGATTGTAAGGGATGATGAAAGCCTTAGCTGTGACATAGGTGGTATCTATCCGTGTGGTGAGGGCGCCGGATATGCCGGTGGAATTACCAGTGCAGCTATCGACGGAATAAGGGTTGCAGAAGCAATCGTAAATAAAATTAACATTGAATAATTAAAGGAGTTTCTAATGAATAACCGAGACAGGATTAAAGATAAAAAGAAAATAGTTATAAAGGTCGGTTCATCTACTTTGACACATGAGAGTACAGGTAAGCTTAATCTTTCCAAGATGGAAAAATTAGTAAGGGTTCTCTGTGACTTACATAATGCAGGAAAAGATGTTGTTCTGGTAAGTTCAGGTGCAATTGCCGTCGGAAGACAGGCACTCGGTATTAATGAACGGCCCAAATCAATGCCGGTAAAGCAGGCGTGTGCTGCTGTCGGCCAGGCAAGATTAATGATGACATATCAAAAGCTTTTTGGTGAGTATAATCAGGTTGCCGCACAGGTGCTTATGACTAAGTGGACCATGGTCAACGACGACAGCCGTTATAATGCACAGAATACATTTGACGAATTATTATCGATGGGCGTAATTCCGATTGTTAATGAAAATGATACGGTATCAACCCACGAAATCGAATTTGGTGATAATGATAAGCTTTCGGCCATTGTTGCATCAATTATCGGAGCTGATTTGCTTATTCTGTTATCAGATATTGACGGACTGTTTACGGATGACCCTAATAAAAATCCTGATGCATCTTTTGTAGAGGAAGTTCCGTTTATTGATGATAATTTTATGAATATGGGCAAAGGCTCAGCAAGTTCTGTCGGAACAGGCGGAATGACAGCAAAGCTTGAAGCTGCGAGAATTGCTACAGATTCAGGTGCTGATATGGTAATTACCAACGGTAATAACATTTCAAATATTGAGAGAATTATAAATGGTGAAAAGGTCGGAACACTGTTTCTCGCACATAAGAATCCGGAATTTGAAATTATGAGTATTTTGTAGTTGGAGGTTTGATGATGATAACTCAGGAAATGGTTGAAAGAATAAATGAATTGTACAGAAAATCAAAAGCTGAAGGACTTACCAAGGAGGAAGCCAGAGAGCAGGCTGAACTTCGTTCGCTTTATCTTGATGCAATAAGAACCAATATCCGTTCCAATCTTGATACAATAAAGATACAACAGCCTGACGGCACACTCATTGATGTCAAGAAAAGGCATGAAGAAAAAATGAAGAAAATGAATGAAAATATGAATAATTAGGAGTTGTATAATGGAAAGTTTAGAAGTTATCGGACAAAAAGCCAAAGAGGCTTCATATGTTCTCGGAAAATTAACCGTAAATGAGAAGAACAAGGCATTAAGGGCTGTTGCCAAAGCTTTGGTGAACAACGAAAAATTTATACTTGAGGCAAATGCAGCAGATGTTACAAACGGAATTAAAAATAATATGAAGGAAGGCCTTATTGACAGGCTTACTCTGACATCTGCGAGAATTGCTGCTATGGCAGAGGGCATTAACAAAGTAGCTGACCTTGAAGATCCTGTCGGAGAAGTGATTTCAATGAAGAAAAGTGCCAATGGTCTTAATATCGGATGCAAACGTGTTCCGATAGGTGTTATTGGTATTATTTTTGAATCAAGGCCTAATGTTACTGCCGATGCATTTTCTTTATGCTTTAAGACAGGAAATGCCGTTATTTTAAGAGGCGGTTCTGATGCAATAAACTCAAATAAGGCTATTGTTGAAATAATTCATAATGCACTCGCAAGTGAAGGTATTTCTCCTGATGCAATTTTACTGATTACAGACACTGACAGGGCACTTGTGAAGGAACTTTTAAGACTCAATCAGTACATTGATGTAATCATTCCAAGAGGCGGTGCAGGTCTTATTAAAATGGTTGTTGAAAACAGTACTGTTCCCGTTATTGAAACAGGTACAGGCAACTGTCATATATATGTGGATGAAACTGCCGATTTTGATATGGCATTAAACATTATTGAGAATGCCAAAACACAGAGAATAGGCGTATGTAATGCATGTGAATCACTTGTTGTAAACAAAAAGATTGCCAAGGAATTTATACCTCTTGTAACAGACAGGTTAAAGAAACATAATGTTGAAATCCGTGGTGATGAATTAGCAGTTACCTGTGATGCAAGAATTATTCCTGCCACTGAAGAAGACTGGGGAACGGAATATCTTGATTATATTATTTCACTTAAGACTGTGGATACGATTGATGAGGCTATTGCTCATATAAACAGATATAACACGGGACATTCCGAAGCAATTATTACGAAGGATTATGCCAATTCCCAGAAGTTCCTTGATGAAATTGATGCTGCATGTGTTTATGTAAATGCTTCAACCAGATTTACAGATGGTTTTGAATTTGGATTTGGTGCTGAAATCGGCATAAGTACGCAGAAGCTTCACGCAAGAGGACCTATGGGACTTAAGGAATTAACAACAACAAAGTATATAATTTATGGCAATGGCCAGATTAGGTCATAATTTTTATAATGTTAAGGAGTACTATGAATAATTCAGAAATAAATATTACTGACGCAGAGACAAAAAGACAGTATGAGTATATTGAAAAATGCCGTCAGTATGTTAAACAGAAAGAAAAGGAGCTTGGCCGTCCGCTTAAAGCATGTGTCAATACATTCGGTTGTCAGATGAATGCCAGGGATTCTGAAAAATTAGTCGGCATCCTTGAAAAAATTGGATATGAGATAACAGAAAATGAAGACTGCGATTTTGTAATCTTTAATACATGTACCGTCCGTGAAAATGCCAATACAAGAGTGTATGGCAGACTTGGTCAGTTGAAGAATTTCAAAAAGAAAAATCCGCACATGATAATTGCCTTATGCGGCTGCATGATGCAGGAAGCACATGTTGTTGAGAATATTAAATCAACATACAGATATGTAAATCTTATTTTTGGAACACACAATATTTTTAAATTCGCTGAGCTTATTTATAACAGCTATAATTCAGACAGAATTATTATTGATATCTGGAAAGATACGGACCAGATTGTAGAGGATTTGCCTAATGAAAGAAAGTTCTCATTTAAGACCGGTATCAATATCATGTTCGGCTGCAATAATTTCTGTACTTACTGTATCGTGCCTTATGTAAGAGGACGTGAGAGAAGCAGAAATCCAAAGGATATTGTAAGAGAAATTGAAAAGAATGTTGCTGACGGTGTTAAAGAAGTCATGCTGCTTGGACAGAATGTTAATTCTTATGGTAAAAATCTTGATGAACCGGTTACATTTGCACAGCTGCTTTCTGAGGTTGAGAAGATTGATGGTCTTGAGCGAATCCGATTTATGACTCCTCATCCAAAGGATTTGTCCGACGAGCTTATTGATGTAATCAGCAGGTCAGAGAAGATTTGTCATCATATACACCTGCCGCTACAGTCGGGAAGCACGGAAATTCTTAAGAAAATGAACAGAAAATATACCAAGGAGCAGTATCTTAATCTTGTTAGCAGGATTAAAGAGCGTATTCCGGATGTTTCACTGACGACGGACATCATTGTGGGATTTCCGGGAGAGACCGAGGAAGATTTTAACGATACACTTGATGTGGTTCGTAAAGCCAGATTTGACAGTGCCTACACTTTTATATATTCAAAAAGAACAGGTACGCCTGCAGCTGTTATGGAAAATCAGATTCCTGAGGATATTGTTAAGGAAAGATTTGACCGTCTTCTTCTGGAAATTCAGGGTATTTCATCTGAAATAACTAAAAAAGCTGTCGGAACAACCCAGAAGGTTCTTGTTGAGTCAATGAATGAGCAGGATTCTTCTCTGGTTACAGGCAGACTTTCCAATAACCTTATTGTCCACTTTAAGGGCGATGCTTCCATGATTGGAAATATATATGACGTTAAGCTTTTGGAAGCAAAAGGATTTTACTATATAGGAGAAAGAAATTAAAAATGCAGAATAAAATTATCGGTATATTTGGTTTAAGATTTTCAAACATTGAAGCTTTAATGAGTTTAACAAAAAAGCAGTTTGTAAAAGATGTAATTTCAGGAATAATTGTCGCCGTTATTGCTTTGCCGCTGTCAATTGCTTTTGCACTAGGTGCTGGAGTATCAGCCGAGAAAGGTATTTATGCGGCTATTATTTCAAGTCTTATTTGTGGAATCCTTGGCGGAAGTCATGTTCAGATTTCGGGTCCTACAGGTGCATTTATTATTATTACGCAGAGTGTAATAATGCAGTATGGTACTGACGGACTTATTATTTCGATGATAATTGCAGGAATCATGCTTATTCTGATGGGAATATTCCGTCTCGGAAAACTGATAAAATTTATTCCTTCACCGATAACAACCGGTTTTACGGCAGGTATTGCAGTTACAATTTTTACTCTTGAGGTAAGGGATTTTTTAGGTCTTAATATAACTGATATGCCAACCAAATTTATAGGCAAATGGCAGGTTTATTTTTCAAACTTAAATAACATAAACTACCAGGCTGTTTTACTTGGACTATTATGTATTGTTATTCTTATAGTATGGCCAAAGATTAACAAAACAATACCTAATTCACTTATTGCAATTCTTGTAGGCACGGGTATTGCATACTTTTGCAAATTAGATGTAAGTCTGCTTGGCGACATCCCAAAATCTCTTGGTATGCCGCATTTGCCACATATAACATTACAGACGGTAATTGACCTTGTATCGCCGGGATTTACAATTGCAATTCTTATTGCCATGCAGGCACTTCTTTCTGCTGTTGTGACCGATGGTATTATAAACAGCAAAACATGTTCAAATACAGAGCTTTTTGCACAGGGTATTGCAAATATTGTATTGGGATTTTTTGGATGTATTCCTGCAACCGGAGGTGTGGCAAGAGGTATTGCATCTGCAAAAAACGGTGCCAGAACACCGCTTGCTGCAATAGTACATTCGATTACACTGTTTTTGTTCCTGATTCTTTTGATGCCGTTTATAAGTATTGTTCCAAGATGCGTGCTGGCAGCAATTCTTATTGTTGTTTCATATAACATGTTTAACTTAAAAACAATACTTGGATATAGAAAAGCACCAAAGAGTGATTTGGCTGTGCTTGTCTGTTCATGTGTACTTACATTTGCCTTTGATCTTGTATTTGCAATTGAAGTCGGCATGGTTCTTTCATGTGTTTTATTTATGAAGAGAATGTCTGATGTAACTGAAATACAAAGCTGGAAATATGTGACAGATATGGATTATGAAAATCAGGATGATAATAATGATTTGCGTGAGGTTCCAAAGGGTGTTCTTGTTTATGAAATAAGCGGACCATTATTCTTTGCCGCCTCTGACAAGATTTCTTATATTTTAACCAGTATAAACAAAGATACCAAGGCTGTTATTTTGAGAATGAGAAGTGTGCCTGCAATTGATGCAACGGCACTGAATTATTTATGGGATTTAACAGTTTCATTAAAAGAAAAGGGTATCGTATTAGTATTTTCACATGTAAATGAACAGCCTAAAGCTGCTTTTGATAAGCGTGGATTTAGTAAACTTGTCGGCAAAGAGAATTTCTGTGATAATATTGACCAGGCATTAAAATATGCAAAAAGACTTGTAGAAGGTGAGTAAAAATGGCTGAAATGACTCCAATGATGCAACAGTATATGGAAACAAAGGCGCAGTATAAGGACTGTATTTTGTTTTATCGTCTGGGAGATTTTTATGAAATGTTCTTTGACGATGCATTGACAGTAACAAAAGAACTTGAACTTACACTTACCGGTAAGAGCTGCGGTCTTGAAGAACGTGCACCTATGTGTGGTGTACCTTATCATGCTGCTGATTTATATATTAATAAACTTGTAAGCAGGGGATACAAGGTAGCCATCTGTGAGCAGGTAGAGGATCCTAAACTTTGCAAGGGACTTGTAAAACGTGAAGTAATCAGAATTGTCACACCCGGTACCAATATAAGCTCACAGGCACTTGATGAAACCAAAAACAATTACCTTATGTGTATTGTATATATCGGTGATAATATCGGTCTGTCAATTGTTGATGTTTCAACAGGTGACTATTATGTTACGGAAGTTGAATCGGGCAGAGTATTAATCGATGAGATAAACAAATTTGTCCCGTCCGAAATTATATGCAATGAAGCATTTCATATGAGCGGAATCGAAATAGATGATTTGGTAATGAGAATGAATATTACTGTTTCATCTCTTGATTCGTGGTATTTTGACGAAGATTTGTGCAAAAGGACACTACTTAACCACTTTGGACTGAAAAATATTGACGGTCTTGGCCTAAAGGATTATCCTACCGGAATTATTGCATCGGGTGCACTGATGCAGTATCTTATTGAGACACAGAAGAACTCTCTTTCACATATAACCAGGCTGATACCTTATACTACGGGAACATACATGATTATTGACAGTTCATCAAGAAGAAACCTTGAACTTGTTGAGACGCTTCGTGAAAAGCAGAAACGAGGTTCGCTGCTCTGGGTGCTTGATAAGACAAAGACAGCCATGGGCGCAAGAAGAATGCGTAGCATCATTGAACAGCCTCTTGTAGTAAAGGATGATATTATAAAGCGTCAGGATGCGGTAGAAGAGCTTGTTAACAATGCAATTGTAAGGGAAGAAATCAGGGAATATCTCAATCCGGTATATGATTTTGAAAGGATTATGAGTAAGATTACCTGCAAATCAGTTAATCCAAGAGATTTAATCTCACTGAAAAACTCTCTTTCAATGCTTCCACACATCAAGACACTTTTATCTGATTTTGATAAGGGAATTTTAAATGAAATAAATGAAAGAATGGATTCTCTTTCTGACATTTTTGAATTAATAGAATCATCGATTGATGAGGATGCACCTGTTACTATACGCGAAGGCGGAATAATTAAAAACGGCTTCCACGAAGAAATTGACCGCTTAAGAAGCGCCAAGTCAGATGGTAAAAACTGGCTTATGGAATTTGAAATGGAAGAAAGGCAAAAGACCGGCATTAAGAATCTTCGCGTAAAATATAACAAGGTCTTTGGCTATACCATTGAAGTAACCAATTCTTATCAGGAGCTTGTACCTGAAGAATATATCAGGAAGCAGACATTAAGTAATATGGAGCGGTATACTACTCCAAAATTAAAGGAACTTGAAGATATCATTCTCGGAGCTGAAGATAAGCTTTATATTCTTGAGTACGATTTATTCTGTGAAATCAGGGATAAAATAGCTGCTGAAGTTATTAGAATCCAAAACACCGCAAAAGCAATTGCAGACATAGATGTTTTCTGTTCTCTTGCGCTGGTTGCTGAGCAGAATAATTATATAAGGCCGTCAATAAATGAAAAGGGAATCATAGATGTTAAAGCGGGAAGGCATCCTGTTGTTGAAAAAATGATTTCCAATGATATGTTTGTTTCAAATGATATTTTGCTTGATAATAATTCAAACAGGATTTCGATTATCACAGGTCCTAACATGGCTGGTAAATCAACATATATGAGACAGACGGCACTTATTGTACTTATGGCACAGATTGGTTCCTTTGTGCCTGCGTCAAAGGCCAACATTGGTATTGTCGACCGTATTTTTACAAGGGTCGGTGCATCAGATGACCTTGCATCAGGCCAGAGCACATTTATGGTTGAAATGACTGAGGTTGCCAATATTTTAAGAAATGCAACGTGTAACAGTCTGCTTATTCTTGACGAAATAGGCCGAGGTACATCAACATTTGACGGTTTAAGTATTGCTTGGGCTGTTGTTGAACACATCTCAAACACAAGACTTTTAGGCGCCAAAACACTTTTTGCCACCCATTACCATGAACTTACGGAGCTTGAGGGAACTATTTCAGGTGTAAATAATTACTGTATAGCGGTTAAGGAGCAGGGTGATGATATTGTTTTCCTTAGAAAAATTATAAAGGGCGGTGCAGATAAGAGTTATGGTATTCAGGTTGCCAAGCTTGCCGGAGTTCCTGATTCAGTAATTGCCAGAGCCAAAGAGCTTGTCGAAGAATTAAGTGACGCTGACATTTCGCAGAGGGCAAGGGATATCGCCGAAGCATTTGGACAGACACAACCAAAGAAGAAACAAAAGAAGCTTGATGAAGTAGATTTAGAGCAAATGTCATTATTTGACGTTGTTAAAGATGATGATATCTTAGAAGAATTAAAGAATCTCGATTTAAGTAACATTACACCAATTGAGGCGTTAAACACATTATTTAGTTTACAGAATAAAATCAAAAACAGATGGCAGGGGTAAAATATGTCTATAAAAGTTCTTGATCCGGTTACAATAAATAAAATTGCGGCAGGCGAGGTTATTGAAAGACCTTCGTCTGTTGTTAAAGAGCTTGTTGAAAATGCAATTGATGCAAAGGCATCTGCGATTACAATTGAAATTAAAGATGGCGGAACGTCATTTATAAGAATTACCGATAACGGACAGGGATTTGACAAAGAAGATATTCCTGTCGCATTTTTGCGCCATTCTACAAGCAAAATCAAATCGGTAGAGGACCTTTTAACAGTTTCTTCATTGGGATTTCGAGGTGAGGCTTTATCAAGTATTTCTGCCGTTGCACAGATTGAGCTTATCACTAAGACTCATGAAAGTCTTATGGGAACAAGATATGTAATCGAAGGCGGCAAAGAGAAGGAAATTGAAGCTGTCGGATGTCCTGACGGAACAACATTTATTGTAAGAAATCTTTTCTATAACACGCCGGCTAGAAGAAAGTTTTTAAAAACGCCTGTTACGGAAGGCGGATATATCTCTGAACTTGTTGAAAAACTTGCAATGTCACATCCCGACATTTCGTTCAGATTTATTAACAATAATCAGAATAAGCTGCATACGTCAGGCAATGGAAACGTAAAAGACATAATTTATCATGTTTACGGCCGTGATATTTCCGCCAATATTCTTCCTGTAAATTATGAAAGTGAATGCATAAAGATTACAGGATTTATCGGAAAGCCGGTTGTAAACCGTGGAAACAGAAATTATGAGAATTACTATATAAACGGACGTTTTATTAAGAGTAATATTATAAACCGTGCAATTGAAGAGGCGTACAAATCGTTTATGATGCAGCATAAATATCCGTTTACAGCACTGCATTTCACAATTGCACAGGAACTGATTGACGTCAATGTTCATCCAACCAAGATGGAACTACGATTTTCAATCGGAGATGAGATTTACAATATTGTTTATAATGAAATCTTTAATGCGCTTTCTCACAAGGAGTTTATACCTGATGTTAAAATCGACGAAACCAAACAGGCATATAAACCACAGGTCGAAGCTCATATACCTGAGCCTTTTGAAAAAAAGCGTCTTGATTTGTTTGTTAAACAGGATATTCCTGTCATCAGGGAAAATACTCCCGTAAACAGACCGGTACAGAATATTTCGGTTCGTGAGGAAATTGTACCTCCTGCCATTAAAGAGGTTCATATTACCAATGCGACACAAACATCCTTATTTTCCGAAAAGCTGCTTGATGAAAAGAATGTAATCAAGCATAAAATAATCGGACAGTTATTTGACACATACTGGATAGTTGAATTTGAAGATAAAATGTATATGATTGACCAGCATGCTGCCCATGAAAAGGTTCTCTATGAACGCATAATGGCTAAATACAGAAATAATCAGGCTGCTTCACAAAATCTTATGCCGCCCGTTGTAGTAACTCTTAGTGTAAATGATATTGAAACACTGAAACAAAATATGGATTACTTCAATGAAATCGGTTACGAGATAGAAGAATTCGGTGGGAAGGATTATGCCATAAAGGCTGTCCCCATGGAACTTTTCGGGCTTAATGAAAAAGATGTTTTTATGGAGATTTTAGATGAATTGTCTGCCGGTAACAGCAAAACAATAACATCAATAACAGACCGTATTGCCACGATAGCATGTAAGGCTGCAGTAAAAGGAAACAACCGACTTTCGGATTGTGAGGCAAAAGAACTTATAAATGAGCTGCTTACCCTGGAAAATCCATATAATTGTCCGCATGGCAGACCTACAATCGTATCAATGAGCAAATATGAAATAGAGAAGAAATTTAAGAGAATTGTATGATGAGTGAAAAAAAACCTTTGATTATTATTACAGGACCTACATCCGTAGGCAAAACTGAATTATCAATCAATATTGCCAAAGCCTTAAACGGTGAAATAATCAGTGCTGATTCCATGCAGGTATATAAATATATGGATATCGGTACGGCTAAGATTAAACCGGATGAAATGCAGGGGGTAACGCATCATCTTATCGACTGCCTGAATCCGTGGGAAGAGTTTAATATTTACCTTTTTAAACAGATGGCTGACAAAGCAATTAATGAAATTTCTGCCTCCGGTAAAATGCCGATAATAGTTGGCGGAACAGGTTTTTATATTCAGTCTGTTCTTAAGAACGTGGATTTTTCTGAAGAAGAAAAAGATAATTCTTATCGTGAAAATCTGATGAAAATTGCTTTGGAGAAAGGCAATTCGTATTTACATGAAATGCTTCAAAAGGTTGATAAAGAGGCAGCCGACAGTATTCATGAAAACAATGTAAAAAGAGTAATCCGTGCATTGGAATTTTATGAACAGACAGGACAGAAAATCTCTGAGCACAACGAAAATGAAGCTAAAAAGGAATCTGAATTTGATTACATGTATTTTGTAATAAATAATGACAGGGATGTTCTTTATGACAGAATAGAAAAAAGAATTGACCGGATGATAAGTGACGGCCTTGTTGATGAGGTGAAACGTCTTAAAGAGATGGGCTGTACCAAAGATATGGTCTCAATGAAAGGCCTTGGATATAAGGAAATTCTTTCATATCTTGACGGTGAAATAACACTCGATGAGGCTGTTTATATTTTAAAACGTGATACCAGGCATTTTGCAAAAAGACAGATTACATGGTTTAAACGTGAAAAAGACGTTATCTGGATGAATTATCCTGATTTTGATAATGATAAAGTAAAGATGCAGGAAGAAATGCTTAAAAGAATTGGAGAACACTATGCTAAATAATATGTATGAGATGTATGAAAAACTTGGAATCAGCGAGAAAGTATATAAACTTGGAGAAGAGATAATAGACAGTCTTGCTGATAGATTTGCCGAAATAGATAAAACTGCCGAATATAACCAGATGAAAGTCATTAAGGCAATGCAGGAAAATAACCTGAGTGAAGCACATTTTGGTTCAACAACGGGTTATGGTTATAATGACATTGGAAGGGATACTCTTGAGGCTGTTTATGCCTCAATTTTCCATACGGAGGATGCACTTGTGCGCCCACAGATTATGTGCGGTACCCACGCTTTAAACATTGCATTATCTGCTAATTTAAGACCGGGTGATGAAATACTGTCGCCCGTCGGAAAACCATATGACACAATGGATGAAATTATCGGTATAAGAGAGTCTAAAGGAAGCCTTAAGGAGTTCGGTATATCGTATCGTCAGGTAGACTTAAATGATGATGGCAGCTTTAATTTTGATGAAATAAAAAAAGCTGTAAATGATAGGACAAAACTTGTAACAATCCAGCGTTCAAAGGGCTACGCCAAAAGACCGACATTATCCGTTGAGAGAATCGGAGAGCTTATTTCATTTGTAAAAAAGGTCAAAACTGATGTTATCTGTATGGTAGACAACTGTTACGGTGAATTTGTTGAAACAATTGAGCCTTCAGATGTGGGCGCAGACCTTGTTGTCGGTTCGCTTATTAAAAATCCGGGCGGCGGACTTGCACCTGTCGGCGGATATATTGCCGGAAAGAAGGAATATGTTGAAATGGCAGCATACAGACTTTCCTCACCGGGACTTGGAAAAGAAGTGGGAGCGACACTCGGACTTAACCAGTCATTCTTTCAGGGATTATTTCTTGCTCCAACAGTAACCGCAGGTGCCCTTAAGGGTGCAATTTTTGCTGCAAATATGTATGAAAAGCTTGGATTTAACGTTATTCCAAACGGAAGTGAACCGCGATATGATATTATCCAGTCAGTAGAGCTTAACAGTCCTGAGGGAATTGTGGCTTTTTGTAAGGGTATTCAGGCTGCGGCACCGGTTGACAGCTTCGTTACACCTGAACCTTGGGATATGCCGGGATACGATTCCAAGGTTATTATGGCGGCCGGTGCATTTGTACAGGGCTCGTCAATTGAACTCTCTGCTGATGGTCCAATCAAACCACCTTATATGGTATTTTTCCAGGGAGGACTTACATGGTATCATGCAAAACTTGGAATACTGAAAAGTGTTCAATGCATAATCGATGAGAATCTTGCGACTTTAGTATAATTGTGATACAATTAAATGTACTGTGTAGTAAGTTTATTTATTGGAGGATAAAATGGCAATAGCAAGAAGTAAAAACAGCTGGGCATTGTTACTTCTGATTCTTGCAGGAATCGTTATCGGTGGATTTATCGGTGATCTTACCAATATCGGATGGCTCAATTATGGTAAAACATTCGGCTTGACATCACCTATTGTCCTTGATTTGGGTGTTTTGGTTATAACATTTGCATTAACCATAAGAATTACCATTGCAAGCATTATCGGTGTAATTATCGCTATTTTAGTATACAGATTGATTTAATCCCGTCCGCTGCGGTATAATTTATGGGTTTAAAAATCAAAGAAACAGGGTTATCGCTTCGTCCTTATGAGAAATGTCTTATAAACGGACCCGAGAGTCTTAATGATGAAGAGCTTCTGGCAGTGATAATCAGATGTGGAACAAAGGAAGAGGATTCTGTCGCTTTATCGAAGAGGATTCTGTCATCCTGTGGTTCAAAGCAGGGTCTGCTTAATGTTGTAGACCTGACATTAAATGACCTGATGAAGATTAAAGGAATCGGAAAGGTAAAGGCTATACAGATTAAATGCATAGCAGAATTATCAAGACGTATTTCCAAATGCTGTTATTCGAAAGACACGTCCTTCAGAACAGCAGAGAGTGTTGCAATGTATTACATGGAAGATTTAAGACACCTGAAGAAAGAATGTCTTATGGCTCTTTTTCTTGATTCGGCATGTCAATACATTAAAGACGTTAAAGTATCCGTCGGAACGGTTAACGCCTCACTGGCTTCTCCACGTGAAGTTCTAATCGAGGCTTTGCGGTATGAAGCTGTCAATATTATTCTGGTACATAATCACCCAAGTGGTAACCCGACGCCGAGCGTTGATGATATTGCAATGACGAAAGCGGTTTATGAAGCAGGTGAAATGATAGGCATTCATCTGATTGACCATATAATTATTGGTGATAATAAATATATCAGCTTAAGAGAACAGGAAATGATAAGTTGAAGGGAGATAAATAAATGGCAAATATTTATGGCGTTGATATTGGAACAAGTAATATCAAGTTATATTCTAAGGATAAAGATGTAGTATTAAATGAAAAAAATATTATTGCTATTGCAAATAAATCTGAAATTATTGCTTTTGGTGATGAGGCATATCTTATGCATGAAAAGGCACCGGAGACCATCGTTGTTTCATATCCGGTTAAATTTGGAGTAATTGCTGATATTGAAAATATGGAGACATTGTTTGAATGTTTCTTTAAGAAGATTAACCGTGGTAAATTTTCAAATGCAAACGATTTCTATGTAGCCGTGCCGACGGATATTACCGAAGTTGAAAAGAGGGCATTTTATGACCTTATAAGCAGCGCCAAGGTTAAAGCCAAAAATGTATATATTGTTGACAAGCCGGTTGCCGATGCAATAGGTTCAGGTATTGATGTTACGGATTCCAAGGGTGTAATGGTTGTAAATATCGGTGCAGATACTACTGAAATCTCTGTAATGTCTTTAGGCGGCATTGTACTCAGTAAATCAATTAAAATTGGCGGTAATAAGCTTGATGACAGTATCATAAGCGGTGTTAGAAAGTGTTATAATCTTGTTATCGGAAGTAAAACTGCTGAAAGCATTAAAAAACAGATTGGTAGTGCAATACAGGAGGAAGAAATGTTTGCAAGAGCATATGGCAGAAATATTATGTCCGGACTTCCTGTTGCTGTTGATGTATCTTCTGATGTTATTTATGAATCAATAATCGATCATTTACGTTCCATTATGGATGCCATGAAGATGATTCTTGAGCGCACACCACCTGAACTTGCTGCCGATATTATTGAACTCGGAATTAATGTTACCGGTGGAACAAGTAATATTAAGAATCTGAAACAATTCATTGAGACTGAGACAAACCTGAAGGCCAATATTATTGAAAGCGGCTCTGAAAGTGTTGTTAACGGCATCAAGGAAATTACAAGCAAACCAACCTACAGGAAGCTTGCATATCTTCCAAAGGAAAAGAATTATATCTGATTTTAAGGAATAGTTTATGAAAAAAATACCTAAAATAAGCTTTAGTGCTAAACAATGGCTTACATTTATAACAATTTTATGTGTTGTTCTGATGGGTGTGTCATTATTTACCGATCAGATTTCCAAGCCTGTCAGAAATGTTGTTTCAGTAGCAGTTATTCCTATGCAGAAGGGAATTAATGACATTGGAACTTATGTTTATTCCAAATACAAATTAATCAGGGATTTCTCAAAAATAAATGAAGAAAATCAAAGACTGAAAGAAGAGATTGCCAAACTGACCGAAGAAAACAGCCAGTTAAGTCTTGGAAAATTTGAACTTGAGCGTTTAAGAAAATTATATGATCTTGATGACCAGTATGCAAATTACAACAAAACAGCGGCAAGAGTAATAGCTAAAGAAGCCGGAAACTGGTATAGTTCATTTACAATTGACAAAGGAAGCCGTGACGGTATTGAAGTTGACATGAATGTTATCGCCGATGGCGGTCTTGTAGGTATCGTTACAGATGTCGGTGAAAACTATTCAATTGTAAGAAGCATTATATCGGACTCCAACAATGTAAGCGGAATGCTGATAAATACAGGTGCCACATGTACTGTCGAAGGCAGCTTAAGCCTTATGGATTCAGGCTACATTTATGTTAAATATTTTAAACAGGATACTGAAGTGTCAGATGGAGACAAGGTTGTTACATCCAATATAAGCAGTAAATATGTTGAAGGTATTTTAATTGGCTACGTCAAAGACGTTAAAACCGACCCGAACAGTCTTACAAAGTCCGGTTACCTGATTCCCGTTGTTGATTTTGAACATTTACAGGAAGTCCTTATTATTTTGGATAAGAAGTGATATTTATGAAAAGAAAATTGTGTTTAACAGCTCTTGCGATTGTTTTTTACTGTTTACAGACTACTTTGTGTAAAACAATTGCAATTGCTTCAATTTCACCTAATATAATGATACTTATTCCTATTTGCTTTGGTTATTTCAAAGGTAAGGAAGAGGGTATTTTTGCCGGTTTTGTTTCCGGACTTTTATATGATGTTTATTATACGACAATCTTTGGCTTTTCTATTCTTGCATTTACCTATATCGGTTATATTGCAGGTCTTTTTCATAAAGATTATGATCAGAAACGTATGGTTATTGTGATGATAATCACAGCCATATCTTCATTTACTTATGATTTTTTGGTATACATAGGAGGATTTTTGCTTTATAACAAATTAAATGTATTTTATTATGTCGGAAGAATTATCATTCCGGGAATGATGTATACACTGTTTGTTATGGCAGTTATTTTTAGGTTTATGTACTTCTTAAATGGTGTTTTTGAAAAGAAAGATAAGAGGAAAGTGACAGAATATGTATCAGGAAATTAAAGACTACATCATAAGTATTTTAAAATCCAGATTACTTCCATTAGTTGCATTATTCTGTATTATGATCATTGTACTTATTCACAGGCTTTTTGAGTTACAGATTGTTCAGGGTGAAAAATATCTGGCATCAATTTCTGATACAATTGAAACAACCAAAAGCATTTCAAGTACACGTGGTAATATATACGATTGTAACGGCGTTCTTCTTGCGTACAATGAACTGGCATTCTCTGTAAAAATCAGTGACAGTGAATCATATTCATCAAGAAGCGAGAAGAATCTGAAGATAAATGAAACAATTGCCAAAACTGTTGAAATCATAGAGAAACATGGTGAAAAAGTCAGTTGTGATTTTGGTATTATTGTGAATAAAGACGGTCAGTATGAATTTAACGTGACCGGCAATGCCAAACTACGTTTCCTGCGTGACAGCTTTGGTGTTACTTCGGTAAGTGAATTATCTGATGAACAAAGGAATGCAACAGCAGACGAAGTAATCGAATACTTGTGTTCAGAAAAAAGATATGGTGTGGATGAAAAATATACCCGTCAGATGGTTATTTATATATTGAATTTCAGGTCATATATGAGTGCCAACACATTTCAACGTTCAATGGAATTTACAATGTCTTATGATGTAAACGAAGAGACTGTTGCCGAGATTCTTGAAAACTCGGCAGATTTAATTGGAGTAACCGTATCTGAGGAATATGTCCGCAGATATGTTGACGGCTTTTATGCAGCACATATACTTGGATATACAGGCAAGGTTTCTACCGATGAACTTGAAAATCTTCAGATGCAGAACAGCCAGTATCAGGCAAATGATATTGTTGGTAAGGCCGGTATTGAACAGGCAATGGAACTGTTTCTTCAGGGAACCAAGGGTGAAAAAAAGGTTTGTGTAGATAAATTTGGTCGAATTACCGAGGTTATTTCAGAGAAAGAGCCTGTAACGGGATGCGATGTCTACCTTACAATTGATATTGAGCTTCAGAAAAAGGTTTATAAAGCACTTGAAAAACAGATTGCAGACATTCTGGTGGAAAAGATTGTTAATTCAGATGAACGATATGTATATAACACTGACAAGGTAACTATCAAGGACATTCAGATTCCTATTAAGGATGTATACTTTGCACTTATAGATAATAATGTTATTTCAATTAATGACATTGCTGCCCAGATTACCAATACGGAAACAAGCGTATATTCAAAGTTTCTTTCAAAGCAGGAAGAGGTTTTAGCACGCATTGAAACAGAGCTTACTACAAAAGATACCGATTACGGACATCTTAGCGAGGAAATGCAGGTTTATATTTATAAAATTTATGAAATACTGCAGGATAATGGTGTTATCATCCGTAATAATGTAGATACAACAGATTCAATATATGATGAATGGGTTGCTGAGACAATAAGTCTTAAGGAATATCTGTCATATGCACTTGCCAAAAACTGGATTGATGTATCGAAATTTACTTCAACAGATTATTCAAGTTTATCAGAGGCGTATAACAGTCTTGTCGAGTATATACTTGAAGATATTAAAAATGAGACTGAATTCAACAAAAAAATCTACAAATATATGATAAAATATCAGCAGCTTTCAGGCTCTGAGATATGTATTTTATTATTTGACCAGGGTGTGCTGCAGTATGACAGGGATACCTACGGCAAGCTTATTATGGGCACAATAAAGCCGTTTGATTTCCTTATCGATAAAATCAGTAAATGTGAGATTACGCCTGCACAGTTAGCCCTTAAGCCATGTTCAGGCTCATGTACAATACTTGATACGAATACCGGAAGGGTTCTTGCCCTTGTTTCATATCCAAGTTATGATATTAATTATTTCTCAGGATCAGTTGACGCAGACTATTATTATAAATTATTAAATGACGGTTCACTTCCGCTTGTTAACAATGCAACAACCACAAGAACAGCTCCGGGTTCTGCTTTTAAGCTTGTCACAGCCATTGCAGGGCTTGAATCGGGTGTTATCAATAGTTCTGAAGAAATGGAATGTACAGGTATTTATGAAACTGTTACGCCGAATCCTAAGTGCTGGGTGTATCCAAGAAGTCATGGTGATGAAAATGTTGCTACGGCATTAAGGGATTCATGTAATATTTATTTTTACGAGGTGGGATACCGTCTTGCAACTACATCATCAGGAAGTTACGACAGCACCAAGGGTACGGATATTCTTGCTTCCTACGCGAAACAGTTAGGTCTTGCCACTACAACAGGCATTGAAATATATGAGGCTGCGCCGATTGCATCAAATGATAATGCAATTTCTTCTGCAATCGGACAGGGACGACATAACTATACAGGTCTTAATCTTGCAAGATATGTCTCTACCGTTGCCAACTCCGGTGTTTGTTATGATCTTACATTAATTGATAAGATTGTAGACAGTAACGGTAATAATATTTTTACTTCAATTCCTATTGTTTCAAGCACAATGAATGATGTTTCAACATCAACATGGAACACCGTACATTATGGAATGAAGCTCGTAAGTGAAAATTCAAAATATTTATCTTCACTTGGAATTGAAACCGGTTCAAAATCAGGAACTGCGCAGGAAAATGCAAAATATCCTGACCATTGTACGTATATATGTTATGCCCCGTATAACAATCCTGAGATTGCAATATCTACTGTTATACAGAATGGTTACACGTCATCGAATGTTGCAAAGCTTACATCTGAGGTCCTTAAGATTTATTATAATATCGAATCAACGCCGCAGGAGAGTACAACTAACGAAGATTAAGTATATAAGAAACCAAAGATATTATTTATAACATCACGTTTAGACTATTATATCTTTGGAGGAAATATATTTATGAGTGAAGTAATCGTGATTACGTCAGGAAAAGGCGGAGTCGGAAAAACAACAACATCGGCAAATATCGGGACAGGCCTTGCTTCTTTAGGTAAAAAAGTTGTTATAATTGATACAGATATCGGATTAAGAAATCTTGATGTTGTATTAGGGCTTGAAAACCGTATCGTTTATAATCTTGTCGATATTGTTGAAGGTAAATGCCGTCTTAAGCAGGCACTTGTCCGGGATAAGAAATATCCCAATCTGTTTCTTATTCCTGCTGCGCAGACCAGAGATAAATCTGCCGTTAATGAGGCACAGATGGAAAAAGTCATTGATATGCTTAAAGGTGAATTTGATTACATATTGCTTGATTGTCCTGCCGGGATTGAACAAGGCTTTAAAAATGCCATTGCCGGGGCAGACAGGGCACTTGTTGTAACAACACCTGAATTATCAGCTGTTAGGGATGCAGACCGCATCATCGGTCTTCTTGATGCAAATGAGCTTACAAATCATCAGCTAATTATTAATAAAATAAGGCTGGATATGGTTAATCGCGGCGAAATGATGTCTGTAGAGGATGTTGCAGAAATTCTTTGTATTGATGTCATTGGTGCCGTTTTAGATGATGAAAACATTGTTATTTCAACTAATCAGGGTGAACCTCTGGTTGGTTCAAAATCCCCCGCAGGAATTGCGTATATGAATATATGCAGAAGAATCTGTGGTGAAGATATTCCGCTTATGGATTATTCCGCAAAATCAAACATTTGGAATATTTTTACAAAAATTTTTAGCAGATAGAGGGGGATTTATATGAAAATATTTAATTTATTTAACAAAAAGACATCCGGAAGCGTAGCTAAAGACAGATTAAAGCTTTTATTGGTATCGGATCGTGCCAATTGTTCTCCGGAAGTTATGGACCTTATAAAAAACGATATTGTATCCGTTATTTCAAAATATATGGATATTGATACAGAAGGAATAGATATTCAGATTAAACAGACAGCTGGAAACAGTGGTATTATTGTACCGTCTATTTTTGCTAATATACCGATAAAACAGCTGAGAAAATAAGAGTATCGGACTGGTGATAAAATGTTTAAAAAAATTGATTTTTCAAAATATAATATTTTGTTAATTTTGGTTATTCTTGCACTGTCAACATTCGGTGCGCTTATGATTAACAGTGCAAGTAATTTGAATGACTGCATTAAACAGTTTGCCGGAATAGCGGCAGGACTTGTTATAATGATTTTTATATCTTTTATAGATTATAACTTTATCCTTAAATTTTACTGGCTGATATATATTGTCAATTTTTTATTACTTTTTGGACTATATTTTTTTGGTACGGACTTTGGCCAGTCTGCAGTCAGATGGTATAATTTTGGACCTGTTAATTTGCAGCCTTCCGAATTCGCCAAAATCTTAATGATACTGTTTCTTGCAAAGTTTTTAACGGTTCACCGTGAAAAAATAAGTTCATTTAAATTTTTGGGAATTTTAACAGTTATACTCGGAATTCCGCTTTTTATGCTTTATGATCAGCCGGACCTTTCCACGACCCTTCTTATTACAATTGTTCTCATTACAATGATTTACTGTGCCGGTCTTAAATATAAAAATATTATTATAATACTTTTATGTGCTATACCGATTGCGATAACGGCAATAATATATATACAGTCACCCGACCAGAAATTACTGGAAGAGTATCAGGTTAACCGTATTATGTCATTTATTGACCCTGAAAATTATGATACGCTCAGATACCAGCAGGATTTCTCAGTCAAAGCAATTGGTTCCGGTCAGTTGTACGGAAAAGGATATAATAATGATGACTCAAATTCGATAAAAAACGCCGGTTATATAGCTGAGGTGGAAAGTGATTTTATCTTTGCCGTAGTAGGGGAAGAATTTGGATTTATAGGAAGCTGTTTTTTAATTTTTCTATTGGCATTTTTAGTATTTGAGTGTATAATAATATCCATATATGCGAAGGATTTTCAAGGGCGGCTGATTGCATGCGGATACGGGGCATTAATTGCTTTTTCAACATTTATTAATATAGGTGTTGCGACCGAGATTTTACCGAATACGGGACTTCCGCTTCCTTTTGTTAGTAAAGGCTTAAGTTCATTGATTGGATTATATGGCGGCGCAGGAGTGGTTTTAAACGTCAGCCTTCAGAAGAGAAATAAAATATAATTACAGGAGGTTTTTATGAATATTGGATTAATAGCGCACAATGCCAAGAAAAAATTAATGCAGAATTTTTGTATTGCATATCGTGGTATATTATGTAAAAATCAGTTATTTGCAACAGGAACAACCGGAAGATTAATTGAAGAAGCCACTAATCTTACAGTTCATAAATTCCTTGAAGGTCATCTTGGCGGTGAACAGCAGTTATGTTCCCAGATTGAAAATAACCAGATTGATTTAGTTATTTTTTTAAGGGATCCTTTAGCTCCTAAATCTCATGAGCCGGAGATAACCAATATATATGAGTTATGTGATATGTACAACATTCCTCTGGCAACCAATCTGGCTACGGCAGAACTGCTTATAAAGTCATTGGAACGCGGAGATCTTGAATGGCGTGAAATATTTAAATAACAGGCTATGTAAGGGTGTTTTTAACACCCTTTTTCTTATTTAACAGGAATTTGCGTTGCAATTTCTCTATCCTGTTTATACATTTTCGCTCCCCATGTCCGTGATTCTTCCGTAAATGCTGACAAGGTAAAGACCGCATAATCCAACGAGTGCGTATACAATTCTTGACAGCCATGTCATATTACCAAAAAGGAAGCTGACAAGATCAAATCTGAAGAAACCGATAAGTCCCCAGTTTATAGCACCTATAATTACAATTGTAAGAGCTGTATAATCAAATCCTCTTGAACTCATTGTTTTCCCTCCTAAAATAATTTTCAATAATAGTTTCCCTCTTTTTATATAAACTATTCACAAATATTTGATTTTCACTTGTATATAAAGTTTTAAAATGATAAAATAAAATGATATTTAATGTTTGAAGGTGGGTAAATGGCAAATAAAAGCAGCAAATCAAAAAAAATTAAACAGTTTGACAGAGGACCGAGAATCATTGTTATTCTGTTTGTTTTTATTTTTATTTATATAAGTTCTTTTGTAATAAAATATATGACAAAGGAAAAGGTTGATATACACGAGGTAACAACAGGTTCCATAAATGCTAATAATACCTATACGGGTATTGCAATAAGAGACGAGGAAGTTTTTTATTCGGACTATGCAGGAAATGTTAATTATTTTGTCCGTGAGGGCCGCAGAGTAGCAGTAGGCTCCATAGTATATACAATTGATGAAACCGGAAGAGTTGCTTCGATGATTGAATCGTTAAACTCAGGTGATAATTCAATGTCAGATTCCAATATTGCTATTGTACGAAATACTTTATCATCTTATAAAGTAAGCAACAGTAATAATCAGTTCGGAAATATATATGACCTCCGTGAAAAGCTTGACCAGGTTGTAAGTGATTCGGTAAATGAAAATATCATAAATAATCTTGATGATATCATTAAGGATACAGCCAGTGAAAATTTATTTAAGTACGCGATATCCAACAAAACAGGCATTGTAGTTTATAATGTTGATGGTTATGAGAACCTGACTGTCGACCAGTTAAATGAAACACATTTTAACAAAGAAAACTATAATAAAACCAATCTTAGGAAAAATGATATTGTTGTCAGCGGAAGTCCTATGTATAAATTGATTACAGATGAGGCCTGGCAGATTGCAATTCCACTTACCAATGACCAGATTAAGGCTCAGAATCTTGCAGAAAAAAAGAATGTTCAGATACGTTTTGTAAAGGATGACATTACAACATATGCTAATTTCCAGATTGTCCCTACAGGTGGCGGAACTTATGGTGTATTGTCTCTTAATAAATATATGATTCAATACGCATCTGACAGATTTGTGGATGTTGAAATAATAACAAGTTCTGCAACAGGGCTTAAGATTCCGATTTCATCCATTGTTGAAAAGGAATTTTATACCATACCAAAAGAGTATGCGACTGTCGGCGGTAATAAATCTACAATCGGTTTCCTGCGTGAGCATGCAGATTCAAACGGTTCAATAATCACAGAATATTGTGATGTTGATGTATACGCGGAAGATGATGAATATTATTATGTAGATAAATCAGACTTTTCGTACGGAGATTCAATTCTGTTAGCTGATTCCGGACAGCGATATACTATTACAACCGTTGGTATGCTTCAGGGCGTTTATACCGTTAATAAAGGCTATGCCGTTTTCAGGCGTATAAATATAATTGAGCAGAATCAGGAATATGCTATTGTACAGACCGGTTTGTCTTACGGACTGTCAATTTACGATCATATTGTACTTGATGGAACAAAGGTTAAGGAAGACCAGATTATTTATTAAAAAGGTGAGTTAAATGATTTCGGATAATATTAATGAAGTTAAAAAAAATATTGAAAAAGCATGTTTGGTTTCCGGCAGAAGCATTGATGATGTATGTTTGATTGCTGTTAGCAAGACAAAGCCTATAGAGATGCTTTTAGATGCTTACAATGCCAATATGCGTGATTTTGGCGAAAATAAAGTACAGGAGATGTGTGATAAAATGCCACAGATGCCTGATGATGTAAAATGGCATATGATTGGTCATCTTCAGACAAACAAGATAAAATATATAATCGGAAAAACCACACTTATACATTCTGTTGATTCTTATCATCTTGCAGAGGCAATAAGCAGGGAATCGGTAAAAAATAATTGTGTTACTGATATTTTATTAGAAGTTAATGTGGCAAACGAGGAGACCAAGTTTGGACTTACTGTTGACGAAACAATACCTGCTGTGGAAAAGATTAGTAAATTATCCGGCATTTGTGTAAAAGGTCTTATGACAATTGCACCTTTTGTTGACAATCCTGAACAAAATAGAGAAATTTTTCGTAAATTAAAGAAATTAAGTATTGACATTACAAATAAACATATTGATAATGTTATTATGAATATTTTGTCCATGGGCATGACTAATGATTATATGGTTGCCATTGAGGAGGGTGCAACACATGTACGTATTGGAACAGGAATATTTGGTGAAAGAAATTATAATAAACTTTAGAATAGGAGAATAAAAATGGCTAACTTTTTATATAAGTTACTCGGTATGTTCAGTTTAACAGATGATTACGATGACGATGATGAATATGATGATGAAGATGATTTCGATGAAGAAGAGGAAGAAGATGAAGCTCCTCGTTTCAGAGTAAAGAAAGACAGGGAAAAGCCTGTAAAGGAAAAGGAATATACTGCTGAACCTAAAGTAGAAAAAAAGAACAATGTATTACCATATAACAGAAAAACAAGCAAGAATGCCGGTATGTCGGTATGCGTAATTAAGCCTACTTCTTTAGAAGACGGACGTGAGATTTCTGATATGCTTACATCAGGTAAGGCCGTCGTACTTAATCTTGAGGATGTAGATGGAGATATGGCACAGAGAATCATTGATTTCTCATCAGGTGCATGTTATTCAATGGGCGGTAATCTTCAGAAGGTTTCTACATATATATTTGTTGTAACTCCTTCATCTGTTGATATTGCCGGTGATTTCCAGGAATACATCAGCAATGCTGCCGCAAGTTCCTCTTCAATGAGCATGAATAATATGGGTATGACTTCTTCATCACCTCTTTCATCTCAGAACAGATATAGATTTTAGTCGATTATGAATGATCAGGAAAAGCTGTTATTAAAAAGAGTCACTGAACTTGCTAACATTTCGTATTTACGAGGTGTTCCCATGTTTTCAGATTTTCTTACTTTAGCAGAACAGAATATTGTAAGTCAATTATCAGCAAATATGCCACCTATTATATTTAAAATGATAGGTGGCTATAATTTAGCCGAAAGAAGAGTAGCTGCATTTTATCCGGATGATAATTTTGCAGATGTAAATCCAATAGTATCATTAAAAATATCACCTTTAAACAAGAAATTTTCTGAGGAACTGACACACAGGGATTATTTAGGTGCACTTATTAATCTGGGTATAGACAGAAGTGTACTTGGTGATATAGTCGTTGATAAAGACTGTGCGCATTTGTTTTGTCTTGAGAAAATCAGTTCATTTATTATAAGTGAATTAACAAGAATTAAACATACACCTGTTATGGCAGTTATTGAAGAATTTGATGATACCGCCAATGTCAATAAAGAGGAGATTTCAGGAACTGTATCTTCTCTTCGCATAGACAGTATGCTTTCTCTTGTTACCAATATGTCCAGAAGTAAAGCTGTTACATATATCGAAGAAGCAAAAGTATTCATCAACGGAAAATTAATAACAAGTAACAGTTATCAGTTAAAAGAAAATGATATTATTTCTGTCAGGGGTATCGGAAAATTCCAATACAAAGAAATTTCAGGTGTTACTAAAAAAGGAAAATATTATGTTGTAGTTGATAAATATTGTTAAAATAATTAAATGGTTAACATAAAAATATTATGTCAACAAAGGAGCAGTATGTCTAAAATAATTACAGTAAATTATAACGAAAAACCTCATTACAATATTGTAATAGAGAACAGCTTTGATAATTTGTCCAAATCATTTATGGAATTAAATGTTACCGGCAAAAAAATCTGTATAGTAACAGATTCAAATGTTGGTCCTTTATATGCGGATGTAGTTAAGAAGGAACTTGAAAAGACCGGAAATGAAGTATTTGTTTTCACATTTGAGGCAGGAGAGGAAAATAAGACTCTTAATACAGTCGAAGACGTATATGAATATCTTATTGTTAATAAATTTGACAGAACAGATTACCTGGCAGCACTCGGCGGTGGTGTCGTAGGCGATTTAACAGGTTATACTGCAGCAACATACCTTCGAGGCATTCAGTTTATTCAAATTCCGACATCACTTCTCGCACAGGTTGATTCTAGTATTGGCGGTAAAACAGGTGTAGATTTCAGAGCTTATAAAAATATGGTTGGTGCATTTCATATGCCTAAGCTGGTTTATATGAATTATTCAACCCTTATATCATTATCAGACCGTTTATTTAATTCAGGTCTGGGCGAAATAATTAAACACGGGCTTATCAAAGATTATTCATACTTTAAATGGCTTTCTGACAATGTATCCGGCATATTAAACAGAGATGGTGAAATTCTTGAACAGATGATTTATGTAAGCTGTCAGATTAAGCGTGAAGTTGTAGAAAAAGACCCTACAGAAAAGGGCGACAGGGCACTTCTTAATTTTGGTCACACACTTGGTCATGCAATAGAAAAGCTGATGAATTTTAAGCTTTATCATGGTGAATGTGTTATTTTAGGTATGATTGCTGCATTAAGACTTTGTGTAATGCGCGGACATATTACTGAGGAAGAGTATAATACTTCAACAGACCTTTTTAAAAAGTTTTCATTTCCTATGACGATAAGCGGTGTGTCAGCTGACGATATTGTTGCAGTTTCTAAAAATGATAAAAAAATGGTTTCAGGTAAAGTTAAATTCATTTTATTAAATAATATTGGAAATGCTTATATTGACATGACTGTTTCCGATGATGAAATGAAAATAGCACTGGCAGATGTTATTAAATAGAGTTTGGATGGTGAATAATTTGAACATGAAAAAGACGCTGTTTGAATGTTTATATGGTTTGTTGGCTGTTGCATTACTGACTTTTATAGATCAGATTACAAAGATTTTGGCTGTATCTCACTTAAGTGATGGCCCTTTCACACTTATTAAAGGTGTATTTGAATTAAGATATATTAATAATTATGGTGCTGCATGGGGTATTTTAAGCGGCAAAAGAGCATTTTTTATTATCATTACAGTAATCATAATGCTGATTTTTTCTTACATTTATTTTAAAACACCTAAAAATAAGTATTATACACAGTTGTTGTTCTGTGAACTTTTATTAGTTTCAGGTGCACTGGGTAACTTTATTGATAGGGTATGGCTTGGTTATGTAAGGGATTTCCTGTATTTTTCACTGATAGATTTTCCAATCTTTAATATAGCTGACTGTTATGTTGTAATTTCAGCCATATGGCTTGCCATACTTGTTTTGTTTGTTTATAAGGATGAGGATTTTAACTTTTTGTCAAAAAAAAAAAAGGTGATTCATGAGAAATATTGTTTTAGAACCTGAACTGGAAGATGTGGGAATACGTATTGACAAATTTCTTTCCGAGCAATTGGAGGATTTATCGCGTTCATATATTCAGAAACTTATAAAGGATGAAAACATTCTTGTAAATGATAAAAAAATAAAGCCAAATTATAAAATTATGAATGGTGACAGAATTCAGGTTTTTATTCCTGACCCACAAGTACTGGATATTCAGCCTGAAAATATACCATTAGACATTTTATATGAGGATGATGATATTATCCTTGTAAACAAGCCTAAAGGCATGGTTGTTCATCCGGCTACAGGGCATTATTCAGGTACTCTTGTAAATGCACTTATGTATCATTGTAAAGATCATCTTTCCGGAATAAATGGTGTTCTTCGTCCCGGAATTGTTCATAGAATCGATATGAATACAACAGGTGTCATTGTTGCCTGTAAAAATGACAAAGCACACAACAGTATTGCTGAACAGTTAAGTGTTCACAGTATAACAAGAAAATATGAGGCGATATGTCTTAATTGTTTTAATACACCGGACGGAACCATTGATGCACCAATTGGAAGAAACACTAATGACCGCAAAAAAATGGCCATTGATACCGTTAATGGCAGAAGAGCAGTAACACATTATCATGTAATTGAAAATTTAAAAAATCATGCATACATTGAATGCCGACTTGAAACCGGACGTACTCACCAGATCAGGGTTCATATGTCTTCAATAAAGCATCCGTTACTGGGTGATGATGTTTACTCAAGCGGAAAAAGTCAGTTTCATCTTGAAGGACAGACTTTACATGCTAAAACTTTAGGATTTATTCATCCTTCGACCGGAAGATATGTTGAATTCGAAGCTCCACTGCCTGATTATTTTACGGACATTTTAAAAAAGTTAAGAAATTATTAAATATCCCTTAAATTTCTATTGTTTTTTGTGAAATTTAGGGGTATATTTATATATTAAAGGGTTACATTTTTCGACAAAATTCAGGAGTATTTATGAGTAATCAAAGAAACGAAGCACTAGAAAAATTAATAAAGAGTTTTGAAGCTTTTTACAATATCACGCGATTTGAAGATGAAAATGTATTATATTGTGCAAGGTGCGATTTCTTTCAGCATTCTCAAAAATATGTCCTTTCAAAAAAAGCTGAATTGTGGTCAGCGGATTGTGAAGAATTTATTTACTTATTTAACATACCAAGACTTACACTCGATGTGTTATCAGACTGTCAGAAATGTGCCTATGAAGATGGTATGAGCAGAATGAATATCGGACCGGGTCATATGTATTCTTATATAACAGCTATATTTTTGTGTGATTCATGTGATGAAGATGCTCGTAAACAACTAAAGAAGACCCGAATATACAAAAGTTTTCATTTTTCCCTCCATGGCTGGATGGATTATCATACATCAGTTGTATCATTTGATAATGGTAAAATTGATTCAAACAGTTCAGGAAAGTCTACAGGGAAAATTTTGAAAAAAATACTATTTAACAAAAAAGAAAGGGAGAAGTAAAGCAATGAATTCATTATTACTTTTACTTATCTGCATTGCCGTTCTTGTATGTGGTTATATTTTCTACGGCGGATGGCTCTGCAAACAGTGGGGTGTAGGCGAAAGTCAGAATCCAACCCCTGCTCATGAACTGGAAGATGGCGTTGACTATGTTCCGGCAAAAGCTCCTGTATTAATGGGACATCATTTCTCATCTATAGCAGGTGCAGGTCCTATCACAGGACCAATCGGTGCCGCAATATTTGGTTGGGTACCTGTTGTTCTTTGGATTTTAATAGGTGGTATTTTCTTCGGTGGTGTACATGACTTTGGTGCATTATTTGCATCTCTTCGTCATAAAGGACAGTCAATCGGTGAAATTATTTCCGCAAACATGGGTAAGCGTGCAAAACGTTTATTCCTCATTTTTGCATACCTTACATTAATCCTTGTTGTAGCAGCATTTGCTTCAATTGTAGCTTCAACATTCCAGGCAACATATGTTGATGGCGTTGTAGATGTAGCAGCATCTGCTAATAATGCTTCTGTTGCAATGGTTTCATTATTATTCATCGTTATTGCGATTGCCTTTGGTTTCCTTGTATATCGTAGAAATGCTCCAATGGGTGTATCTACAATACTTGGTGTAGTAGCAATTATTATTTGTATGGTTATTGGTATGAATTTCCATCCAATTTACCTTTCTAATAAAACATGGATGATTATTGTTGGTATTTATATTGCAGTAGCTTCTGTAACTCCTGTATGGATTTTATTACAGCCACGTGACTATTTAAGTTCATTCCTTCTTTATGCAATGTTAGCTGTTGCTTTAGTTGGTATTGTTGTCTCTCATGCAAACATGGGTGGTGCAGACGGACTTCAGGCATTTACAGGTTTTGCCGTAGATAACGGAAATGGTATGCAGTACTTATTCCCTGTATTATTTACAACTGTTGCATGTGGTGCCATTTCAGGTTTCCATTCTCTTGTATCATCAGGTACAACATCTAAGCAGCTTGATAAGGAAAAAGACGCTAAGCCTATTGCTTACGGCGGAATGTTACTTGAGTGTGTACTTGCTATTGTTACTGTTTGTGCTATTAACTTTGCTTACAAGTATAATGCAGCTAATCCTGATACAGCTTTAAAGGGTGCTACAGGAATTTTTGCCGGTGGTATTGCTAATATGTACGCTTTTGCCGGTCCTAATGCTGTTAAGATTTTACGTACATTATTAACACTTACATATTCTGCATTCTGTTTAACATCACTTGATACAGCTACACGTCTTGCTCGTTTTATGTTCCAGGAATTCTGGCTTGAACCGGGACAGACACCTAAGGATGTTAAGGAAGGATACAAGAAGATTCTTGTAAATCCATACTTTGCAACAATTCTTACTGTTGTTTTAGGTATTATTCTTGGTATGACAGGCTGGAATAAGATTTGGGGTCTGTTTGGAGCAGCAAACCAGTTACTTGCCGGTCTTGGATTACTTGCAGTTGCAACATGGCTTTCTAACATTGGTAAGAATAATAAGATGTTCTTACTTCCAATGGCATTTATGTTAGTTGTAACAATTATTTCACTTGGCTTTACAGTTAAGAATCAGGTTGGAATGATTATTGCTAAAACAGGTGACTGGGGTGCTTATGCACAGACAATACTTGGTGTATTGTTAATTGTGCTTGCTATAGTTCTTGCAATTGAAGGTATTCAGACAATATTCTTTAAGAAAAAAGAAGCTTAGTAAATGTTATAAAGCACTTCTTTGAGGCATATCTATTGATATGCCTCTTTTTTATAATAAGGTTCGGGTGTCAAAAGCTCATTTTAAATTCATGACCTGGTAAAATGCACAAATAAGTTGTTTGCATTGCGTTGCAATTTCTTTATCTTATTCATTTTTTAGAAATATTAAAAAAGAATAAATTATAGAAAAAAATTGTAAATTATGTTATAATATGCTAAAGGTATTAAGAAGGAAAGGGGTGTTATCAATGAGTGATAATTTAGTTATTACTATTGGACGTGAATATGGTAGTGCCGGTCATGAGATAGGTGAAAAGCTTGCTGCCGAACTTGGAATTAAATGTTATGATAAGGAATTACTTGAACTTGCTGCCAAGGAAAGTGGTCTTTGTCCCGAAATAATGGAAAATCATGATGAGAAGCCAACCAACAGTTTCTTGTACAGTCTTGTTATGGATACATATTCAATGGGTTATTCTTCAACTTCAACTTACCTGGATATGCCTATTAATCACAAAGTATTTCTTGCACAGTTTGAGACAATTAAGCGCCTTGCAGATACGGAAAGCTGTGTAATAGTTGGCAGATGTGCAGATTATGCTTTGGAGGATTATCCTAATGCAGTTAGTGTATTTATCAAGGCACCACTTGCTTCAAGAGTTACACGTGTTATGGAACGTCACAACGTGAATGAAGATAAGGCGTTCGAAATGATTGCCAAGAAAGACAAGAAGAGAGCAAGTTACTATAATTATTATTCAAGCAAAAAATGGGGCGAAGCCAAGAGCTATGATTTATGTCTTGACAGCAGCGAGATAGGTGTAAACGGATGCATTAATGTAATAAAAGCCTATATTGATGCTAAAAATAATAAATAAAACGGAGCAGATTAAATAAATGTATTATCAGACATTATATCAGTCAAAAAGAAATCGTTTTAAACAGTGGATAGGAGATACAAAACTTTTACCTTATGTTGCAATATTATTATTTGTGTTTCTTGTTTCAGGCTGGATGATATTGTTATTTATATGAGTTTTAAAGCCATGGATTTAATTTTCTATGGCTTTTATTCTTTTTCACGTAGTTTTACAGCATTGCGTGCTTTACGTTTGGTTTCATCAAGAATATCAGCATAATGCTTTTTGGTAGTATTAACATCTTTGTGTCCAAGAACATCAGCTACAAGATAAATATCGCCTGTTTCCTGATAAAGATTAGTACCATAAGTACTTCTAAGCTTATGAGGCGTGATTTTCTTCATTGTGGTAACGGTGGATGCATATTTCTTTACGAGTTTTTCAACACTTCTGACTGAAAGACGTTTATTCTGATATGATAAAAAGAGTGCATTTTCACTTCCTTCTATTCCATGCATCGTCTTTCTTTCTTCTAAATAGGATAGTAGTGCTTCTAAAACTTCATCACCAAAATATACAATATCCTCATAGCCACCCTTACGTATAACCTTAATACAATTATTATCAAAATCTACATCATTAATATCGAGACCTACACATTCTGAAACACGGATACCGGTACCAAGAAGCAGTGTTAAAAGTGCAAGATCACGTGTTTTTAACTTTTCGTGGGCAACTAATTGTTGCTTAGTTAATTTGTTACCGGACTCAACATTATCCAGGAGTTGTGCAACTTCGTTAATTTCTAAACGAACTATAGCTTTTTCATGTATCTTCGGTGTATCAACCTGTGCTGCAGGATTAAGATTAATCATCTTATGTTTGTGATAATATCCATAGAAACTACGTAATGCAGATAACTTACGTTTAATTGCCAATTCATTATTGGTGTAAGTTTTTCCGTCTTTTTCATAATAACGCATATAACTTAAATATTCTTCAATATCATAAGATGTAATCTGCTCAAGAATAGACAATTTGAATTCCCTAATTGGAATATTCTTAAACGCAGGATTATTTTCTTTTATATATGTAAAGAATGTCTTTATATCTGTCGCATAAGATAATTTAGTCCGGGATTCAGTTGTAAATTCAACGCCACGAAAATAATCAGCTGCAAACGGAGGTAATTCTTTAAGAATTTCTCTAAGTTTAATCGTATTTTTCTGTGTCTGTTGTTCATGATATGTTTTATTTGAATTATTCATATAAAAACCTTCTTTGTTTATAATAATATAAATGTCGGTATTACGTCATTTTTCACTATTATCTATTCGTAAAACTCGGGTTTAGCGAACCGACATATATCACTTAATAATACTATTCTATCCTGAAATTTTTTAACCTTTCACAAGATTACCATTAAATAATTTCCTGCAGACCATATTTATATTAAATGCTTTCTGTAGATTTTTAACTTTATTTAATTCGTTTTCTGTAATAATTGATATACAGAGTCCTTTTTGATTGTTTCGTCCACAGCGTCCGCAACGATGCAGATAATCTTTGGAATCAGTTGGTAAACCAATATTAATTACAGTATCAACATCATCAATGTGTAAACCTCGTGAAGCAATGTCTGTTGAAAGCAAATAATTGGATTTGCCGCTTTTAAAACGCTCTAAGGCATTTTTACGTTCAAATTTATCAGATTTACCAATTAAATTATCAATTTTGTAATGATGATATGATAACTTATCATACACTTCCTGTGCTTCAAACTGCTTATCAATAAATATCATACACCGTGTAGGCTTTATTGCGGCACAAACCTTTCTGAGCGTCTCTGTTTTTTGATTTTTGGCGCATATAATGTATTGATGTGTAATTGATGACGGAATAGTTTCTGAGTCGTTATATTTGATTATACAAGCTTTGGGAGCTATTTCACCGGCAATTGTAAATGCTTTCTTATTCATGCTGGCAGAAAACATTAATATCTGGATATTTTTGTATAAACATTTTCTTACATCCATCATGGGCTGATAATTATTTTTATCAAGCATTTTATCTGCCTCATCAATAATTAATGTTTTAACAGTATGTGCTGAAATCTTCTTTTTTTTGATTAATTCAAGTATTCTTCCTGATGTACCTACAATAATATGCGGCTTCTTATTCTTTAACTGTTCAATCTGTCTTGTAATATTAACATTACCGATTAAAGACAATGCCCGTACATTTATTTTAGAATTAGCAGATAACAGCTCAATTTGATTATATACCTGCATGGAAAGTTCATATGTAGGAACAAGTATAATTGTATTAACACCCTTCTCTTCTACATCTATATTCTCAAATATAGGAATAAGGTATGCCAGTGTTTTACCGGAACCGGTCTCTGACCTTGCAATTACATTCTCGTTGTTTTTTATGTGGATGTATGCGTCCTGCTGTATTTGAGTTGGTTCCTTAATACCCTGGCTTTCTAATGCCTTAACAATATTTTCACTCTGAATTAATTCTTCAAATTTCATTGTATATCCTCTTTTAACGATTGATTTTCATAGTAATTTTATCAAAATATGATATAATTATCAATGACAAAACCATAATCAGATATATGGAGATTTATATGAAATTACAAAAATTACTAAGTCTTACAAGAAAAGCAATATACAGATATAACCTTATTGAAGAAAATGATAAAATCGCAATCGGAATATCCGGAGGAAAAGACAGTCTCGCCCTTCTCTATGCCATGGTAAATCTAAAAAAATTCTACCCGGTTCATTTTGAAATTGAGGCAATTACTATAGATCTTGGTATGGGTATGGATTATTCACCCATTGAAGGGTTATGCAGAGAACTTGATGTACATTACACTATTGTACCTACACAGATAAAGGAAATTGTTTTCGATGCAAGAAAAGAGTCAAATCCCTGTTCATTGTGCTCAAAATTAAGAAAAGGTACACTAAATGAAGTAATGAAGGATTTAGGCTGCAATAAGGTGGCATATGCTCATAATAAAGACGATATGGTGGAAACATTTCTAATGTCGCTGATATTTGAGGGGAGAATACATACCTTCGCTCCTAAAACATACCTTGAAAAATCACAGATAACGCTCATACGACCACTAATTATGGTAAATGAAGCTGATATAATAGGCTTTAAAAACAAATATAATCTTCCGGTTATAAAAAACTTATGTCCGGCAGATGGTTATACAAAAAGAGAAGAAATGAAAATGCTTGTTAAAGAAATGAATAAAAAATATCCAAACTTCAAGGAACGAGTATTTACAGCAATAATTAACGGTAACCTGAAGGACTGGTATTAAAAATAATAGCTTAAAGATTTATATCTTATGGGCAGTTATTATAGTATAACTCGTGGCATTAACAGTTATAATACAATCATCTGCTGTAACATACCAGTTCTTGCCTCTTCTTTCAATATGGCTGTTGGGATCGGATATCCTTAATCTGCACCATTTAACAATATCTGTATCATTAAGCGATAAATTATGTCTTATTCGTTCTAATACCATTGATGTCGTATGTAATCTGTCAATATTATTAATTAAATTATTCATAGAATCCGAATGTCCCTTGTTATTTATATTCATTAGAAGCATACATAACAATAAGATACTGACCGCTTGTTATATTATTATTTCCTAAATGGTTAATTGACTTAATGGTATCAATATACTCTCTCACACTTAATCCTGTACCGTCGCAATATTCATCTGCAATCGACCATAAAGAATCACCCGGCTTAATCTCTATAGATGTGTAATATGTATAAACAGGTTCTTCTTTTTTATTACCTGCAAGTACGACCGATGAAACAGAAATGCTTGTTAGTAATACAAACATTGTAACTATTATTGCCATCTTAATCCTATTCTTTATTATTCTCTTTCTACTGTTAACTCTCTTCATAATAACCTCCTGTTTGCCGAACATTTATTCCGAACAACCGTTTGTATTTATAATATAAAACAAGAACAAATGTTTGTCAATACTTTTATCGAACAAATTTTCGGAATATTTGTTTGCATTTTAGAAAAGAGTATGTTATTATTTTATTATCAATTCAGAAAGGGGTAAAATATGGGATACGGTAGAATAACAGAGAAACAATCAGAGATTCTTGAATACATAAAGCAGCAGATATTAACTAAGGGGTATCCGCCGGCTGTTCGTGATATTTGTGAAGCTGTTCACCTTAAATCTACTTCTTCTGTCCACTCTCATCTTGAGACACTTGAGAAGAACGGATATATACGAAGAGATCCAAGTAAACCAAGAGCCATTGAAATTATTGATGATAACTTTAATCTGACACGCCGTGAGATGGTTAATATACCTGTTGTAGGCCGTGTTGCTGCAGGCAATCCGATTTTAGCTGTTGAGAATATTACAGATTACTTTCCGATTCCGTCTGAATATCTTCCTAATGAAGATACGTTCATGCTTACAGTTTCCGGAGACAGTATGATTAACATGGGCATATATGACGGCGATATGATTATTGTGAAGCGTCAGAGTACAGCCAATAACAATGATGTTGTAGTTGCACTTGTAGATGATTCCGCTACAGTTAAGCGTTATTTTAAAGAAAACGGACATTTCAGACTTCAGCCTGAGAATGATTTTATGGATCCTATTATTGTTGATCATGTTGATATTCTTGGCAAAGTTATCGGACTTATACGATTAAATATTTTCTAACAGGATAGAGAAATCACGACGCAATTCCCTATCAAAAAAAGAACCCTGTGCCATATCGCACAGGGTATTTAAGTTTATGCACAAAACAGGAATTTCATATTAATTAATATACATTAATCTGACACATTGTCATTGCTTCCAACGCATTTTTATGGCTTTCAGGTGACACACCGGCACAGCATGAGGAATCAACTGACACAATCATTTCTGTATCTACAGCCTTAAGCATAAGAGCATTTGAAATAACACATATGTCCGTACATAATCCGATAAGCTCAACTTCTGTGTAGTGACCCTGCATCACGTGCATGGCAAGTGCCATACTGCCAAACGTAGGTTTTTCTATGATTTTATTTCCAACCTCATAAATATAAAGTTCAGGTACAAGATCCCAGCCTTTTGTGCCCTTTATACAATGCATTATCGGGAGATTTCTTCCCTCCTGCGTGCTAAGGTAATTATCAGCGTGGGTGTCCTTTGTAAAAATAACTTCTGTACCCTCTTTAATTGCCTCCACTACTTTGTTGACAACCTTTGGTACTATTGATACTGCTTCCTTAGTTCCAAGTGCACCGGTCACAAAATCATTTTGCATATCTACGACAACAAGTAATTTTTTCATTTGAAACACCTCACCCGATATTATATTTCAGAAGGCGCAATAAGTGTTCCATCACGCCATATTCTTTCAAGATCATAAAATAATCTGTCTTCCTGTGAAAATACATGGACAATAATATCGTTAAAATCCATAAGAATCCATGAAGCAGTACTATATCCTTCCACCTGTTTTGCTTCAACACCGGCTTTAAATAACTCTTCCTGAACATTATCAACCAAAGCCTGCACCTGGTTAGCGTTCGTACCATTTGCAATAATAAAGTAATCTGCAAGAACAGATACATTGCTTATATCAATTATACGAATGTCCTCACCTTTCTTATCTTCCAATGCCCTGACGGCAATTCTGGCCATTTCTCTTGAATCCATACCATACCTCCATAAAAGTAATTATTCAAAAAAAGTTTTATAATAATTAAATGTTTTTACTGTCATATCATCAATTGGATTACCCTTTTGTTCAAGATATGAAAGTGTATCTTTTAATATCATATATGCTGCATGCTTAATGTCCCTAAAGGCTTCCATGCGAATTTCCTTTAAACGAGGTGCCCTGTCCCTTCCCGGTTCAATATAATCTGCAACAAATAAAATCAATTCAAGCTCTGTCATTTCAGGTTTTCCTGTCGTATGACACAGTATTGCGCTTAGTATTTCTTCGTCAGTAACACCAAATTTGTTTAATGCAATGTGCGCTCCAAGCTTTGTATGAAGCAAATATGGACTTTTTCGCTCAATATCAGCAATTTCAATATTATGACGTTCGCATTTTGCGATTTTTTCATCATCCGGAATGCATTTTGCACAATCGTGTAAAAGACCTGCCATATACGCCCTGTCAAGATCAGTCCCAAGGCTCATTGCAAGACTTACGCATGTGTTTGCAACACCTAAGGTGTGTATATATCTGTCTTTTGTCAACCGTTTCTTTAACTTTTTTTTGATTAACCGTTCCTGCTCTCTATCCATTGTTAATCCTCACATTTATACAAATTGTGTTCAATTACATATCTTATTACATTTTTATCAATATACTGCATGTTTACATTATCTGTATCATCAAGGCAGTTATCACTTAGTGCCTTTCTTATTTCAGTTGAACTGATATCTATTACAGATGTCTGTATTACACGAATATCTGCATCATATTTTAACTTTAATTTATCTATTTTATCATAAAAAACATCATAAGGTATATCATCGCGGTAAGCTGTAAGTAAAATGCATTGTTTAAAAATCTCATCAGGCTCATGCCAGCTTTCTATATTAAATAAAGAATCTGCGCCTGTTATAAAATAAAATTCGTCAGCCGGAAACATATTGTGAAGTTCTTTTAAAGTATCACTGGTGTAAGAATATCCTTTTCGATTTATTTCAATTGATGATGCTTCAAAATAATCATAATCTTTTATTGCCAGCTCTACCATTTTTAGTCTGTCTGCTGAATCTGCAATATGTTGTTCTTTTTTGTGTGGCGGATCTCCTGATGGAATAAATATTACCTTATCAAGCACAAACTGTTCATAAGCCATCCTGGCAAGACTAACATGTCCAAGATGAATCGGGTTGAAAGTACCACCCATAATACCTGCTTTGGCCATAAAATACCTCTGGATTATTCGCTTTTCTTTTTATTATCCTTAGGAAGCTCAATTTTACGCTTCTTTTCATCCTTTGACTGTTTATACAGGACAATCTTCTTACCTATAACCTGAACAACTTCTGAATGTGTCCTTTCGGCAACAATCTGAGCAAGTTCATTAGGATCATCCATGCAGTTTTTTAATACATTTATCTTGATTAATTCACGTTTTTCAAGTGCTTCGGCAATTGCTTCAGTATTTTCAGGCGTAAGACTGGATTTACCGAGCTGGAAAATAGGGTCAATATTCATTGCAAGACCTTTTAAATATGAACGCTGTTTGCTTGTCATTTTTACTCCTAACCTTGGTTTTGTTTACATAAAAATATTATGTCAACCAATTTTAAAATTTATTTGTAATAATCAAATTCAAGATAGTCAATACGTACAGTATCGCCCTCTTCGATTCCCATTTCTTCGAGCTGGTCAATAATACCTGATTCCTTTAAGAATTTCTGGAAGAAATTAAAGCCTTTCTCGGATTCAAGATTAGTATATCCCATCATTCTGTCCACTCTTGGTCCGTATATCTCAAATGCACCATCCGCTGCACGTTCAATTGTAAACGGTTCATCAGGATTATCAAGATATTCATCAGGGAAATATTCTCTTTCAAATATAACAGGGCTCTGATCCACAGTCTGAAGCAGGTCATATACGTGATATAAAAGCTCCTTTAAACCCTGACCGCTTACTGCAGAAATTGGAAATACATTTATTCCCTGTGGTTCAAATTCTTTTTTTAGCTCATTAAGCGGATTCTTTCCACTTCCGTCATCGTAGAAGGCATCCATTTTATTAGCAGCTATTACCTGTGGCCTTTTTAACAAATCAGGATTATATGCATTAAGCTCTGCATTAATCTTTTTTATATCATCGACCGGGTCTCTTCCCTCTGTTGAGGCTGCATCAACAACATGAATAAGAACTTTAGTACGCTCTATATGCTTTAAAAAAGCATGACCAAGACCAATTCCTTCAGATGCGCCTTCAATAAGACCGGGAATATCAGCCATTACAAAGCCTTTGTTGCCATCAAGGTCAACAACACCTAAGTTTGGATTAATTGTTGTAAAATGATAATTGGCAATCTTTGGTCTTGCATTGGATACCCTTGATAAAAGTGTTGATTTACCAACATTAGGAAAACCAACCAATCCGACATCTGCAATTACCTTAAGTTCCAGACGTACCCATAGTTCTTTGGCTTCCTGTCCCGGCTGTGCATATTTAGGTGCCTGCATGGTTGCAGTAGCATAATTCATATTACCCTTGCCGCCACGTCCGCCTTTTAAAATTACTTCTCTATTATTATCGCCGGACATATCGGCGATTACTTTTCCTGTTTCATCGTCTTTAATGACTGTTCCTTCCGGAACCTTAATAATTAAGTCCTGGCCATTTTTACCATGACATTTTCTCTTACCGCCTTCTTCACCCGGTTCGGCAATATATTTCCTTACATGTCTGAAATCAGTAAGAGTATTCAGACCTTTATCAACTTCAAATATAATATCTCCGCCTTTGCCGCCATCTCCACCATCCGGGCCGCCGTCAGGCACATATAATTCTCTTCTGAAACTAACATGTCCATCTCCACCCTTACCGGACTTAATGAATATTTTAGCACTATCAGCAAACATATTATCACCTCAAAATAATTATTCAAAAAAGAATCTCGGTTGCGAGATTCTCCGCCTGCGGCGGGTCGTGTTGCGACAATCTTCCAATTCGCCGCAGTGCGTTCCTCGCGGAGCGTTTTTTATATAATAGGAAATTTCAACGAAATTTCCTATTATATAAAAAAGCTCCAAACCATAAGATTTGGAGCCAGCTAATTATTCTTCTACAGGGTATACAGAAACCTGCTTCTTGTCTCTACCCTTTCTTTCAAACTTAACGACACCATTTACCTTAGCAAATAAAGTATCATCACTACCACGGCCAACATTGTTGCCTGGGTGAATCTTAGTACCGCGCTGTCTGTAAAGAATATTTCCAGCTAATACATACTGACCATCAGCTCTCTTAGCACCTAATCTCTTAGATTCTGAATCTCTACCGTTCTTAGTAGAACCAACACCCTTTTTATGAGCAAAAAACTGAAGATTCATATTTAACATGGCATTACACCTCCTCGAAAAATATACGTATAAACTCTGCGTTTCCCTGTGCCACACCACTTATTCCTAAATGAAATGACTTAAGAAGAACACAAGTCTCTTTACTAGGTTTGTCAGTCGTCAATCTAAATTCGATTAACGCTTTTTTTTCATCCTCATTAACTTCGTAATTGTCATCAGTAAACTGATCTATTGAATTAACGGTATTAATTACTAATGTTGAAACAGCTGCACAAATAATATCCTTACCGGTATCATCATATTCAGCATGTCCTTCTGACTTAAAGCCTACAATCTGGTTATTATCTTTGTAGATTGTAACTCTTATCATAATTGTCTACCCAAAATTAAGCATTGATTTTCTCAATCTTAACTTCTGTGAATAACTGTCTGTGACCGTTCTTCTTGTGGTAGCCTGTTTTTCTCTTATACTTGTAAACGATAACTTTCTTAGCCTTGCCTTCCTTAACAACTGAAGCTGTTACTGTAGCACCCTCTACTGTTGGGTTACCAACAACTGCTGAACCGTTGTTAACAAAAAGCACCTGGTCGAAAGTTACAGTCTCACCAGCGTTTACACCAAGCTTTTCAACCTTGATTACATCGCCTTCCTTAACTGTGTACTGCTTACCACCTGTTGCTATAATTGCGTACATATGGAACCTCCTATAATAAATACTCGCCAGTTGTGGTGATGTTACAAATGAACATACTTATACCTCACTGTGCGGCACACTAGAATATAATACCATTCACAAAAAGGAATGTCAATAATTTTTCTTAAGATTCTTTAAAAATTGAAATATCCTGATTAATCGTATTTGCAATATTCTTTAATTTATCAGAACACTCCGAAATTTCAAGCATAATGGAAGTTACCTCAGAAACGGATGCCGAGGTTTCCTGCGTGCTTGCCGCATTTTCTTCTGAAATAGAAGAAAGATTTTGAAGAACATCGATTACATTCACTCTTGCTATATCCATTTGCTCCGTATGCTGTAAAATCACATCAACTGCATCAATGGATGTATCAATTCCTTTTATAACCTGGTCAAACTTGTCATCTGTTTCTACAACATTTCTGCTTTGTTTATCCATGATTTCCTTAACATACTGCATTGTTTCCACAGCTTTATCGGAATCATCAATTAATGAAATGATAATATCCTCAATCTGATGTGCAGATTCATTTGACTGCTCGGCAAGCTTTTGAATCTGTGCTGCAACGACTGCAAAGCCTCTTCCCTGTTCACCGGCTCTTGCTGCCTCAATAGACGCGTTTAACGATAACAAATTTGTTTCTTCAGCTATGGACGTAATAAGATTTGTTGCCTCTTTAATCTTCTGTGCAGACATGTTTGTGGTATTGGTCTGTTCATAAATTTTATTAATAGATTCAGATGCCATTTTGTTAATTTCATTAAGCTTCTGCAATGTATCAGATGCATCCTGTCCAAGTCTCTTCATGATTTGTGCATTTTTGTTTAAATTGTCCACTTCCATGGTTGTTTTTTCAATCATGTCACCGATTTCAATAACATTTTCTGTTGCCTTCTGGGTTTCAGATGCCTGTCCGGTTGCACCCTGTGCAATCTCACCTACAGCACGATCCACCTGCTCGATATTATCGGATATATATTGTGTTTTATCCTGGAGATACGAAGCTGCATCATTTAATTGAACGCACTGTTCCTTAATTCCACAAATTATTCCAATAAGTTCGCTCTTTAACTGTGCGATGGCACGATTAATGTTGCCTACTTCATCTTTTCTTGCACCGGTCTGTTCATCAATATCAACTGCAAGATTTCCTTCCGCAACTTTCATGAGGGTATTACTTCCTGCCTGCAGTCCTTTTACCATGTTTGAGGCAACAACGAAAATAACCAGTCCGCATGCAACGGTTACAAAAAACATTACCATGATAATCAACATCTTAATGGATAAAATCTCAGCTTCTACATTCTCCCGGCTTTTCCCTGCAAATATCATTCCTACCGGAAGCTGTGAACTGCTGTCATAAAGAGGAAGATAATATGCAAAAAATTCTTTACCGACAACATCAACATTTTCTGCAAAATACTCCCTGCCGTTTTTTAATACCTCATCGATGACCTTGGCGCTTGCCTTTGTGTAAAGGACTCTGTCTCCGCTTTCATTTATAACTGAGGTCATGTAACGTGTGTCGCCATAAAAAATTGTGATTTCCGTCTCCGTATTCTTCTTAATTTCATCAGCGATGGAAACATTTTCCGTTACGTTAAAGCTGCCTTTCATGAGATTCTGATTCTCATCAAGAACAAATACACCATCATCAGCATACTCTAATGTATTACGGACTGAAAGTGCCGTTGACTTAAGTCCGCCGGCAACAACCTCAGAAATAACTTCTTCAATTTTATCGGTACTTAAAACAATTGTAGCTGCTCCGAGTACAATGAGTGGCACGATGGATAATAATAGCATTTTACCTTTTAACTTCATATTCTATTTCCTCCATGTATTTTATTGTAACTGCTCAAAGAGTGGTTTTTTAATTTTCTTTCTTGTCAGTTCCACAAGACCAAGCCTTGTAATATCTACAACAGTTGTTTTCACAGGATCTTTTAAGACCAGACCGGAAAGTAATTCAAGTAATTCTGTATTATGCGAAGGTTCTTTCATATCAATAAAATCAATCAGGATAATTCCGGAATAGTTTCGAAGCCGAAGCTGTTTTGCAATTTCTATGGCGGCTTCCTGATTAACCTTGAAAAATATTTCCTCCCGGTTATTCTTAGACTGTACGCATTTACCCGTATTAACATCTATTACAGTCAGTGCTTCCGTTGGCTGAAGTACAAGATAAGCTCCCGATTTAAGCCATATACGTTCCTTTAAGGCATCACTGATCTGAGTATCTATACTGTATAATTTGTTAAGTGGCAATAGTTTATCATCATATAATTTGATCTTTTCATCTATTGATTCATCTCCTAATGCCTTAATACTGTTATATACATCAATATTATCAGTCACTATTTCTGATAATTCATCAACTCTTGCATTTAACACCGTAGAAATAAAATCAGGCTGTCTTTCATTTAATAAAGAAAATGCTGTTCTTGTCGGTGCAATTTGAAGAATTCTGTTATATTCTTCAATAATATTTCTCGTCTCATTTAATAATTCCTCATCCGAAAAAATATCATCATCGTAAAGCGACTCACAATTAGTTCTTGCAATGATGCCATATTCTTCTGAGGCAAATGAAGACAAACTCTTTTTAATTGCTTTTTTAAGTTTTACACCGGTAATTTTTGATGAAATACTAATTCCTGTACCATTTTTCTTAAGTGCAATATATTTTCCTGTGAATTCAATATTACATGAAAGCGTGGGTGGCTTGGTTTTTACGGCATCTCTTACGACTTGCACCAGCATAAGGTCACCCTGGCATACTTTGTCATTATTTTTTTTATTAAGGAATATATGATTTTTGTTATCCTCCAGTGAATAATAACCTTTTACACCACGCGAAAATTCAACAAACGCCGCATTAATGTTTTTAACAACATTTTCAACACGCCCTACATAAATGTTTCCAACATAAGACGAAGATTTCTCGTTTTCAAGAGAAACCTCCACCATTTTACCATCTTCATATACTGAAGATAATATTTTATCGTTGTAAACTGTAATCACAAGACTAAACATCAGACTGTTTCCTTTTTAAAAGATTTCTGTAAAAACAAGAATGATTTCCCGTGTGGCATGCGGCTCCGCGCTGCACAACCTTTGCAAGTAAAGTATCATTATCGCAGTCTATTTCCATACTGATGACACTCTGATAATGGCCTGATGTAAGACCCTTCACCCATATTTCATTCCTGCTTCTGCTGTAATATGTCATAATTCCTGTTTCTTTTGTAATGTTAAATGCTTCCTCATTCATGTAAGCCACCATAAGTACTTCACATGATGATTCTTCCTGCACCACCACAGGAATAAGACCGTTTGAATCCAGTTTAAATTCCGAAAAAGGTATACTGCATTCCAACGGATGGATTTCATTTCCCTGTTCTATCAGGGTTTTCTTCAATTCGTCTAACATAATTATCTCCCGAAATGTTATAAGCTGCCCTTTGTTGAAAGAACATCCGTAATTCTTTTATCAATCATTGTAGCCTCATCCAATGCCTTGGCAAATGCCTTGAACATTCCTTCAATAATGTGATGATTATTAGAGCCGGAAAGCATTTTGATGTGAAGATTCATTCCTGCAGAATACGATACTGCATAGAAGAATTCCTTTACCATTTCTGTATCAAGATAACCAACACTTTCCTGGGTAAATTGGGCATCAAATACAAGATACGGTCTGCCTGAAAGATCAAGTGAGCATAAAATCAATGCTTCATCCATAGGAAGAATTACAGAGCCATATCTTTTTATTGACTTCTTATCACCGATTGCTTCTTTAATTGCCTGTCCAAGTACAATTCCGGTATCTTCAACGGAATGATGACAGTCAACATATAAATCACCCTCAACCTTTGTCTTAAGGTCAAAAAGTCCATGTCTGGCAAAGCTGTTTAACATATGGTCAAAAAAACCTATGCCGGTATCAATTTCCGCCTTACCGCTTCCATCAATGTTAAGTACCATGGATATGTTTGTTTCACCGGTTTTCCTGTTAACAATTGATTTTCTCTCTGTCATAATTCCCTCCAATTATTTATAAATTATTCGAAACGAACCTTTATTGAATTAGCATGTGCAGTGAGCTGCTCTGACTCAGCAAAATCTTCAATATCCTTATGAATCTCCATAAGAGCTTCCCTTGAATATGAAATAATGCTTGATTTTTTAATAAAATCATCA
>JBJEOB010000165.1:0-25025 GCA_051880495.1 Lachnospiraceae bacterium
CATCCGGATATGCAAACGACACATCATGAAATTCAAGTTCTCCCTTGATATTCTCTGCATCAATTTTTTTCGGTTCCTTCGGATTATGGATACTGCTTGTCGTCTGAATAACTTCATCAATACGTTCAGCAGCCACACCTGCTCTCGGAAGCATAATTGAAATCATCGTAATCATTAAGAACGACATGATAATCTGCATTGAATACGTCATGAACGCCATCATATCACCAACCTGCAGAGAGCCGGCATCAATTCCTTTTCCTCCAAACCAAACAATTGCCAGTGATACACCATTCATAATAAGCATCATAACAGGCATCATAAATGTCATCGCACGGTTTGTAAAAAGCTGCGTCTTCATGAGGTCACGATTGGCCTTATCAAATCTGTCTTCTTCAAACTTTTCGCGTGAAAACGCACGAATTACTGAAAGACCCGTAAGAATTTCTCTTGCAACAAGATTTACACGGTCAACTAATTTCTGCATAAGCTTGAACTTTGGCATTGCGACCACAAAAAGGACTGCAACCACGCCAATAACGCACATTACTGCAACAGCAATAATATAACTCATTGACACATTGGTCTGAAGAACCTTAAACACGCCTCCAATTCCAAGGATTGGTGCATAAAGTACCATTCTAAGCAGCATAACTGTTACCATCTGTACCTGCTGGATATCATTCGTGCTTCTGGTAATCAGTGATGCTGTTGAGAACTTCTCCATTTCGACATTCGAAAAATGAACTACATTTTCAAAGACCTGTTCACGCAGCCTCATACCTACTCCGGCTGCCGTTCTCGATGCCAGAAGTCCTACCAATATTGCACATGCCATTGCTGCAAATGCTAAAAGAAGCATCTTTCCTCCGGCATTTAACACATATGAAAGCTGAGTTTTTGATAAATCCATTCCGACTTTTTCATATTCTGAAACACACAGCTGTCCCAACGCCGAATCCCTGTTTTCCTCAGGCATATTTGGCATCATGGATACAAAAAAATCATGTAGAATACCTGTGTCTGCATTCTCTCTTAAATCAAAATATCCTTGTTCGTTCTTCACATAAGACTGCTGCATAATGTCTTTTGTCTGCTCATTCCCGGCTGCCATAAGCCCCATCATGGTTTCTTCTGACAAATGCTTTGGCACAGTGTCTTCAACACCCTTTAATGCAATTCCTACATTTACAATATCTGAAGTATATGCCGGAAGTGACAGCTCGCAATTTGCCTGGACAATCAAGAGTAAAAGAATTGCAAGAACAGCTCCTACATGAGGTTTTAAATACTTAAATATTTTTGCCATCTTATTTCTCCATTCCTATCATTTTTATCAAGTCAAACTTTATCAATAATCTTTTGCCACCAGACAGAGAAATTGTGACGAAATTCCCTATCAAAAAAGAAAATGGCCGGACTATATATCAGTCAGACCATTTTATTTCCATTTCATATAAATTTCAATTGCTTTTATAAAAACTTAATATTTTTTTACTCTACAATTTCATACACAAGCTGATGACCTTCTCTTTTGGTATCTGAAAACTCATATGCTAAAAGCATTCTTTCTGCCGCCACGCAAATCTTTTCCATACTGTCACCATGCAGATATGCAAGAGTGTCTCCCACATGAACATAATCATTAATTTTCTTATTTAGCACGATTCCTGCCGCAGGATTGATTATATCCTCTTTCTTCTCTCTTCCTGCACCAAGAATCATGGCAGATGCACCTATTTCATCCGCTTCCATATGTACAAGATAACCTTCCTTTTCTGATTTTAATTCCTGTACAATCTTTGAGCCGGGAAGCAGCGAATAATCATCAATGGTGTCCGGATTTCCACCCTGTGCCACAAGAAATTCCTTAAATTTTGCAAGTGCCGTTCCATCGTCCAACGTTTTTGTAAGAAGATTTCTTGCCTCATTTAACGAAATCTCCGGACAGGCTCTGTTCACCATGTACATTCCAAGAATAATGCAAAGTTCTCTTACATCCGAAGGTCCCCTGCCCTTTAAGACATCCATTGCTTCCATTACTTCCAGTGCATTACCAACAGCCAGTCCAAGCGGCTGGTCCATGTCAGAAATAACTGCAGCCATCTTTCTTCCAACACCTTTTCCAATGTCCACCATCGTCGCAGCAAGCTTTCTTGCGCTGTCAACGTCTTTCATAAACGCACCGCTTCCGATTTTCACATCAAGAATAATCACGTCTGCACCTGACGCAATCTTCTTACTCATGATACTGCTTGCAATAAGCGGAATACTGTCAACCGTTGCCGTCACGTCACGAAGTGCATATATTTTCTTATCTGCCGGGGCAAGATTTCCTGTCTGCCCGGTCAGCGCAAATTTCATGGAATTAACATGATTGACAAAATCACTTACACTCATTGCCGTTGTAAAACCCTCAAAGCTCTCCAGCTTATCAATGGTTCCGCCTGTATATCCAAGCCCTCTTCCGGACATCTTGGCAACCGGTATTCCAAGCGATGCTACCATCGGTCCGACAATCAACGTCGTCTTGTCACCAATACCTCCTGTACTGTGTTTATCCACCTTAACTCCATGTATTGCGGATAAATCAAGCATATCGCCGCTTTTAGCCATTTCCATGGTAAGCGCAACGGTTTCTTCATTTGACATACCCTTATAATAAATTGCCATTAATAACGCAGACATCTGATAATCAGGAATCGTTCCGGCAACATAACCTGAAACAATCTCATGGAGTTCTTCACTGCTAAGCTGACCGCCATTTCTTTTTTTCATTATCAAATCAAACATTCTCATATCGTACACCCCGCAATCCCTAATATGACAATATGCATTTACTGAATATACTGTAAAATATCCTCGCCGATGGCTAGTTTACCTGCCCCGAATATATCTGCCACCATCTGTCCTGTACTTGCAAATGACTGTATTGTTCCAAGATTAACATTCTTCTTAATCCCTTTTCCATACAGTAAAAGCGGAACATATTCCCTTGTATGGTCTGTTCCCGGTGTTGTCGGGTCACAGCCGTGGTCTGCTGTAATAACCAGCAAATCCCTGTCTGTCATTTTTGCTAAAATCTCAGGAAGACGGGCATCCCATTCTTCCAGCCCCTTTGCATATCCGGCCGCATCATTACGATGTCCCCACTTGGAATCAAACTCAACCAGATTGGTAAAAATCAGTCCCTTTTTCTCTTCATCCATGCATTTTAACGTTACATCAACACCATCCATATTATCCTTAGTGTGAATAGCCTTACTGATTCCTACCCCGCAAAAGATATCTTCAATTTTTCCGATGCCTATCACCGGCACACCATTTTCCTGTAATCTCACAAGAAGGTTGTTCCTATCCGGCTTAATGGAAAAATCACGTCTGTTGGCAGTCCTTACATAATTACCTTTGCTTCCGACAAATGGTCTTGCAATGACACGTGCCACCTTATGTTCTCCATCAAGAATTGTCCTTGCCTTACTGCACATCTCATAGAGCCTGTCAAGCGGAATTACCTCTTCATGCGCCGCAATCTGAAACACACTGTCCGCTGATGTATATACAATAGGTTTCCCGGTTTTCTCATGCTCCTCGCCCAGCTCTTCAATAATTACTGTACCGGATGCAGGCTTATTGCCAAGAACGCCCTCAATGCCACATTCCTCACAGAACTTATCAATAATTTCCTTTGGAAATCCATCCGGATAAACCGGAAATGCCTGTGTCGTATGAATACCAACCATCTCCCAATGTCCCGTTGTGGTATCCTTTCCGTTAGAAATTTCCGCAAGTCTTCCAAAGCATCCTATTGGATTGTCACACGGCTCAATTCCTGTCATACCGTCAATATTTCCATATCCAAGCTTAACCATGTTCGGCAGGTTTAATCCATTATTCGCCCTGCTTACATGGCCTATTGTATTACATCCTTCATCACCAAATCTGCCGGCATCAGGCATTGCACCCATTCCGACACTATCAAGCACTACCCAAATTACTCTATCTATCCCTGTCATGAATCATTCGCCTCCAATACATACTACAACATCTATAGTTATATTATATCGAATTTTAACGGATTTATCAATGAATGCAGTTACTTCAATTTTTTATCTTTTTTATAGCATAAAAAAGAATAACTATTCCCACAATGCCAAATACGGCTCCCACACCAATTACTACTCCACCGGAAACTGCATCAATATCCGGAGTAGCAAGGCATATTTCAATCATCATAGGAAAAACAAGTACTAACACCGTTCCTAACAACAAGGAAGTCATATTTTCTCCAATAACCACAAGCCTGTTATATCTGCTGTACGGATCTTCCATAGCCGGAGTATTAAATTCTTTATAAAAGACATAGTTCTTATATACTTCATATGCTCCCAAAGCAATAGGAAAGATTCCAAGTAATATTATAAACAGAGACGATGCAATATTTCCCTGAACTGCTATTGCCACGCCAAAGCCTACAAAGATTATTCCCGCTGCAATATAGGCAATGGAGTTCACTATGGTCCGGATAAATATCATCAGTCCCACTACTCCATCCGGCGAATTATGGATTATCGTTATTATTTCGACAATGCCCTCAATAATATATCCTATATCAAATAAAATCATAAGTGTAATTAGTAAAAGGAAAAATGCTTTTACGAACCAGTCCACGTCTGAAGCAAAAAACAAACCCCAAATATTAAATTTCATAAGAAATATTATCAATACTACTAAAAACAACACACTGGCCGCTAATCGGAAACCGGCATAAAAACGTCTTCCTGCTGTATAAAGCGAGTTTTCTACTCTTTCATATATTTTTCTGTAATCCATTTTTTCTCCCTTTTATTATTTTCGTCAGTGACCCCTTAAGTCAAGCTCAGCTTAATTTTACCATATCACTCCACGCGATTCAATGATTGGTCATTCCCTTTGACTTTTCCAATAAAATCCCTTATAATGTTACAGTTGTATGCACATATACCGATTAGTGCTTCACAAAAGGAGAGATTTGTTATGAGTTTTGAATTTGTTAAAAAACTTCCGGTTCCAAAGGAAATCAAAGAGCAGTATCCGGTGCCGGAAAATATTGTAAAATTGAAAGAAGAACGTGATGCCTTGATTAAGGACGTTCTTTCCGGAAAATCTGATAAATTCTTATGTATCGTAGGTCCTTGTTCTGCAGATAACGAGGAAGCTGTAATGGACTACACATTACGTCTTGCAAAAGTACAGGAAAAAATCAAAGATAAGGTTGTTATCATTCCTCGTGTTTATACTAATAAGCCAAGGACAACCGGTGAGGGATATAAGGGAATGCTTCATCAGCCTGACCCTGAAAAAAAGCCTGACCTTCTTGCCGGTGTTATCGCGATTCGTAAGCTTCACCTTGACATTATCAAGGCAACAGGTCTTACAACTGCGGATGAAATGCTTTATCCTGAAAATTACTGGTATCTTGCAGATTTACTTTCATATGTTGCAGTAGGTGCACGTTCTGTCGAGGATCAGCAGCACAGACTTACCGTATCCGGAATGGATGTTCCTGCCGGAATGAAGAATCCTACAAGTGGCGACTATATTGTAATGTTAAATTCAGTTGTTGCAGCACAGGCCGCACATACATTTATTTACCGCGGATGGGAAGTAAACACAAACGGTAATGAATATGCACATACCATTCTTCGCGGTGCTGTAAATAAACATGGCCAGAGTCTTCCAAACTATCACTATGAAGACCTTGTCCGCCTGGTTGAAATGTATAACCAGAGAAACCTTAAGAATCCTGCTTGTATCGTTGATGCCAACCATTCAAACTCTAACAAGCAGTATATGGAACAGATGAGAATTGTAAGTGAAATTCTCCACAGCCGTAACCATTCTGAAGATGTTAAAAAGCTTGTTAAGGGCGTAATGATTGAAAGTTATATTGAGGGCGGTTGCCAGAAAGTCGGCGAGGGTGTCTATGGTAAATCAATCACAGATCCTTGTCTTGACTGGAACAATACAGAAAAGCTTCTCTACTCAATTGCAGAAAGATGTTAACAATATAGGAAATTGCGTCGCAATTTTCTATCAATTAAAAGGAGGTTGTCCGTTTTGCGACAACCTCCCATTTTTATTAACTACAGTGTAATTCATAATACATATTAATTATTTTTTTACAATAGTAACCTTATCTATTTTTATTTTAGTACCCTCTTCGCATTGGATACGATATTCAAGTAAATGATTTTGTTCAAGAGAAATGTTTTCTATAACTTTTTGAGTATTAGACGAATCTAATTCTGTTTCACCTAACTGCATTGCACCCCCATCAATTGCAACATCAAAAATTGCATTTTCCCCTTCAATTATTTGATAGTCGATAATAAAATCATAATTTCCCGTGATAGTACAACTGTTAGGTCCCCTCATTACATAACCGCCGGTTCCATCTGTTATAAAACTGTTACCTTCAAATACACCATTCTGTACGACTATGCCTGGTGTTGTTGGGAAATCAATACTCACTTCCCCTGTTATTCCATTAACACGATCTATCGCGTTAAAATCGCATCTGAAAATAGAAACTCTTTCAAGATCACAAAGCCATTTATATTGGCTTAATATATTTTCAGGCACAATTTCTGTTCCTTTTGGAATAATCAACAGAGAACTTCCATTATAATCCGCATTATCCTCAAAATAGGTATAATCACCCCAATGATGATATACACCCGAATTTTCAATTGCCTTATAAACATGATTTAAATCATATGCTCTCATCGCCCTCGCACAGACAATTACATCATCACCCCAAAAATAAACCAGTTTTGCGTCCTGTGAACTTACTACCGAACGGATCTCTGATAACTGCCATGAATCATTTGATGTTTCAACATATTTCTTATCAGAAATATAATTATTGGCAATCAATGAAATAAATAAAAATAAAATTATAAACTTAGAGAATAATTGCTTTAAATCAAGCTTGTCAATATAATAAGAAACCAAAAGAATTAATATCATATAAGTACTTATTATATATCTCTCTTCAAAAATCGGAGTTCCATATTGCGCATTAAATAATCCAAACACAAGAATATTAACCGCTACTGCATTAATTGAAAAATGAATAAAACCATATTCTGCCGAATAGTTCTTTACCATGCATTTAATTGCAACACCAATACTTACAATTAATACAAAAAATATAAAAATTGGAAATACTCTGTAAATTCCTTCTGCTGATAAAACCGATACAGAAGTATCAGTAACAGGAAGGACACCGATAAGTTTCATCAACCCAAGAATTGGTGCACTAAGATTATCCGGCAATTTCTCTAATGTTGTCCATGTCCTGCTTGTATCAATTGCAACTATACCCAGAAAATGTTTTGCAAGAAACTTACCGGCACAGACAAAAGCAGTGCAAATATATGCATAAACTGCTTCTTTTTTCAATAAAAATTTAATATCATTATTTAAAAAGGCAATCTCAAATTCATATATAATATATGGCAGTAAAATCATTATAATAATGAAAATACCACTTGATGCTCCTGCTAACAAACATAGTAAACATGCGAGCATACCTGCAACGTCAATTTTTCCTTTTTTTCTTATTACTAGAAACTCTCTTATAATAATAAGCACAATTAATACTCTCAGACTATAGAATGCCGGTCCAGAAATCATATTATTAAAATATCCTAAATCATTAACAACACTGAATCCATTCGTCAAATATGGACAAACAACAAGATTTAGCGCAAATAGTATTGATTTCATTCCCCAACCAAGCAGTTTAAGGATGCCTGTTACACAAATAAGTATTAAAATTAGTACTATTATATTGGCAAGTCCATATGATAGTAATAAATTTTTTGTTATTCCATAAATAAGAACTGCCAAAGACATAGAACTGTCAAAAAATACACTGGTCTGGTCAAGCCATGCACCACTATTTAAAGATTTTTCACTCCAAATTAATGCCGCCTTTAAATAAGACCATGAGGAATCATATCCCATATGGTTCTCCATTAATGCCAGATTAAAATATATATTTGTTAGCAACTGAGTCACAAACAAAATAAAAAGTCCCAATTCAATAAATCTTTTTTGCTTGAATAAATCCATAATTTTACTTTTCATTTTTCCACTCCTTAATCTCATCACCATTAACTATAAATGCATTTTCGGCCAGATTTGCCATAGGTTGATCTGATTTGGAATCTGAATAGAAATTCTGAATTCGGGCATCAAAAAAACATTCCTTAAATCGATTAATCTTTTCTTCTCCGTAACAATTGATGCCCGTATATTTACCGGTCTTCTCATTAACTATTGAAGCAATTAATTTACATATACCAATACGCTTGCAAATCTCTTGTAGCAAAAATTCAGGCGATGCCGAAATAACAAGATCATCCGGCTGCTGTATTTTCAAATACCATTTCTTTATTTTGTGCTGGTTTAAATCCCAAAATTTTTTTATATCAGAATCAACATCATCAATTTTTTTCAAAAAACAATAGAATTCTTCTTTAAACTTTGTTTTATCGATTATTTTAATCTTATATTTAATCAGGCACCATACCTGATATGGCAGACAAAAAACCAAAACAGGATGTTTTCTTATACAATAGAAATAAAAGTCTATTGTACTGTCTCCATCATAGATTGTCTTATCAAAATCAAATACGTTCATACTTCACCTAAAAAATATATATCAGCATGAAAATACATAATGCATATAAAATAATAATGCTGATCAATGTTTTGTTTTTAAGTATTACTTCAACGGGGTCACCATCAGAATTTCCTTCAGCATCCAGGCTATAGCACATAAGCATCACTATAAAAACAGGTATTGTCCAACTGATTCTTGGATTTGACATTTCTAATGTCCACAATGCATAGAACACATTGGTCAGGGAAACACAAACATACATATTTTTATCAAGAAAAGATTCATTATAATGCTTTAGTACATCTCTTGTATCTGTCTGCGCTTTAAGTTCATTCCTTCTTTTACCAAGTCCCATATACAGACTTCCCGTAGTTACAACCAGATATAACCATTTGGAAATTTGTATATCTGTTATAAAGCCGCCATAAAAAACTCTGATAACAAATCCTGATGCAAGAATCACTATGTCAATAATGGGTTTATCTTTTAATCCCATGTTATATGCAATATTTAGAGCAAAATACAGCAGTAGACAAAAGCCTCCTTCTATACTGCCCAATACAACAGAAAAAATTGAAGCAGCCACAAGACATACCAGCATTATTACAATCGCCACACTACTTTTTATCCTGCCACTTGCCAATGGTCTGTTTTTTTTGGTCGGATGATTTCTATCTTTTTCAACATCTCTTATATCATTAATTATATATACGGATGAAGAAATAAGACAAAAACATATAAATCCTATTAATGCCTTAATAATCTTTTCCGTATCAAAAATCGCACCGCCAAAAAACATCGGTATAAACACGAGCAGATTCTTTATGTAATGTTTTACCCTTAGCAGCTTAATATAATCCTTCATTTGTTTAACTCCTCTTCTGTCGTTCACAATGTGTACTTTTTGATACACATATTTACTTTATGTAATCATGACAATTCATAATACAAAGACAGAGGATTAAATAGAAATCAGTATAAAATAATGAACAACGAAAAAAAAGTAATAAGATTTTTAATGACAAACAAATGAAAAACTGTTAATATACTTTATAGATTTATTTTTTACAAAAATGTTTATTTAAGATTAAAGTTCCAAAAAGTACACATTGTGGAACAAATTGATATTATAATCCCAAGCTTTTCATTCTCCTGTAGAAGGTTGACCTGCTCATATTGGTCTCAAAAAGTGCTGTATCCATTGAAATGTCACCAGCTCTCCATTTCTTAACTATTTGTTCAAAATCTTTTGGTGTTGTTACTTCCGGTCTTCCAAATTTGACCCCTTTTTCTTTTGCCGCGGCAATACCTGCAGCCTGTCTGTTTCTAGTGTTTAACCTTTCTGTTTCTGCACAGAAAGATAAAATTTGTAATACCAAATCTGCAATAAATGTTCCAAGCAAATCTTTGCCTGTCCTGGTATCCAGCAGCGGCATATCAAGCACGCAAATATCAATGCCTTTATCCTTCGTCAAAAATTTCCATTGATTCTGTATCTCCTGATAATCCCTTCCCAGCCTGTCAATGCTTAAAACATATAAAAGATCTCCCTTTTTCATTTTTTTAATCATTTTTTTATACTGTGGTCGGTTAAAATCCTTTCCTGATTGTTTGTCCAAATATATTTTGCTTTTGTCAACTCCTTTCTCCTTCATGGCAATAATCTGCCTGCATTCATTCTGGTCACGCGAACTGACACGTACATATCCCCATGTGTTCACATATTTTTTTGCATTATCCATATTTCCTCCTTTATTACAATAAAAAACCTCTTAAGCAGATATAGAGACTTTACCATATCTGCTTAAGAGGCAATATAACATATGCTATAAAAATTTTTATTTACCTGCTTCTTTTATTGATTCAATTAATTCCAAATCAGATTCACAAACCTTAATATTTGTTGTATAATTCTGGCCTTCAGGTGTTGTTACACTGATTTCAATCACTGTACCCGGATGCATTCCTGAATTTCCAACTGCACGAATAAAAGGCATAAGTTTCGGATGAGTCTGGTTAAATTTATCCCACGCCTGTTTTACCTGTATTAATTTTAATGGATTCATATTAAACCTCCTTTTTGCCGGCTAGTACCGTTCAAGATGAACAATTACCGGTTCATGTTTTACTTCCTTAAGAAAAACGTCTGTAAGATCTGACATTTTAAGTCTTATGCTTGATGTATTAATACATGGATGACATCCAAGATATTCTCCTTTAAGGACTTCATCATCCATCAATAGTTCAACACAATTTTCCTTATCATTCATAAGACCCATTACGCTTACCGAACCCGGCGTAATATCAAGATATTTTTCCATGTACTCTTCACCTGCAAACGATAACCTTGCGCTGTTAATCTGCGATGAAAGATCTTTTGTATGAAACTTCTTGTCACCCGGCATCATAAGAAGATAAAATTTTGTCTTCTGGGCATTTGTCAAAAATAAATTTTTACAAATAAACGCATCAATTATCTTGTCAACCTCAATACAATCTTCCATCGTGTCAAGCGGTTTATGGTCTACTCTTTCATATTCAATACCAAGCCTGTCCAAAAGATCATATGTCCGTATTTCCTTTTCAAGCCTGCCTGTTAAATCAACCGGTCTTCCATGTACAAGTTCTAGCATATATCTACTCCCTTAAAGTACATTACTGTCTGTGGACAAGCCTGTTAAAGACTTCACCACGTTCTTCAAAATTTTTAAAAATTCCGTAACTTGCCGCAGCCGGAGACATAACACAGCTTCTTCCCTGTGGTGTTATATTTCTGGCAAGTTCAACTGCCTCTGAAAGAGTCTCAACGGGATGTATTCTATCCTTTGCCGTAAATTTCGGATAATCACTGTTGATTTCATCAAAAATCCTCTTTCCGGTGGCTGCCATAAGAATAATATTTTCTACAGGATGTTCTGACAGAAATTCAATCAGTTCCCTATAATCAATACCTCTGTCCATTCCGCCAATTATAATTGTCGAGACATCCTTAACGCTTTTTAAAGCCTGAATTGTCGTGTCACAGATTGTAGAAATCGAATCATCATAATACTTTATTCCATCCACACATCCTATATATTGCAGACGGTGTGGCAACGTTTCATAAGTAACAAGTCCTTTTGTGAATTGTTCCTTATTGATTCCAAACATTTTAAGAACACCATATGCAACGGCAATATTATAATAATTATGTGTTCCGAGAAGTTTTATTTCATCTGCCGGAATAGTATATGTATCCACCACCGCTCCTGATACATCACGACAGATAATCATTTCACCCTCAATACAAATCATTGACCCGTTATATCCTACAGTAACAACCTGTGCGGCACATTCTGACTCATCAGGTGCAATCTGTTCATTTACAAATAATACATCGTCCTCATTCTGGTTTCTGTAAATGTTTTCTTTTGCACGGACATACTTTTCCATAGTCCCGTAATGGTCAAGATGTTCTTCATGGATATTCAAATAAACAGCCGTATGTGGAGCAACTGTCATATACTCAAGCTGATGTGAAGACATTTCAAATGCTATGATTGTATTTTCATTAATCTCATCCCAGATATCAAACGCCGGGATACCGATATTTCCGGCAAGTACGGTATCATATCCCGCATTTTTTAAAATATGATAAATAAGCGTTGTCGTCGTACTCTTGCCCTTAGTTCCGGTAACACCGATAATCTGGTGCTTGTAACGTTCAAAGAAAAGTTCTGTCTGTGACACAAGCCTTCCGGCAAACTCACCCGGCTGATATTTAAGGACTATACCCGGACTTTTAAATATAACATCATATTCCTTTATGCACTCCTGGTAATCTTTTCCGGAAAAAAATTTGTCAACATACTCTTCTAACCCGTCAGGCACAGTAACCTCATTCTGGTCAGATATGGCAATTGTTGAATAACCTCCCGCTTTTACAATAAGCGAAAGCGAGGATTTTCCTTCTCTTCCAAAACCCAGCACAAGTACTTTTTTATCTTTTATAACATTGCGAATCGTATCTAACATGATACAGCCTCCATTATGCTCTGCAACAATTTTGCTTTACTAATTCTGCATACTTTGCAGGAAGTAAATTTTCCTCTTCATAGCAGGTAAAGAATTTATTATCTTTATTGTAAAATTCATCAAACTGTTTTAATGATTTATAATGTTTAAACAGCAACGGCAGTTCTCTGCCTTCACTCTCAAGCTGCCTTATAGTCATACATATGGCAGTGTTCACCTCGTCCCTGCTTCCGACACATTCAAATGGCTTCTCAGCAGATACACCGACAAGCTGTTCCATGACAGGAATCATATCAGGATTATTAACCATGTCCGCTCCAAATATTTCACACAGCCTCTCGTGACTTATAAATGGTGAAAGTATGAAGAATACAAACATACACTTTGGGCAGTGGCCGCACCATATATCTTCCTTGCTTCCCACATTACAGCTTCTGAAAATATCATGATAGGCTGTACATTGGGCAAAATATCTTGCAATCTGGAACTCACTTAATGGTCTTAACAGGCTGAAATAATAAGTGCCGGTTTTTAAATACTTTTCTTCATATTCATGAAAATCTTTTTCAAATTTAAAGCTCTTCGAATACTGATGATTCACGGTACTTCCAAGAACCGTGCTTTCATTTGCACTGGCCTCATTTGACAGAACAATATATTTCAGATTGTGCAGATATGCGGCAATCGTTGCCGAAAATGCAACTATTGCAGAAAAAGGTGTATGACCATTTAAAAATCCCTTGGAATTAAGGGTTATCATTCTCTTATCAAGCGTCCTTTTTGATACAATAACATCTTCCTCAGAAAATTTTCCGGCAATGGTCGTATTGATTGTTGCACCCCTCGGATTAATTATATAAGCCTTTGTAACTTCATTAATACTTCTTAACAGCTCAATGGAAACAACCGAGTCCTTTCCGCCGCCAACCGGTACCATACAGCCTGACTGGTCAGTTAAAGGACTGTCACATCCCGGCTGCTCATTTCCATATGAACATATTTCCATAAATCCATTAGGATCAAGCGGTATATTATTGGTATAAAAAAACTCGCCAAGACCATGGTAGTATAAATCCTTCCACCATGCACACTGTGCCTCATCAAGCGTACCTGCCATCACCTTAACAGTTTTCGGGCAGGCAATCTTCCAATAGCTTACAAGCTCCACCATTCCAAGTGAAAATACCATATCAAGAAATGTTTTATTCTGCATAAGCTCTTCATATGTATGATTACCCGGGTCAAAACGCCATTCAGGTTCAAATTCTTCCAAGCCCTCAATTGTAAAATGATAACGAATCACAAGCTTACCCTGATCCATAATCACTTTATAAGAATCATATGAAAATACTTTATATTTTGTTCTCAACTCTTCATATAAAGACATAATTAGCTCCTGTTAATATATTCTTTTTACTCTTCTGCTTATTCCACACACAAATTCATAATTAAAGCTTCCCGAAAGATTTGCCACTTCTTCAACAGAAAGTGTGTTTACACCATCACTTCCAACAAGTGTTGCAACATCCTCCATTCTGACATCATCAATATCAGTAACATCTACCATCATCTGGTCCATACAGACTCTTCCGATAATAGGCGCAAACTTTCCATGAATCAGTACTCTGCCCCTGTTTGATAAAGAGCGCGGATAACCGTCTGCATATCCTACAGACAAAGTTGCAATTTTAGTTACTTTCTTCGTCACATACGTTGCACCATAGCTTACGCCAACACCCTCCGGAACCGTCTGCACGTTCACGACATGAGTTTTCCACGAAAGTGCCGGTTTTAGTCTTACAATATCTTTATTAACTTCATCCGACGGATAAAGACCATAAGTAATTATACCCGAACGGACCATATTAAATCTATGGTCATCAAATTCAATAATTCCTGCACTATTACATAAATGCCTTATTGGTATGCTGATATTTCTTTTATCAAGTTCATCTGAAAACCAGTCATATTTTTCCATCTGACTTGTACTATATTCTTTATCCTCCATATCAGCACACGAAAAATGTGAAAACATGCCTTCAAGATAAATATAAGGCATTTCACTTATCATTTTCACATCCTCAATGCTTTTTGTTGAAATCGGAAAACCTATTCGTGTCATTCCGGTATCAATTGCAATGTGAACCTTTCCCTTCACGCCTGCCGCCCTTGAAGCCTCATTCATGGCATTTGCCATTTCAAGGCTGTATATAGTCTGTGTAATATCATATTTTAAAACATCTTTAAACTGCGATGCTGATGTATAACCAAGTATAAGAATCGGAAGCAGTACACCTGCCTGTCTTAATTCGACCGCTTCCTCTATCGTAGCAACACCAAAATATTGAACTTTATCTTTTATGGCTTCTGCAACCTTAAGTGCACCATGTCCATAACCGTCTGCCTTTATGACAGCCATAATATCTGCTTTGTCACCAATTTTGCTCCTGACAGCATCTATGTTGTGCTTTATAGCATCAAGATTAACCTCTGCATAGCATCTTAAATACTCATTCATTTTCTGCCTCCATAATTCAGGCAATTGATTTAATTGTCTTTATCTAACAGATTATATCATAAAATATTATTTTTAAATACCATTTTTTATTGATTTATTCCTTATTAAAAATTATAATATATTTATATTGAATTTTGGAGGAAACTATGCTGAAAATATATATGGCTTTTCCCGGTGGAAAACATAAAGTACTGACAATGAGTTATGACGACGGCAAATTTGCTGACAGACGTCTGGTTTCAATTTTTAACAAATATGGAATAAAGGGAACATTCAACCTGAATTCCCGGCTTGTAAATGACGGATTAAGGATTGACCCTTCAGAATGGAAGGAATTATATAAGGGGCATGAAGTTGCAACACATACCTCTACTCATCCTACCATTGACCGTTGTCCTAACATAGAGATAGTTGAAGAATATTTGAACGACCGTAAGTTTCTTGAATCAGTTATGGGATACCCTATTCGCGGACATGCTTATCCTAACGGTTCATACAGCAAGCGTGTCGAGCGTATCATGGAAGATTTAGGCATTAAATACGGACGTATCATCGGCGATTATTACGCTGACGAATACAATACACGCCAGGCTAAACAGGAATGTCATTTTGATGTTGTAGGTGATGTTAACGGATTTGCTTTTCCTGAGAACTTCCTCGAATGGAAACCAACCTGCCATCACAACCACAATCTTTTAGGTTTTGGCGAAGCGTTCAAGAACATTAAGAAAAAACAGTATCTGTATATGATGTATGTCTGGGGTCACAGTTATGAATTTGACCGCGATAACAACTGGGAAGTCATTGAACAGTTCTGTGAAATGATGAGCAACCAGGATGATATCTGGTATGCTACCAATATTGAGATTGTTGATTACATGGACGCATACAACCGCTTACAGTTTGCAGCAGATTTAAGTTTTGTCTACAACCCTTCTGCAATGTCTGTATGGCTCATTATCAACGATGATAAAGTAGTTGAAGTACCCGGTGGTGCAACCATTGCTCTAAATGAATAAGATGAAGAAATAAAGGGGCTGTAAAAAAACAGCCTTAGAATAAAAGTTCCAGCCATATTTTCATGGTTGGAACTTTTTTTGGTATAATTCGACTATAACCTGCTTACATTCGAATTACTGAGTTTTTATGACAGCTACTAACAAAGCGAAGAATTGACCGAGTTCTTAGATCAAAAGAACGCTTCTTGTCTGTGGGGTATATACAGAGATTTCTGACCTCCATACCCCGGTTCGTTCAAATATCTAGCAACATTATGCTCTCAACGGGGTATAGGAAGCTAAATCTGAATCTTATACCCCGCTTTTAGTGTTTTTCTTGTATTTTGTAGCTATGAGCGGGGTATAGAGACTGTTAAACATGCACCCATACCCCGTTATAATTTATTCGGCATATTCTTTCCCTACTGCGCATCACTAAAAAACACATTCAACTCATTCCGGTTTACATGATATGGCAACGAATTACCGTTAATAGCAATATACCGCATTTCGTCAGGAATATTTTGATTTTACCAAAAATAGCTATGGACGCGAGCCCATAGCTATTTTCGTTAACGGGACTTTTTACAGCCCCCTTTTCATTTACTGAAAGTAATAGTTTTTTTAGTTACCCTGTAACTGATTCATTAAATCAATAAAGCTTACACTCTTGTCAGGTACTGATAAGCTTGATAACTTATCAGGTGTTGATGTTGCTGAAAGCTTAACGGTTGATACGCTTCCGTCTGCTTCAACGGTTGCATCTAATGTTGTATCAACATTCTTACCTTTAATAGCCCACTCAAATTTTACATCAATCTTTCCGGTTGCTGCAAATTCCTTAAGAGCGTCAGCCATTTCCTTAAGAGATTCGTCAATTGTTTCTACTGCAGTTACCATTTCATCGTAATTATCAATCTTAGATTTATTATTTTCGCTTTCTAAGACTTCTTTAAAGCTAATCTTTGCTAAAGCATCTGCAAAAACAGTTACATTATCGTTGTTAACCGTAACTGTCATCTTATCAGCAGAAACACTTACAACAGAATCCTCTGTATCAGCCTTAATCTTGTCAACAAAATTACCAAACAGTTCAAGATATAACTTTGAAGCTTCAGCAGTGTTCATATTGTCATATGCTGCTTCAATCTCAGAATAATCCTCGCCCATTTGTTCATACATAGCTTTGATATCGTCTTTTTTGATACTTACATAATCTTCAGACAAAGAAATGAATGAGCTGATAATAGCATACTGACTGTCATATGATACCATGAAGTCAAGAAGCTGTTTTGCGTTAATGTAAATATCCATGTCCTTTGTGACATAAACTGTTGTGAACACCTTGTAGTCAGTCATAGTGCCTGCTTTGGCTTCAACAACTACAGAACCTTCATTAACGTCTGAATTTGCAACGTTAAGCTTTACAGAAACTACATCAGTACCGTCAGAAATATCTAACTGCATGTTTGATGAATACAGTTCCATTCCGCCGATTTTTTCAGCAAATTCAGTTGCCGTTACTGCCTTGTTATTCTTTCCGCATGCAACAAGGCCGAGTACCATCATTGAGATAAGTACTAAAGATAAAATTTTTTTCTTCATTTTGCACCCCTTAGTGTTTTATTTATGGTATAGAGAAATTGCGATGCAATTTCCTATTACACAAAAAAGCACCCTTACATAGGATGCTTTTATGTATTCGATAAATTATAAATCGATACGGCCAGCAACTTTACCGTTTGCTACATAATATGCAGCATGTTCTTCTGGCTTGCAGTAAATGTCAATAGTCTTTACTGATGTAACCTTCTTGCCCATCTCTGCTGCTGCAGCGTCCTTTGACTTAGCAATAATATCTTCGTAGCTAAACTGCTTACCAGCATACTGTATATAAAAATTACAAGTCTTAACTTCTTCAGTCTTCTTTTCAGTTGCCTTCTTAGCAGGAGCCTTCTTTACAGCCTCTTTCTTTGGAGCTGCTTCCTTTACTGCTGTCTTAGTTTCAACCTTTGCTGCTACTGTCTTAGCCGGTTCAGCCTTTACTTCCTTTGCAGGAGCTGCAACCTTAACTGTCTTTTCTTCTTTCTTAGATACCATCTTGTCACCATCTTTCAATTAATAATAAGATAATAAAATAACAAAAAGAATTATATATTATTAATGGCATTTTTGCAATACAATATTTATTTTTATTCGGAATAAAACTATCCAAACTTTTCTTAAAAAAGTTGTGCATTTACGTCAAATTTTACAACAAATTTGACACAACCATTCTTTTTCATCATTTTCGAGGTATTTTGATATGCAGTCATACACATTTTGCTGATAATTTTTAAGTAAAACGATATCCTTATCCGACATCTGATTCCAATCAATCAGATCCATTTCAACAGGAGCCATTGTAAGTGTCTCAAACTTAAGAAATTCACCATACTCATTTTCTGCTTCTTTTACGGTGAGCAATTCATTTTCGATTCTTATTCCATGACTTCCATCCACATAAACGCCCGGTTCATCAGTCGTAATCATTCCCTCGGAAATAACACAGCCATCTTCTCTTTCCGGCACTCTTCTCCATCTGAATCCGTTTGGAGCCTCATGCACTCCGAGAAGATATCCGACACCATGTCCTGTTCCGCATCTGTAGTCGAGGCCCATTTCCCACAATGGTCCTCTTGCCAGAATATCAAGATTCATTCCGATACAGCCTTTTAAAAACCTGGCATCAGAAAGCCTTAACATTCCACGAAGAACTGCAGTATAATGTACCTTATGAATTTCTGAGACTTCACCCAGTGCAATTGTCCTGGTAATGTCTGTTGTTCCTTCATAATACTGCCCGCCTGAATCCACAAGAAGCATTCCTTCAGGTAATAACTCCACGGTTTCATTGGCATACGGATTATAATGCATCATTGCTGCATTTTCTTTATATGCGCTTATGGTAGAAAAGCTTGGCTCGATATATCCCTCCTGCTTTTTGCGCAAATCTTCAAGATACTCTGCCGCACTTACCTCCGTAATCTTTATCTTCCCGACATTTTTCTTAAGCCAGTAAATAAATTTCGTCACGGCAACACCGTCTTTAATATGAGCCTTGCGTTCATTATCCGCTTCAGTTTTGTTTTTGACGGCTTTCATTAATATTTCAGGATTCTCTTTTTCAACCTTTGTAATATTATCCGGAAGCGAATTATAAATATAATAGTTTATTCTCGCAGGATCATATAAAACACTGCATTTACCCTGAAGATTTCTTATAAATCCGTCAAACTCAAAATAATCATTTATTATTATATTATCTTCGTAAAGAGATTTAATAATTTCATCAGAAAATTTACTTTTGTCTGCAAAAAGTATTCCTTTGTCATTTGTTAAATATAAATAAGACAAAACCATAGGGTTATACAGTATGTCATTTCCTCTTATATTTAACAGCCAGGCAATATCATCAAGCGTTGTGAGCACATGGCTGTCGGCACCTGCCTCATTCATCTTTTCACGGACACGCAAAAGCTTACTTTTCCTGCTTTCACCGGCATATTCAATACCCAGTTCAAACGCCGGATTTTTTGACATATCCGGTCTGTCACTCCAGATATCATCACCATATGTCTTATGAACAAGTTCTGCATTTTTACTTTTTGCCAAGGCATTATATGAAATACCGTCTTTTGCAGGAATCGTCCTTAAATCGGCAGCAATATTTTTACCATCGGCAGACAGTGACTCAACATACTGAATAATCGACGGTGTCCCCTTAATGCCCATTTTCATTAAAATAATATTGCTGCCCTCTAATTCATTTTCAGCCTGCAAAAAATATCTCCCGTCCGTAAATAGCGCAGCCTCATTAAGGCCTATAACCAAAGTTCCGTTTGAGCCTGTAAAACCGGACAGGAATTTACGTGTTTCAAAATAATCTCCCGTGTATTCCGAATTATGATAATCAGATGAAGTAACGATATACACACCTGTATTATCCTCATTCATTTTTTCCCTAACTTTTTTAATTTTATCCAATACAGTCATTATTCTCTCCTCTGTGCCCTAAGTTTTGAAAGGGCCTTTTTTTCTATTCTGCTGACATAGCTTCGCGAAATTCCAAGCATGTTAGCTATTTCCATCTGCGTTTTTTCGGCATCACCATAAAAGCCATATCTTAATGCTATCACCTGACGTTCACGTTCTGTGAGACAGGTCTCTATAGCATTTTTAAGCCACTTGATATCAGAATTCAGTTCTACAGTATAATAAACATCTCCATTCTGACACTCAAGAAAATCCAGCAGACATATTTCATTTCCTTCCTTATCCGTGCCGACAGGTTCATTTAATGAAACATCCCTGTTTCTTTTCCTGTTGCTGCGAAAAGTCATTAAAAGCTCATTTTCAATGCATTTTGCGGCATATGTTGCGAAGCGGTTTCCTTTATTAATATCAAAACTTTTTATTGCCTTTATAAGACCGATTGTTCCAATTGAAATCAGATCCTCTGTTTCCATATCATTTGAGGAATACTTCTTTACCATATGTGCAACGAGACGCATGTTTTTTCTGATAAGAATATCCTGGGCGTTTGCATCATTCTCGCTAAGTTTAAGAAGATACTGTCTTTCTTCTGCCGCTGTCAATGGTTTTTCAAATAATTTCAAGAAAGCACCTCAAAGTCATTTTATACATCATATGAACAAAATGCCTTCAAAGTGCCTTTCCAACACTATTCTTTTCTTCTAAGAATATCATATTTATCTAATTTTACATCAAGGTCAATATACAGCACCTGCTTCGGATGAGGAGCTGACATCTGATTTATGCCATTTTCATCGGTAATACGTTTAACCATTGCTTCAATATTTCTTCCGTCCGGCTTCATCACTTCAATAGTTTCACCACAGACAAATTTGTTTCTCTGCTCAATTCTGTAGAGTCCCTCTTCATTGCGTTCACCGACTATTCCAAGATACGTGTATTCCTTGCAGTAAGTATTACTGTCATAAATCTGTGTATTCTGGTCAGGCTTTCCGAAGAAAAATCCAGTCGTGTACTGCCTGTAAGTACATTTTGCAATTTCTTCTTTATAAAAAGGAATTCTGCTCTTATAATATTCAGGATCCTTCATATAATCATCTATTGCCATTCTGTATGTTCTGGCAACCGTTGCAACATATAATGCAGTCTTCATTCTTCCTTCAATTTTAAAGCTGTCAATTCCGGCATCCATAAGTTCAGGAATATGTTCAATCATACAAAGATCCTTAGAATTGAAAATATATGTTCCACGTTCATTTTCATAAACAGGCATATATTCACCCGGTCTTGTCTCTTCAACAACAGCATATTTCCATCTGCACGGATGCGTACATGCGCCCTGGTTGGCATCCCTTCCTGCCAGGAAACTGCTAAGCAGGCATCTTCCTGAGTATGAGATACACATAGCTCCGTGTATAAATGTTTCTATTTCCATATCTTCAGGGATATGGGCTCTTATTTCCTTAATCTCTTCAAGTGATAATTCACGGGCAGAAACAACTCTCTTAGCACCCATCTTATGCCAGAAAAGATAAGTCCCGTAATTTGTGTTATTTGCCTGTGTACTGATATGAATCTCCATGTCAGGCAGGACTTCACGAGCAATGGTAAAAATACCCGGGTCTGAAATAATAAGTGCATCCGGACCGACTGATTTTAACTCTTCGAAATAAGCATATGCTCCGTCAAGATCTCTGTTATGGGCAAGAATATTTGCAGTAACATATACCTTAACACCATGTTCATGTGCAAATTCTATTCCTTCCTTCATATCTTGGGGCGAAAAGTTCTTTGCATTTGCCCTTAATCCAAATGCCTCCCCGCCTATATATACAGCATCTGCTCCGAAAATTACGGCAACTTTTAAAACTTCCAGACTGCTTGCCGGAATCAATAATTCAGGTGCTTTCATATTTCCTCCTTACAACTCTTTCTTAACACTAAGCGTAATTCCATCACCAATCGGAACTATGGAAGTGACCAGCCGCTCATGATGCGTAATGGCATATATGTAATCTCTCATACGCATATGAATTGTTCTGTTACGCCTTATTACGCCATATTTCGATTCAATAATGTCACCCTCCTGCAGTACGTTGTCGGAAATTAATAATCCTCCCGGTGCAAGAAGCCTTATAACATCATCCATAAAATTAATATACTGTCCCTTGGCAGCATCCATAAATATCATATCATAGCTTCCGCTAAGCTCTTTCATGACATCCATGGCGTCTCCCTCAATCAGGGTGATTTTATCTTCATATCCGGCTTTTTTAAAGTTTCCCCTTGCAATTGGTATTCTTTTCTCATACTTTTCAATCGTTGTTATATGACAGTCTTTTGAAGTATTTTCCGCCATAAGAATAGATGAGTAGCCTACAGCCGTTCCTACTTCAAGTATGTTCTCCGGCTTTTTCAAGGCAAGCAATACCTTGAGCAGATTCCCCATCTCCTGTCTTATAATCGGTACACCGTCAGCTAATGCCTGACGCTCGATTTCCTCAACTATTTCACTGTCACCACAATCGAAAGAATTAATAAATGTAACCATTCTTTCATCTATGATCATTTTTTTGTATCCTCTTCGGCAACAACACCGGCAAGCGTCTGCATTATCTCTGACGGTCTCTGTGCCGTACTTGCAGTGTACGTTCCGGCTTTAATATCATCCTTGTATTCAGACAGAATAAGCTGAATAAAGAAAACATTTTTATCCTCAACAAGCCCAGCCTTTTCAACAGCCTTCGCTATATCATACGAAGAATAATCCTCCTGTATGGTAACTACCGATGTCTTCCCCTGTTCCGCTGCATCTATCGCAGCGTCTTCAAAAATAGCTTTACCAAACTCAAATCCCTTACCGGCAGAAGTAAATATTACCATCGCGACAATTGACACAAATAATACGTTTAAACAGATACTGATGACGGTACGTGCAAGAGTTGCCGTAACATCTTTTTTCTTTGTATTTGCCATATTTATACCCCTTTTTAATGCTAATCAAGAAAATCCACATCAAAATCCATTGGTTCGAGCAAAGTTCTCTGAATATCCTGTATCATACGACACACACTTATCTCTGCACGAAGGAACTGGTTAGCAACTATATTAGTTCTAACATATGCATATTTGTCAAAAATCTTTACGACTTCATCATACATATCAGCAATTCCCTCTGCATTCTGCAATTGAAAATTGTGCTTACGAAGCTCATTTACAGCCTGATAAAGCTGCGGATTCTTCTGTATCTCATCCCGGCATTTTATAAAATTCTTATATTCATCACTTTCAATAATAGCCTTTGAAAGTTCGGCAGCCAGTTCGTCAACACGACTAATACTCACTTTATACCTCCATAATTATCGGAAGAATCATCGGAGTTCTCTTTAAGTTCTTCCACATATAATCACTCAAAGTATCTTTTACAACATTCTTGATTTTACCCCAGTCTGTAACGTTACGGTACAAACAGTTTTCAACAGCCTCTTCGACCACCATTCTGGCATTTTCGATAAGGTTCTCGGACTCCCTTACATACACAAATCCACGTGATACTATATCAGGTCCTGCCAGTAACTGGTTAGAATGTTTCTCAAGCGTCATTACAACAATTATAATTCCGTTTTCAGCAAGATTCTGCCTGTCACGTAAAACGATATTACCAACATCACCAACGCCAAGTCCGTCAACAAGGACTGCTCCTGTCTGTACAGTTCCGGTAATCTCTGCCGAATCAGGTCCGAATTCAAGGACATCACCCTTAAACATTACAAAAATGTTTTCCTTTGGAATTCCCATATTTTCAGCTATTTCGGCATTGGCAGCCAGATGTCGGTATTCACCATGAACAGGAACCGCATATTTTGGCTTAACAAGCGAATATATAAGCTTTAATTCTTCCTCACAGGCATGACCTGATACATGTGCATCCTGGAAAATAACCTTTGCGCCCTTCATCGCAAGCTCGTTGATAACCTTCGCAACGGATTTTTCATTTCCCGGTATAGGTGTCGAACTGAATATTACAGTATCCCCCGGATGTATTGTAACCTTTCTGTGAAGAGAAGCTGCCATTCTTGACAACGCAGCCATAGATTCACCCTGACTACCTGTTGTAATAAGAACAATCTGGTCGTCAGTATAGTTTTTCATCTGCTCGACATCAATAATTGTTCCATCCGGATAATTCAGATATTCAAGTTCCTTGGCAACGCTTATGATGTTCACCATGCTTCGTCCTTCAATTACAACCTTGCGTCCGTATTTACATGCAGAATTAATTATCTGCTGAACACGGTCTACATTGGAAGCAAACGTGGCAATAATAATTCGGCTTCCGCGATTGTCATTAAATAACGTATCAAATGTCTTACCCACTGTACTCTCTGACATTGTAAAGCCCGGTTTTAATGCATTGGTACTATCAGACATCAATGCAAGGACGCCTTTTTTACCAATTTCGCCAAGTCTCTGCAAGTCAATAGGTGAACCGTAAACAGGTGTGTAATCAACCTTAAAGTCGCCTGTATGGACAATTGTTCCTACAGGTGTATAAATTGCCAGTGCAGCCGCATCAGCAATACTATGGTTTGTCCTTATAAACTCAATTCTGAAGCAGCCAAGATTGATGGATTGTCCATACTTTACAACCTTCTTCTTGACTTTTTTGTCCATCTCATGTTCTTTTAACTTAAAATCAATTATGCCCATTGTAAGCTTTGTGGCATAAATAGGGACATTAATGTCCTTTAAAACATATGGTATTGCACCAATATGATCTTCATGT